>NZ_CP128399.1:658035-987053 GCF_030389965.1 Candidatus Chlorohelix allophototropha
AGACGACCCGCGTCGCACTCGGGTTGGCAAGTTTATCCGCCGCACCAGCTTGGATGAGTTACCGCAGTTCTTCAACATTTTGCTTGGTCAAATGAGCTTTGCAGGTCCCCGCCCGCCTATACCTCGCGAAGTTGAGCGATACGATGATTGGCACTATCGTCGCTTGGAGGTTACACCCGGTTTGACTGGTCTGTGGCAAGTGAGTGGGCGCAGTAATATCAGTTACGAAGAAATGGTTAAGCTTGATATTTATTACGCAGAGCATTGGTCGCCTTGGTTGGATTTGAAGATTATCCTCAAGACAATCCCGGCAGTACTGAATGGAGATGGAGCTTTCTAAGCTCAAAGGTAAATCATAGACTACAGGGCGGGATTTATACCCGCCTTTATTACGAGTAAAAACAGTAATTATACAAGGAGAATTTGGCAGGTGAGCAAAATTTGTGTGGTTGGCACTGGATACGTTGGCTTAGTAACCGGTACATGTCTTGCTGACCTTGGTAACACCGTAATTTGTTTGGATGTTGATGCAGAAAAAATCGCTCGTTTGAAATGCGGTGAATTGCCGATTTACGAGCCGGGTTTAGAAGAATTGGTTAAACGTAACTATGAGGCCGGTCGTCTGATTTTTACAACTAACTATGCTGAAGCTGTTCCAGAAGCAGAATTCGCTTTTATCGCGGTGGGTACACCACAGGGTGAAGATGGTAGCGCTGATCTTAAATACGTAGAGATGGCTGCCGAGTCAATAGCCAAAGTGCTAAAGGGACATACAATTATTATCAACAAAAGCACTGTACCGATTGGTACGGGTGATTGGGTTGCTAGTATTTTGGAGCGCAGCCTGAATGACAGTAGCGTTGAAGCTACTTTCGAAGTGGTGAGTAACCCCGAATTCTTGCGGGAAGGTTCCGCCGTCTTTGATTTTATGAACCCTGATCGCATTGTTTTGGGCAGTACCAAACGCGCTGCTGCCGAAATGGTTTCCTCGCTCTATTCTGCCCTTAAATCGCCTATTATCATAACTGATCTGCGTACCGCCGAGATGATTAAATACGCTTCCAATGCGATTCTCGCAACCCGCATTAGTTTCATTAACGAGATTGCCCAGATTTGTGACACCTTAGGAGCAGATGTCAAAGTCGTAGCAGAAGGGATGGGCTATGACAAACGAATAGGTCCTCAATTCTTGCAAGCGGGTATCGGATACGGCGGTAGTTGCTTTCCGAAAGATGTCAAAGCCTTGGCACATATGGCGGCTACTCACAATTGCCACCCACAATTATTGCTGGCAGTAATGGATATAAACCAAGATGCTCGCCGTTTGTTTGTTCAGAAAATTGAACGCAAGCTCGGCTCGGTTACCGGTAGACGCATCGCCGTGTGGGGTCTGGCATTCAAGCCCAATACTGATGATATGCGTGAAGCTCCTGCTCTCGATATTATTACCGCTCTTGTACGAAAAGGAGCAGAAGTTATTGTTTACGATCCGGTAGCGATGAAAAACGCGCGAATGCTTCTTCCCGGTGCCGTCGAATTTTGCAACGATCCATATACAGCGGTAACAGAAGCAGAAGCAGTGCTGCTACTAACCGAGTGGAACGAATTCAAGCAAGTTAATTTCCAAAAAGTGAAGAAATTAATGCACCGCCTCAACCTGTTTGATGGACGTAATCTTTATGACCCTGAAGAAATGCGCCGATTTGGCTTCAATTATGAAGCAATTGGTCGTCCTGACGAAGAGCTACAGGATAGCAGCAGTTTTAACAGCTTTCGTGCTTTGGCTGGCATCCTAGGTTCAGGCCCGCTTGAAATGAGCAGAGTAGCCAAGCGATAACAAACTAATGACGTGCGGCACTACTCAAATGTGCTGCCCTAAATCGCACTTATATTATGAAACTCAAGTTTAAATAGTAAAGTCCTCTTAAATAAGGAGTAATGTAGTGAGAGTATTGGTTGCCGGTGGTGCCGGATTTATAGGTTCACACTTATGCGAGGCTTTGCTTGCGCAAGGTCATCAGGTTATCGCAATAGATAATTTTATTACCGGTAACATACACAATATTGCTCATTTGATAGGGCATTCTTATTTTGAATTTCATGAACATGACATTATAGAGCCCTTAAAAATCGAAAGTGGTCCGGTAGATGCAATTTTCCATTTGGCAAGTCCGGCAAGTCCAGTTGGCTATTCTCGCCATCCCATCGAAACTCATTTAGTCAACTCGGTTGGAACTCATAATCTTTTGAAAATGGCGTTGTTGGATAAAGCCAAATTCCTGATTACGTCTACCTCCGAAGCATATGGTGACCCGTTGGTACATCCACAGCGCGAAGATTATTGGGGTAACGTAAACCCGGTTGGTCCTCGTAGTTGCTATGATGAGAGCAAGCGTTTTTCTGAAAGCCTTACAATGGAATATGTGCGGCAATTCGGACTAAATGCGCGTATCGTGCGCCTTTTCAATACCTATGGTCCCCGCAATGATCCGCAGGATGGGCGTGTAGTTCCCAATTTTATTATGCAAGCTCTCAACGGTCACGACCTGACAATCTACGGAACCGGCATGCAAACTCGCTCTTTCTGTTATGTTTCTGATCTGGTAGCCGGATTATTAAAAGCAATGCACACCGAAGGGACTGCCGGAGAGGTTATTAATTTAGGCAATCCAGACGAGCGCACCATTACTAATTTTGCCCAAGTAGTTGCCAATATTGTGAACCCGGATGTAGAAATCGTGTATCTGCCCGGCAGAGTGGATGATCCTAATCGTCGCTGCCCCGATATCACCAAAGCGCGTACACTTCTCAATTGGGAACCGAAAGTTTCATTGGAAGAGGGCATACGGCTTACTGCTGAATATTTCCGAGAACTCATCAACAAACCGTTGGATAATATTGAGTTGCTGGCAAGCTAAAGCACTTGCGCTTGAGAAAAAGGCGACGTTATACAAGCCAAGTGGCGGGAAAATTAGAACAGACATAGCACCTCTGAAAATCTAATCCCATTCTATTCCGTTAGATCGAAAACGGTTGAGTTCTTGTTCAGCTTACCAGCTTTAAAATGTGTTTGGCGATGGTTTCAGCCTCCTGCGCACGGAGTGGTTCACGCTTTTCTGCGAAGAAATCGTTTAACACTAAGCGACTAGCTTCCGGCATTTGTCCCGGAAATGTCCCGAAACCGGGTAGGTCAGGGTGCTTTTCCCAAAATTCCTGAAACCAATCTGCCATCAATTCCATTACAAATAGAGGGCGCTCGATAAAGGTTCCCAACTCGTCACCCTTAGTATTGTAGAAAATGTAAGTGGGCAGATGATTTCTTCCACTTCGTAAAATGTATTGAGCGGCAATATCCTGATTATTTGAACGGCGCAGCAGATGTATGTTTAACTTGCCTGTGCAGTCAGCCAATTTCATCAGGATGGGAAGATTGAAAACTACATCCCCGGAAGTATCCTCCACTAACCCTAATACTTCTAACGTTTCCGGTAAAGCGGCAAAGAGCGTCAGAGTTTCAGGTCGAAATTCGGTAGCTTCGTAACCTGACTCCAGTCTTTCGCGATAAATTTCCATACTTTCTACAAATTGGCGCGGGGTCATTGCGTTGTTAAAGGCATGTTGCCGTCGTTCTTCGCTTAAAGGCATGTTGTACTACTCCAATCTGTTAAAGACTTTGCAGATATTCCAGCAAAATTTTTAGAGCTGCTTCAGAAGATTCTCGCTTATTCTGGATACGATCACCTGACCAGATAAAACGCTCTACTCGTTCGTAACCATCGGCAGAGAGGGCAATATAAACCAGACCAACCGGCTTTTGCGGCGTACCACCCCCTGGTCCGGCAATTCCGGTGGCGCTTACGCCGATGTCGGTATTCAGCAAACGGCGAACGCCCTGCGCCATTGCCAACGCACATTCGCTACTTACTGCTCCCATCGTTTCCAGTACCGACATCGGGACACCTAGTATCTTTTCTTTTACCCCATTACTGTAACTCATCACTCCACCCATAAAATAGTCACTTGAACCAGCTATGTTGGTAATGCGATCTCCGATCAGCCCACCGGTGCAACTTTCGGCGGTGGCAACGGTGAGGCGTTTTTCGCGGAGTAGCACGCCTACCACTCCCTCCACCAGTATCGAGCCAATATCAGCCATTATATTCTCCTAGCTAGTGTTTTGGTATATGAAACCGAATAGAATAGTAAATATTTGGTTAAAGAAACGGTAATTTATAGCCTTGACAAAACCGAACATATATGCTAATATCTTAGTGTGCTATTCCTTGATTATCTACATAAATATCCATCAATACCTTTGCACTTTTGGCGTTTTAAGCTGATTTTGGAATGACTTACTACAATATGCAGTAGGCTACCAAATCAAAACTATACCATTAATAGAAAGTGCAAACATAATGTATCCATGAATTTGAACTTAGGAAAGGAAAAAAGATGGCAGATCATTCAATAAATCACATAGAAATTTCGACTACTAACCCTACTATCTCCGGTAAATTCTATAAAGAGTTGTTTGGGTGGAACTTTGTTGCGATTCCTGTCCCTAGTCCAGACGACCCCAATATGGTGTACCACATGTACTCGCCTGAATCCGGTGCAAGTATCGCATTTTCCCTTGTTGATAATCAAATGGTGAAAGCCGGGCAGATTTTGCCCTATTTTACCACTGCTGATGTGGAGGGTACACTGGCACAAGTTTCTTCACTGGGTGGGAAAACCATTCTACCAAAAATGGAAATTCCGGGTGGTGATTTTATCGGTATTTTCTCAGATCCTGTGGGGAATCTTGTAGGTGTGATCGAACAAACCCATCATGCTGCTTAATCAGCTCTCTTAGACAACCTACCCCCAATTAACTACCTCACTTAATAGCAGTTAAGTGTCCCAACATGGTCGCCGGAAGGCGACCTCTTTATTTTCCCGGAAAATCGATCCATTCCGGTGGCATATTACTGGCAAGCCAAACTTGATTGTTGAGCAATAATAAGAACTTAAGAATTGCGCAGGGCATCACGAGAAATCTAACCCTGCCTGGATACTTGCCTCACGAGTAATATTACCCGACGCTTTGACCAATAACTAAAATGGAATCAGGCGAAGGGGATAACATGAGGTCATCAATGAGCTATCAATCCAAACGAGAATTATTAAACCAAACGACGCCTCGTTACCGAGAAGCTAATCATTCTCAAAACCCGCTAATTCTTAACGAATTCATTGCCGCTATCGGTTATGCTCGTAAGTACGCCATTCAACTTCTTTCCAAACCACTCCTGCTCAAAATACCCATCGGCATTCTCAGAATAAGAGAACCCATTATGAGATTGAGGTCTAACAAGCTTTGCAAATCGTCTAGGCTTGCCGCTAACTTTATTTGCTCTAAGCTCGAGTGGGCAAATACATTGCATCCTGTTGTAAAATTTGTTTGCCAAAACACTTTTACCACTCGAGCTTAGATTGTCTAGATTTTAGATACCCGATAAAACTGCTTTCTGCTCCTCCTCGAATTCCCCACTCTTTTTACCACGTCCGGTCAAGCGGTCTTTTAACCCGATTAGTAGGCTATAGATTACCGGGACAACCACCAGCGTTAATACGGTTGAGGTGACAAGACCACCGATTACCACAGTACCCAATTCGGCGGCGATAATCGAACCCTCGCTCAGTCCTAATGCCAATGGCAAGAGGGCTAGAATTGTGGCAACCGCCGTCATCAGGATTGGGCGTACCCGATTGCGTCCTGCTTCGATTAATGCCTCATTTTTCTCCTTACCATCTCGGTGAAGTTGGTTTACTTTGTCAATCAACACAATGGCGTTTGTAACCACGATGCCGATTAGCATCAGTAATCCGATCATTGCCGGAAGACCCAACGCGCGGTGAGTGATGAACAGCGCGGTAAAAGCCCCGATAGTGGCAAGCGGGAGACTGAAAAGAATAACGAAAGGTTCTAGTAGGCTGCCGAAGGCGATAACCATGATGATATAAACCATCGCAATCGCTACACCCATCGCCGCTATCAACCCAATAAAGGCATCGCCCTGTTGCTGGCTTACCCCGGTTAGAGTGTAGGTTACACCGGTGGGTAATTGCACATCCTTAAGCTGTTTTTCTACTTCTTTTGTGACACCGCCGGTATTATCACCAATCAGCGCGGCTGAAATGCTGGCAGTGGGTTTTTGACCTAAGCGGGTGGCTTTAACGGGAGCTTCAACACGGGTGAATGTGGCAATTTGCCCGAAAGTTAAGTTACCGGCTGCAGGGGTAGCTTTCAGGCTCTCAAGCCACTGATCGATAGTTTGCCCGTTCAGGTCAGGCGGGTAAATTACTACGTTGTTTGCGGTACCGTTATCAAAACGGATAGAAGTGACGGTGGTGGGTTGCAGCGCACTGCTGAGAAGATATCCCAAAGTCTGGGTGCTTATCTTTCCCGCTGTCGCCGCAACATTTGGCTTTACCACTATCTGGGGAACTACCGCCGAGACATCGCTGGAAAGATTGGTAAGTTCGCTTATACCCTTGATTTTTTCCAGAACCATGTCGCTCCCTTTGCGAACACTCTCTTCGTTAGGTCCCTGTACTACCATTGAGAAGCCACTACTGAAACTGGTCAACGAAGCCACCTTGATATTGCCGCTTTGGGGTTTCAAGGGATTCATTTTATTTTGTATGTCTTTAATAGCAGCATCCAAGTTCGCATCTTTGTTTAATCTTAACAGGAAGGTAGCATCGCCTCCGCCTCCAGAAAACGCAGCTTGGGCGCGAGTAAAGCTACTTTTGCCGCTAATAATGGACTCGGTAAGTTCTACCCGACTATCCGCTTGTAGCACCTTTTCCAATTCCGTAACCTTAGCAAGTGTTGAAACCTGATCGGAACCGGTTGGCATTGACAGGGTAATATTGAGCAATTTATCCCCACTACTACCGATAAATGCTACCGGAACCTGTGTGACCAAACCGTTACCGATGATAAACAGCAAGAAAGCGATCAACAAAGTTTTCCAGCGGTTTTTAAGTGACCAGCGTAAAACTGGAGTATAGAGTTTCTGAAGCCACGTATCCTGCTTCTCGTCATGCGTTCCGACTGCCTTATGGTTAATAAAGTAACTGGCAAAGACCGGAACAACTGTCAATGCTACTACCAATGAAGCCAGTAGGGCAAAGGTTACGGTAAGGGCAAAGGGTAAGAAGAATTGCCCGGTAATGCCCCCTACAAAACCAAGCGGCAAGAATACTGCTACAGTAGTGAGGGTGGAACTGGTGATAGCATTGGTTACTTCCCGTGTACCGGTTTTAACCGCTACCGAGATAGGTTCGTTCGGTCGCTCTTGTACATGGCGGAAGATATTTTCCAGCACCACAATCGCATCGTCTACCACGCGCCCGACGGCAATTGCCAGCGCACCGAGGGTCATAATATTAAGGGTGATTGCCTGAGTCCACAGCAGTAATAACGCCACCACGATTGAGGTAGGAATGGAAATAGCGGTGACCAAAGTACTTCTTACATTGCGCAAAAACAGAAATATTACTAGGATAGCAAAGAATGCGCCTAGTAAACCTTCGCGTACAAGACCATCAATGGATTGTTTAATGGAGCTGGCTTGTTCATAAATGGTACTGATTTTAACACTGCCATTCAGGTTTTGGTTAAGCTCATCCACCTTTTTTTGAACAACATCTACCACGTCAACTGTATTGCCGTTCTGGGTTTTTAAAACCTGAACTAATAACCCCGGATTGCCGTTGGTGCGGCTGATACTGCTGCTCGGCGCATCTACCAAAACTACGTCTGCTATATCGCTTAACTTTGCAGATGTTGCACTTGTAACGGTAGCAGCGGGTGCAATAACCAGATTCTTCAGGTCGTCTAAGCTGCCAAAGGTGAAGGTAGTGCGTATAGAGACATCCTTCTGCTCTAGGCTTACAGTTCCGGCAGGAAAGCTGAGGTTAAACCCCTTCAGGGCATTAGTAATATCGCTCTGGGTTAGACCGTGCTGTTTGAGTTGGTCAGTTTTTATACTGAGGCGTATTTCTTTCAATACATCCCCGGTAATTTGTACACTCGATACTCCCGCCAATCCAGAAATCGCAGGTTTAAGCTGTTCTCTAGCAACTATCCCTAGTTCTTCGGTAGTCTGCCCTTTCAAAGCTTCTACGCCCATATAAACAACGGGCTGGCTGGCAAAACTCAATTCACTGACAGTAGGTTGGAGAGTTTGCCCCCTCAAGTCGGTGGGCAGTGATAAAGTACGGAACTGCGTGTTTAGAGTCTGCTGTATATCCTTCAGATTAGTGCCAAATTCAAATTCGGCAATAACGATGGAAAAACTCTCGGTAGAAGTTGAACGTACCGATTTAATGTGTTGGGTCGAGCCTACTACCTGCTCAATCGGTTTGGATACTTGCTCTAACACATCGGCGGGGGCTGCTCCCGCATAAACAGTAGTAATGGTCAGATATGGTAAATCGATATTGGGTAATAGTTCGCTTTTTAATTGAGTGAGAGAAAATACCCCAAAGAGAAAAACTATTAGGGTGATTAAAACTGTAGCAGTTTTTCGCTTAAGTACCCAATTTGTTAGGGCTGTCAAATTTAACCTCCAAGTATATAATAGGTGATATTGCCAAACTTAATTTCTATTTAAAATTTGGTCGGGGTTACCAATGCCTTTGAACAAGATTTCTAATACCTGCTTGGCATACTCTTCCGGTTGCTGCTCGAAAGGGGTTTCCATACCGGGTCGAGATAAAAATGCCATAAGAGTAAATTGAAGCAACTCGGTCGGAATTGCCGGGTTTATTTCCCCTGAACTTTTACCATCTTCTAGCACCTTACTAATAAGGGTTACAACCTTCTTCAGGTAATCACCCCAAGAAAGTTGTTTTTCGATAACTTCTTTACGAAGGTTAGTACCTGTGATGAGCGCAAAAAACAGTTGTCCGTGTTCCTTTTTCTTGCCCTTGCAAGAGAGACCTACTATTTGCTCCATGCGCGCTCTGGCGGATATCGGTTTCATAACGACCTGTTCTAAGTCGTGCAAAGAAGCTTCTAAGGCGCGCTTTAAAAGCGAAATAACCAGTTCTTCTTTACTGGAAAAATGCAAGTATATGGTAGCCTTAGCAATGCCAACTTGCGCAGCAATTTCATCGAGGGACATCTCGTGATAACCTTTTTCCAGCAAAGCTGTTTCAGTGGCTTGCAAAATAAGCTCAAGCCTTTCCTGACGCTGCCGTTCTTTCAAAGAAAGTGAACCGATTCCGCTGCTTTTGGGTGTGTCACTACTATCGGTCATATTTGAACCTCATGATAGTAAAAAATACTAGGAAGACTATATAAGTATGCAAATATATATTATGACTTGCAAGTCATAATATTAGCAGTAAAGATTATAAACGTCAATATCATTGTCTACAGGACACAGGGGTGCTACTCTTCTGAAATATTATCTCTCTCGCCCCAAAAGGGTCGGAACTACTTTACTGCTGTGGTACTAGCCCGCTTTTTGAAGTTGTACGGCATAGCTGGAGTGAATCCTGGAATACCAGACCACAAACCAAGAAGAAATGGGTAGAATAGAAGCAGCTTAGTTTGAGAAAGGACTGGAAAAATGCAGGGTAGAAGCTTTAATCCGGAGTTTAAGCTAAAAATAGTGAGAGCAGTACTGAGTGGGGAGAAAACCGTAATCCAAGTGTGCCGAGAGCATAATCTGAGTGAGAGCCTGATCCATAACTGGAAGAAATTATACCGGGAAAAGGGAGAAGTCGCCTTCACAACTGCTACCCAATCGCGCATTACTCCTGTTACCACTGAGCAGCAGGAGATAACCGCGCTGAGGCAGCGGGTAGCAGAACTGGAACGGCTGGCTGGTCAGCAGGCTCTTGAAATTTCTATTTTAAAAAAAGGGATTGTTTAGTTTTGGTACAGCCCTCTTGACAAGTAAAAACATCGGTGACCCCTCACCGCAGCTTTGTTCCTTTCTCCCCAGTATAGCGAATTCACAATGTTGGGATTGTTATTCAAGTGTTTAGGGAAAAGAATTTAAAAAGGAGTTCGAAGTTAACGAACCCCTCTATTTGCACAGGCTTTAGATAGCCTTACGTTCGGCGCAAACTCCCAGAGTTTTAGGTCCAGCGTAAGTTCCTACGACAGGTCCTACCATTGAAATATATATATCCTTTAGAGGGAAAACGGAGGCTAACATAGAAGCTAACTCGCCCGCTTCGTCCGGGCTATCGGCATGCAATATCGCCAATCGCTCTAACGGACCCCATTGGGTTTTGACCACTTCGGCGATTCTTTCCAAAGCTTTCCGCTTGGTGCGTACATTTTCAAAACGGTCAACCTTACCGTTGCGGATTGTAAAGAGCGGTTTTACGCTCAGAATTGTACCTGCCAGCGCCGCTAACCCACCAATACGCCCCCCTTTTTTGAGGTATTCAAGGGTATCGGCTACTGCCAGAAGCTCTATGTAGGGTAGCGTATCTTTTATGGTTTGGATGATTTCGGGAGCTTCCTTACCGCTACGCGCCAACTCGGCTGCCTTTATCACGGGTAATGCCAACGCTGCTGTTACCCACCGTGTATCTATAACGGTCACCTGTCCGGGCGCAAAACCTTGGGCTGCCAAACTGGCGCTGTTGAAAGTTCCGCTGAGGTCGCCGGAGATATGCAGCGATATTACTTGAGAACCGTCAGAGGTTAATTTTTCGAAGGTTTGTTGGAACAACCCAACAGGTGGTTGGCTGGTGGTAGGCATTTTGCTAAGTTTCGGTAGTCTTTTGTAAAATTCTGGGGGTAATATATCTATCCCATCGCGATAAATTTGATCATCCATGTTTACAGTAAGGGGAACTACTGTAATGCCATATTTTGCGGCTTCTTCCTGACTCATGTCTGATGTGCTATCTGTAACGATTTTTACCGTTTGACCCATCTGGAAATATTCCTCTCTTTTCCACTAGCTTAGGCTTGATTTATAGCGGATAGCGTGCAGTTGGGGCATTATAGCATAAGTAGCCTCAAATTGATTAAGGCTACCTTAGAATGGATAAATTGTTAAAGAGGTTAGAAGATGCCGCCTTCGTAAACAGTTACACCCATTGCACCCGGACCAAGGTGAGTAGCAAGCACCGGACTGAACAATCCCACAAAGACTTTTTCTCTTGGGAAAACCGGAGCGATGCGCGTTAATAAGGTATCAACATCGCTAGCGCTATTGCTATGCATTATCGCCATTTCATCAATGTGTGGGAAATCCTCGATGAACTCACAAAGTCCTTCAATGGCTTTAGTGCGGGTACGAGTGCGCTCAAACGGCACAATCAAACCATCTTCGAGGCGCAAAAGAGGACGGAAATTGCTGGAAGGGGTTACGCCTAACGCTGCCTGCGCCTTTCCGATACGACCGCCGGCAGTGATATGAGTCATGGTATCTGTAAAGAAGATTACATGAGTCTGATAGATCATGCGGTTAATCAACCGTACAAGTTCCACATGATGCGCCCCTTTGCGGGCACGCTTGGCTGCTTCGATAGCAATTATACCTAAACCGAAGCTGGCAGTTAGTGAATCTATTACTGCAATTTGGGTTGTAGGTGCTAAAATACTGTTCTTAGCTGCTACCGCTGAGGCAAATGTACCTCCTAGCTTTGCGGAGTGGTGTATTGAAATGACGCTTTCACCATCTTTAAGAATCTGCTTGTACAAATCCTCAAAAACCTCCTGCCGGGGATGGGTGGTTGTCGGCAAAGGGAGGTTTGAAGGCCAATTAGCCAAACGACGATGAAATTCTTCGACACTTATTTCTACTCTGTCCAGATAATTATCCCCGTTGATATGAATCTGGAGTGGGACTACGATTATGCCGTACTGTTGAGCCAATTCTGGTGGCAGGTCGCAGGTACTATCGGTGACGATTCTAACGCCCGGCATAGTTTTCTGGTTACCTCTTCTTGTTATCCGGTAGTAAATATCTGAGGTCTAGCCTCTATTTTTCTACCTTAGTATGCTAATGCTCATTAGTTCTGAGCTATTCAGCCGATATAATATAGTGATAATGAGGCTGCCCTCCCGGAACCATCTGAACCGCCTGGTTTGGGAAGCGTGCTTCTACCTGCGCTTGAAATATTTCTGCTTCAGCCTGACTGACATCCCTACCGAAATAGAAAGTCAGTAACTCGTATCGACTGGCTGCCATCTGAAGGAGTAAGCCCCATACGGTTTCTTCCTTGCTTTCGGCGGCTATACTTAATTCGTCGTTTAGAAGACCAATCCACTGACCCTCATTAACTTGGATGCCGTTGATAGTAGCAGTACGAACAGCACGAGTTACCTCACCGGTTTGGACTTCTTTCAAACTGGTAGTCATACTATCAACATTTTCTTCCAGCGACTCTACTGCGTTAAAACGGTTGAGCGCAGATATACCCTGTGGCAAAGTCGCAGAAGGTACTACAGCAACTTTCTTTTTCGAAAGGTTACGCACTTGATTGGCTACCATGATGATATTTTTGTTATTAGGTAGAATAATAACCTCATCGGTTGGCAAGCTATCCACTGCTTTTAACATTTCTTGTGTACTGGGATTCATGGTTTGCCCGCCATGAACTACAGCGTTTGTACCGAGCGCACGGAACACCTCTACCAGGCCCGCACCGGGAACTACACTAACAATTGAAATTGAACCGCTAGGTTCAATGAAATCCTCGTTATGGGCGACCCCATTTTCCTGCTTTGCGCCTTTATCCTTGAGAAAAGCTTCTTCGTGTTGGAGACTCATATTGTCTAGCTTAATTTGACCTAATGAGCCGAGCGAGGTAGCAAATGAAATAATTGCCCCGGGATTTTCAGTGTGGATATGCACCTTGACCATTGTTTCGTCACCCACTATTACAGCGCTGTTGCCCATTGCTGCAATTTTATCGCGTACTTCTTCAAAAACAATCGGCTTTTCTGCGTATAACATGAAATTTGTACAATATCCGTATTCGTCCATTTCATGTTCTTCTTCGGAGTTGACGGTGAATTGTGGCTTGGCTTTTTCAACTTCGCTAAGCTCGGTCTTTATCAGTTTCTCTCCTCGTAAATGTTTGAGGAAGCCTTCAAGTATAACAAAAAGACCGTGCCCACCGGCATCTACCACCCCGGCTTCTCGCAAGGTTGCCAGTAGTTGGGGGGTGCGTTGTACAGAGGCTTTGGCGGCAGCAACCGTTTCAGAAAGCACATGCAAAAAATCATTCTTGAAATCGGCAGCTTTAACCGCCGCTTCCGCCGCTTCGCGTACCACCGTTAGCATTGTACCTTCTACCGGCTTCATAACGGCTTTGTAAGCCATATCCTTTGCTTTTACCAATGCATGCGCAAAGTCGTGAGCGGTAATGGTATCTTTTCCGACCATTCCATCTGCCAGCCCGCGAATAATCTGGCTTAGAATGACCCCGCTGTTGCCACGCGCGCCCATCAGCGCCCCGTAGCTAAGACGTTTGGTTACATATTCGGCTGTGCCATCATCAATAGGTTCTATTTCAGCGACCGCCGCTTCCATAGTCCGAGTCATATTTGTTCCGGTATCCCCATCGGGAACAGGGAAAACATTAAGCGCGTTAATGGCATCAGTATGTTCTTTAAGCCATGTACTAGAGGCTAAGAGCGCTTCTTTTAAATTAGAACCGTTCCAGAGATGAGTGGGGTGGGCTGCAATCCTGGACTCTACTGTGGTTGTATTATCGCTGTCCAAACGCTTTTCCTCCAAAAAGCAGCATTTTACTCCTTATGCAAGCCTTGCACATTCACATTTACCTGAGATACAGCCATACCCAGGTGGCTTTCAACTTCGAATTTAACATTTTGCATAATGTTATGAGCTACTTCGCTGATGCGGATGCCATACTGTATGATAACAAAGAGGTCAATAATGATTTCATTATTCTCAATTCTTACCAAGATACCATCTTTTGAACGAGGAGTCGGTAGCATTTCAGCGCGTCCATTTTTTAAGCGTGGCGCAGCGATGCCAACAACACCATAACCTTTTTCCATAACCGCGTTGGCAGCTACCGTAGCAATGGCTTCGGGAGAGATCTCAACTTTCCCAAGATTATCTAACGCCGGCGGTGGTGGTGTTTGCCCTGTTGCCGCCCCAAAACTCTCCAACCCTGATTTGTTCTTCATAAATTATTCAGCTCAAATTTAATCAAGGAACTATGCGCTATACTCAATATAATCGATTTTACAAGGAGTCCCCGCCTCAAGCAAAGTCCCATATGAGGCTAAGTAGTTTGCTAAACAGAGCAGGATGTGCTAAACTGTAACTTCTGTTCAACCCTGACAACCCGTCTTGGGTCGAATCCGGGCTTTATGATACAGCAAAAAAAATGATTCGTAAAGGGGGTAATTCGCAATTGTCCGGCAAATGTGATGTATGTGGTAAGATACCCGGTTTCGGGCATAATGTTAGCCATTCAAACAGAAAAACCAATCGCATGTGGCGACCAAATATACAGGTAAAGACCCTTCAGCTAAAGGGTGATACCGCACCGGTTAGGCATAATGTTTGCACTCAGTGCATGCGAACTATGGTAAAAGATAGAGTCTAGCTCTTTCCTAAAAGTACCCGGCTCGATCCTGTACAATTTTGACAGAAGGTTATCCCCCCTTTGTGAATTTCTACAGGTTCGAGCTTTTGTTTTGCCTTTTTAAAATACTGGCTATATAGAACTGTAATAACTAAAACTCAAGCTTAATTTCAGTTATTACAGTAAAAATTTACCAGATATTTTACCACTTGCCATATCTGAACTTAGCTCGATAGCGATCTACCATCATTAAGGGAATAGCTAACCCGGAGAATATCAGGCATAGTACAAATACTGCCGCCGGATGGCTTGCTGAGGCAGGTCCATATCGCTTCCGCCGCTTCGACGTATCTACAGTTAGCCAAATGGCTATTCCAAATATGAACATGTAAATGATGCCTACCAAACTATTCCTAGCTTGATCTAGAGCTGCGGTAGTATAGTACGGTCCTTTGAAAAAAAGCTGTGCCAAAACAAAGGCGAGTACCCATGTTACCACTCCCTCTCCAATAAACCATGCGAGGAACAGAAAAAACAATACTAATTTTGATGGCCCGGCTTTGGCTTGAGCTTGATAGGGGTACTGTCCGTATGGCTGGGGTTGCTGATAATAATAGCCGGGTTGCGGTTGCCCTTGCGGTGGAGGATAATAACCTTGTGGTTGGGGTGGATACTGCGGCTGAACTGGGTTTCCATATACCGGATATGGAGGCGGGGCATTAAACCCTTGTGGTTGGGGTGGATACTGCTGATTCCTTCCATCGGGGTTTTGTTGCGCGGGTGTCGAATCCATAGGTTTCCCCTTCTACGCTATAAAAATAGTTACGAAACCAACGATGTATCTGAGAATAGCTTGGTGGGAATATCTGTGTTGAATTATAAAATCAATTTAGTAAAAAATCAAGTTAATTAAGGTTAGAATTTAGTATAACTAGGGCTTTTGATTGAAAGGAGATTTCTGGTAAGGGCTTAAACCACTTGTTCCTACGTCAGAACATGTTTTAAAATGGTTTGCCCCAACTCAAAGATTGCCAGTGCTTTGAGCCTACTATGTGAGATTTAAAGCAGGTTCACAAACCAAAGGCATTTGGTATCAGGCAACCAGTAAAATGTCTAATTGAAACACATCGATTTTATACTTTAATAGCTGTATAATTTATAATTCGATAATTATGCTATGACTAGCAAACCAAACATCCCAGCGGAAGGTAATTTTATGTTATATGGTCTGGACTTTGGCACCAGCAACTCCACCATTTCACTCTTTTCCGAAGCTGAAAAACGGATTATTACTATTCCGGTTGAACAGGGTCACGAGCGCGCCGATATTATCAATACCCTGATTTACATAGGGCGCGATGGGCGACAGTTGATTGGGCGCGAAGCCAGCGATGCCTACTTTAAAGATAATGTTGGTCGTGAAGTAGTCAAATCAAAGGTCAATACAGGCGAAACCTTCAAGAGCTATGTTTCGGTAATGGGTGAAGTAACCGAGTCTATTGTTATTGAAGTGGATACCGGAGTACCGGGACGTTTTTTTCAGTCCATCAAATCTTTTCTGGGCGATGAATTTTACTCTGGGACTGAAATCTGGGGTAAATTTATGGGCATTGAGGAATTAGTGGCGCTCTTTCTAGGCGAGCTAAAGAAACGTGCCGATAGTTATAACGGACAAGCGGTGGATGGGGTGGTATTGGGTCGTCCGGTTTACTTTTCGCCGGATGGCACAGGTGACGAAATCGCACAAGAGCGGTTACGAGAAGGCGCAAAACTTGCCGGGTTTAAAGAGATACATTTTCAGTATGAGCCGGTGGCGGCGGCTCTCCACTATGAGAAGGATATGGCACAGCAGGAAGAATTTGTGCTGGTTTTCGATTTTGGCGGCGGCACGCTCGATACAAGCGTCATTCGGGTTAACCCTGCGCGTATAAACGAAGGAAACAGGCGTGACGATATATTGGCTACTAGCGGGCGCGTAATCGGCGGTAATACTCTTGACGAAGAAATTATGGAGCAACGCCTATTTAAATATTTTGGGGAGAATGCGCTCTGGAGTGAGCAGCGTTTGCGTTTGCCTAGCTATATCTTCGGTATGTTACGCCATTGGTACACGATTCCCAACCTTCAGGTCAACCGGGTTTACAGTTTTCTGGAAGACATCAGCCGCATGAGTGACGGGCGCAAGCAGATAAAGGCGCTGGATTGTCTGATACGCAAAAACTACGGCTTTGCGCTTTACCAAGAGATTGAACGGGCTAAAGTTTTACTTTCGAGCGAATGGGAAACCCGTATTACCTTCATTGAGGAGGCAATTGCTATTGACGAATATCTCAGCCGCATCAACTTTGAAACCATAATCACCGGCTATTTGAAGAAGATTGAACAGTGTATTGATGAAACGCTGACACAAGCCGGAATTAAGCCTGAGCAAATACAAGCGGTGTTACGAACCGGCGGTAGTAGCAATATCCCGGCGGTACAGAAGTTGCTGGAAAGAAAATTTGGACGGCGCACGCTACGTTTTCAGGATGCTTTCGCCAGTGTTGCCAGCGGGTTAGGGATTGCCGCCGCACGCGGCACATGGTTTGACTGATTTACTTTTTCTCGATACTTAATCCAAAAAGAAGATTTGAGACCATCTCCTTGATAAACTGATTCCGATGCATGGGTGGGTTAGGCGCGATTCTTTGTGATTCTCTAACAATGGGTATCATCAAGCTTGTCATTGTCCCAAAAAACTGCGTCAGGATTACTCCGGTATGACAGCGCCTTAACTTTCCTTGCTCTATCATTGCATAAAGATATTCATTAGTAGGTATCACGAACGCAGAAACTATAACATGCGCTACCAACTGGGTAATTTCTGGTTTTTTGAAACCCTCTATAAGATTTATCTGGAATAGACTGGCAATCACACGGTCGCGCATCAGATTCATGTAGATACTGGCTACCACTTGCAAGAATTGCTCAGGTGGCAGGTGCATCGAGGCTCGAATATGGGTTCCCACGTCTTCCAAGCCGGCAGCCTGTTGCATAACCGCTGTGAACAACGCTTCCTTGCTTTCAAAATAGTGGTAAATTAGCTGAGGGCTGAAATTCCCGCCCTTTTGCTTCATTTCCTCCGCGATTAGTCGATTGGTTGTACCCTCATAGCCGTTTTTTACAAAGACTTGGGTTGCAGCGTGAATAATCTCTGCTTTTCGCTCTCCAAAATTCTTGTCAGTTCGTGCCATCTTTTAACCGCCCTTCTCTTTAATTTACTTACTAATCAGTAAATTTATACTTCTATTTTACCCTGAATATTTCTTATAGTCAATAATTTTTAACCTTTTGAACGAGCAGTTGCAAGAAAGAAATTGCCCCTAACTGACATCGAGACTTTTCTCCAAACCGCGCTCTGCTCATTTGCCCCTGAACCTGAGCGTAGCGAAAGAAGAGGACGCCCCGCCATCATACCCCATCTGTGCTTATGGTCTGGTTTGTTGGTGTGGGGCTTTTCTGGAATGCGCCCCTTTATACCAGACCACCAGAGAGTGTCATTTGAGTCAGCCAGTTGTGTTCAAATTCCACTGGCGATTGGAAACACTAAGCTCGGCTTATATAATAGTTTTGAAGAAAGAAGCCATCGTAGTTTGTCAAGCCACCTGAGCAACCAATGGTAACTCTTTGGCCACAAACTTAGCACCGATCCAGACTTTTTTCGGGTCGAAGGTGCTGTCGTTCTTTAACAAAGAGTAAGCTGTGATTAACATCTTACGCATAACCGCCATCAATGCACTGCGCCCATTCATGCCACGCTTCCTTAATTCGCGGTAATAGTCCCCAAAGGCAGATACTTTAAGACGCAAACTGACTAATGCCGCCATGTATAACAGGCGCCGCAACCGACCACTGCCACGCTTGGAAAGTTTCACCTTGCCTTTCCATTTTCCGCTTTCCTTCACGGTTAAATCTAGCCCAGCGTAGGCCACCACCTGATTACAATTGGTAAAACGTCCAACTTCGCCTAGCTCTGCCCGTAACCCTGCGATGGTTTTTGGTCCAAATTCGGGGATTTCAGCCAACTTCTTGGCTGCTTCATCTTTTTGCAGTAGTTGAGCAATTTCACTTTCTAAAATCTCAAGGTTAGCCTGGGTATGTAGCAATTGGTCGCACAAAATCACTAAGCCATGGGCACGGGCATTACTGGCAAGCCCACTACTGGCAGATTTTTTACTCAATGTAAGTAGCCGTTCAGCGGTTTTCAAACCATAATGACCGTTACTTAATTCAATGAGTTTAGCACTTAGAATTCCTATAGGAACTTCTGCAATTGCTTGAGGGCTAGGATATAGCTTTAATAAGGACAGGGCAGTGGGGCGGCAGGGGTCAGCAAAGACCTGAGTATATTCTGGAAATATAACAAAAAGTAAGGCGTGAATTTCATTTCGGTAGCGACCAATGAAATGACCCAGTTTGTCAAGACAAAAATAAAAGCTTGGTTAAGGAGTGATACAGTCCTTTCTATAGAACTAATAATGTTAAATAGCTAGTAACTCTTTTTAGCTCTTTAACATAATTACTGGTGTCACGGTATTGAAATAAACCTGAGCCGGTGTCTGATATTTCAAAGCCTGATGAGGTCGAGTATTATTGTAGAAATCGAAATACTCACCAATCCCTAGCTTTGCTTCTTTGGGGTTCTCAAATTGTGCTAAATAAACACACTCATATTTTAAGGAACGCCAGAGCCTTTCGGTGAAAACATTATCTAGTGCTCGCCCACGTCCATCCATACTTAACTTTACACCTGCGCCCAATATCAAAGCAGTGTATTTAGGACTGGTAAAATGACTACCTTGGTCACTGTTAAAGATCTCCGGTTTTATCTTCGCCAACGCTCGCTCGGTAGTTCTAAGCACAAAATCGATTTCCAGAGTATCAGATAATTCCCAACTTACCACATATCTGCTGTACCAGTCGATGACAGCCACCAGATAAAGCCAACCGTGTTTGAGCTTGATATATGTGATGTCGGTACCGAATACCTGAGCGGGTCTGGTTATAGCCAGGTTCCTTAAGTGGAATGCCCCATAAGCGTATAGTTAAGAGAATCACAAATAGAAAGAGGTGAGTTCCTCTGGTAAGATGTAAGACTCTTCAACTCTTACTACAAAACCAAAGGAAACTCACATGCCTAGTATAGACGAAATAGTTGGAGCTTTGCAAAAAATATTTGGGGAACGAGCCAAAGCACTAGCGAACGAGCAAGGAGTGAACAAACGCAGCTCGAAAATCACAGGGACAATTTTGGCACTGGTGTTGGTAACAGGCTTTATGAGCCAGCCCGGCGCCAGCCTTAACCAATTGAGCCAAATAGCCCAACAATTCGGTGTAAATGTCACCCGCTCGGGGTTGAGCCAACGCTTAACCTCAGTGACAGTGGAGTTTTTACGCTTGCTATTCGAAGAAGCGCTACAAGTGTGGCAGCAGCGAGAAGGTTTGTGGTTGGAACTGTTTGAACCTTTTAGAGGAGTGTACCTGATAGATAGCACTCATATAGGGCTAGCTAACTATAATGAACCAGAAGAACTGAACAACTAAAAAGGGTTTGGTAAGGTGTATACTTAAAAACATGACAACACCTAGAAAAAAGTATTCACCCACATTTAAGTCTCAAAGAGTGCAAGAAGTGCTGGAAGGTAATAAAACCCTTACCCAGATAGCTTCTGAATATGGTATTCATCCGAATATGCTCACTAAATGGAAACAACTGGCTCTAAAAGGTCTGCCACAATCCTTTGATGAGCGTACTCAGAAGCAAATCGCGCTGCTGACCGCACAGTACGAACAAGAAAAAGAACAACTTTACGCCGAAATAGGTCGCCTGACTACACCGCTCAGGTGGTTAGGAAAAAAAGTGAAGCAGGCTTTGCCCAGGTCGGTCAGATTAAGCCTAATCGAAACCCAAAAAGCTGAACTTTCACTCTCAAAACAAAGTGAGTTGCTAGGAATTAGCCGTTCCAGTTTGTACTACCGCTCAGTAGCACCAACCGAACGAGAAATTGAGCTCAAACACCGAATTGATGAGATTTACACCGTTTACCCTTTTTATGGATATCGGCGAATTCATCAACAATTACTGCGGGAAGGCAAGCACCTCAACCGCAAAACGGTGCAAAACTATATGCGGGAGATGGGGCTAGAAGCAATCTATCCTGGTCCTAATCTTTCGAAACGAGATCAAAAGCAGCGGGTATATCCCTATCTCTTAAGGAACCTGGCTATAACCAGACCCGCTCAGGTATTCGGTACCGACATCACATATATCAAGCTCAAACACGGTTGGCTTTATCTGGTGGCTGTCATCGACTGGTACAGCAGATATGTGGTAAGTTGGGAATTATCTGATACTTTGGAAATCGATTTTGTGCTTAGAACTACCGAGCGAGCGTTGGCGAAGATAAAACCGGAGATCTTTAACAGTGACCAAGGTAGTCATTTTACCAGTCCTAAATACACTGCTTTGATATTGGGCGCAGGTGTAAAGTTAAGTATGGATGGACGTGGGCGAGCACTAGATAATGTTTTCACCGAAAGGCTCTGGCGTTCCTTAAAATATGAGTGTGTTTATTTAGCACAATTTGAGAACCCCAAAGAAGCAAAGCTAGGGATTGGTGAGTATTTCGATTTCTACAATAATACTCGACCTCATCAGGCTTTGAAATATCAGACACCGGCTCAGGTTTATTTCAATACCGTGACACCAGTAATTATGTTAAAGAGCTAAAAAGAGTTACTAGCTATTTAACATTATTAGTTCTATAGAAAGGACTGTATCACTCCTTAACCAAGCTTTTATTTTTGTCTTGACAAACTGGGTCATTTCAAACAAACTGGCGGATAGTCAGCCTGCCAGTGGTGGACAGGCTGGCAAAGCCGGTATGAAGTTACAAATAACCTATGATTATTTGCAGCAGCAAGTGGAGGTTGTGACGGCACAAGCGGCGCTGGAACCAGATCAGAGCTTTGAAGATAAGTTGGAAAAATTACCGGAAGGCAGTTTGGTACTGTTTGATTTGGGTTATTGCACCCTGGAACGGCTAAAACGGCTGATGGCAGCTCATTATTTTGTGAGCCGCTTGCCCCCCAAGGTGCATTTGTATGAGCAGGGGAGTAACCAGCCCCTGGCTTTAGGGTCGGAATTAAGGCGCAGAGGAGGTACCTGCGCAGGAACAGTAATAGAGTTAAGAGTGGAAGTAGGGCAAAAAGAACGGTTGAAGTTACGGGTAGTGTGGAATGCCCCCTATATGACCAGACCACATTCTAGCTGCTTTTGAGCCAACCAGTTATGTTCAAATTCTACTGGGGCTAAGTAACCCAAAGACGAATGTAAGCGACCTTCATTATAAATCCGTTCTAGCCAATGTTCCAAACCCACTGCTACCTCTGCCAAATTCTGAAATTCTTCTAAATAGAGTTTCTCATAACTAACCGTCTTGTTAAAGCTCTCCGCCATCCCGTTCTGCTGTGGTCGCCCCGGTTGGCTGTGGCTTACTACCGCCCCGATTGCAGTTAACTGCTCACGATACTCTCGACTGGTGTAGTTCGAGCCCTTGTCGGTGTGATGGATCAAACCTGCTTCTGGTCGCCTCTGCCCTATTGCCATTTGCAAGGTCCGCAGGGTCAACTGAGTATCATTGTGACGGCTCACTGCCCAACCCACCACTTTCCGGCTGAACCCATCCAATAAAGTTGCTAGGTAACCTTCCTCTTTTTTGGTGGCTACGAACAACACATCCCCTACCCAAGCCCGATTCGGGGCGTTGATCTCCCCAGCTTGTTTAGCCGTCACCAACCGATTTGCCTCTCTGGCAGCTTTAGGATCATTGACACTAATCAGTGGTTTTCTCCTTTTCCACCGTTTCCAGCTTAAACCCCATTTCTTCAGCAAGCGCCTCACTCGCTTGTGGTTGATCTTTTCCCCACCCTTCTGTAAGGCTTTGGTTACGCGCCGATAGCCATAGCCGCTGTAAGTACCTAGTATTTGCTCCACCCGTTGCTTCAGGCTTTCCTCCTCCGGGTTGGCTTTTTCCACCTTATTTTGGCGTTGGTAATACCAAGCCCGATTGACCCTAAACAGGTGACATAATTTCCTCAGAGAATAGCCCAGTCCTTGCTTTTGGCTGAGCCGGTATAACCCACCGATCATTTCACACCGTTGGGCGACGCTGAGGTATTCAGCATCTCCGAGACTTTTTTTAAGATAGAAATTTCAAGAGCCTGCTGACCAGCCAGCCGTTCCAGTTCTGCTACCCGCTGCCTGAGAGCGGTTATCTCCTGCTGCTCAGTGGTAGCAGGGGTAGTACGGGATTGGGTAGCAGTTGTGAAGGCGACTTCTCCCTTTTCCCGGTATAATTTCTTCCAGTTATGGATCAGGCTCTCACTCAGATTATGCTCTCGGCACACTTGGATTACGGTTTTCTCCCCGCTCAGTACTGCTCTCACTATTTTTAGCTTAAACTCGGGATTAAAGCTTCTTCCCTGCATTTTTCCAGTCCTTTCTCAAACTAAGCTCCTTCTATTCTACCCATTTCTTCTTAGTTTGTGGTCTGGTATTCCAGGGTTCACTCCAATTATACAATTTCATCGGCTAGGTTGGAATGAAGCCGAACCAATTCGCGATAGGTCGCCACCAAATCACCTGGCACATAAGCTGGTCGAGCCTCATCGCTTAGGACTACCCTGACAATCG
The DNA here is from genome assembly GCF_030389965.1 of Candidatus Chlorohelix allophototropha. Taxonomy (NCBI): domain Bacteria; kingdom Bacillati; phylum Chloroflexota; class Chloroflexia; order Candidatus Chloroheliales; family Candidatus Chloroheliaceae; genus Candidatus Chlorohelix; species Candidatus Chlorohelix allophototropha. The sequence goes on from NZ_CP128399.1 coordinate 681,365, forward strand.
TTCCAGCATCCAAGGCATCAGTTTTAGCCCGTAAACCACGACGTTGTGCGAACTGATGGGTTTGGACCGGATGTAAAAGAATTAAATTATAACCCAATCTGGCTAGATAGTGATACAAGTTTTCCCAGTAACGTCCAGTCGCTTCCAAGCCGATGGTGATTTGAGCTGGTATTACCCCTAAACTTTCGAGCTTAGTCAGCACAAAAGCATAACCTTGCGCGTCATTAGTAAATTCGAGAGGCTTGATGACTACTGTTTTGTCAGGGCGAAGTACACTTATACTACACTTCTCACAACCTACATCAATACCCATGTAGATTGCGGTTGTCAAGACCTAATATTCCGGGCTAAAAATGCATCTGAATTTAACCCACTTTTTTAAGAAAAAGCTCCAGGCAGTGGCCTGTCGCACGCTGGCGTTCGCACAAAAGCCAAGCTTTTGCGCTCAACCAGCTCTTATTAGGCTGAAATAATCTTAGCCTCTTGAAATCTTTAAGAACCAGTTCCCGCTTCCGGTTTCTTTTCTTCTGGTGGAAGTTGCCGACGCTCTAAGCCGTAACTCTCCTTTCCTAAAGTGCGGTAACTGCTACCTCTTAAATAAAAAACTTCTCCGTGATGCAATAAACGGTCAATAATCGCCACCATCAAGGCAGTATCACCACCCTCGATCAGTTCGCCCCAGTTAGAAAGGCTTTTGTTACTGGTAATGATCGTGGCACCTCTGAGGTAACGTCCGCTGATCAGCTCATATAAGGCCGGACCTACACGTGCGTCCATCGGTAAATAGCCCAGTTCGTCTAATACCAACACCTGACATTTCAAAAGCGGCTCTAAAATCCTGGCTATTTCCTGGCGAGTGCTAGCCGCAATCACTTGGTTCGCCAGTTGTTGAGCCGTAATGAACTTTACGGTGTAACCCAACTGCACCATCTTAATTCCGGCTGCAATCGAAAGATGGGTTTTCCCAAGCCCACTTGCCCCGATTAGGAGTAAATTCCCAGCTTTTTCTACAAAACTGCTGTCGAAATAGCGTAAAATCACGCTGCGCTTCAGTTCCGGGTGGCGACTGAAATCGAATTGTTCCAGGCTGGCTTCAAAAGGGAAACTGGCTGAGTGCAAACGCTTTTTGAGTTGGTTCTCCTGACGAGATAGCAACTCTTCGCTTAACAATTCTTCTAAAAACTCCCCGTAATCCATTCCGGTTTCGCGTGCCCGTTCAATCCAATCGCTGTATACCTGTTTTACCCTGCCCAGTTTTAGGCTGGTGAGTTTATGTTCCAGACTATTCATCCCACCGCCCTTTCTATTTCATTTTCCTCAGGTATGGCCGAAAAACGGTTGGCCACCAGTGGTTCGTATTCACTGAGTAGCCGTTCCACCGCTGGTTGAGTGGGCTTGAGGGTAGCGGCATTACTGCCTGAACCCGCTGGCTTGAGTAATAAACCCTTGAGATATTCCGCCCCGTAAAGCTGTTGTTCCGTTGCCAATTCCACCGCCGCCTGGAATTCTTCCAGCCCTACCTGCTGGGCCAGCGCGTATAGTTGGTGGATTTGTTCACTCATGGTGGCTCTTTGCCGTCGACAGATTACCGCCACATACTGGTACACTTGCGGTCCTAAATTTAACAACCAATCCCGCCACACCATGGTTCTGGCTCTGGGTTTGATCTCAAAAGCTTGGGTGTAATGTTCCGGTATTACTAAGCGGCGGTTTCGGGAATAACAACGGGGGTGCTGTGCCACCAGTTCCGTACCCCGCCATAACTTCAGCCATTCCCGATGTATCCGGGCTGTCAGGGTTTGTCCCATTAGTTCCGCCGGTACGCTATATTTGTTGGTCTCAAAAATGACTACCCCTTCCCGGTTTACCACCAGGCTGGTAAATAAACCGTAATCCCGGGCACTAGCAGGCAATGGGCTGAAGTGTTTACGCTCTATTTCCAGTAAGCTACCCGGAATTTCCCCGGTCGCTGCGCATGTACGCTCGTAATTCACTACCCCTAACCATTCTTCCAACTGCCTTACCAGATCCGCCGCATCGTAGAATGTACGACCAGCTAGAAAATTGTTTTTGGTATACTTTACCAAATTTTCTACGGCACCTTTCTGGTTTCCGCTGGCCGGGGCACAGGCTTCCGGGTGAAACTCGAATTCTAGTGCCAGTTTCTGCCACACCGGATGCCACACTGGTTGGTTCTTTTCATCTCGCCTCAGTACCACCGTCTTCATATTATCCGTGGTAATTACCCACGGTACTCCCCCCATCCGGTTGAGGGCTTCCACCAGGCAGCGCACCAGCGTTTCTTCGGCCATATCTTTCTGAAAGCTCACATACATAAAACGCGAGTATTTCAGCCGGGCACAGAAAAAGTAGAAGGTTTGGGGTACACTATCTTGTTTACTGAACAGCACTCCCCGAATTTCACCCCAGTCTATTTGCAAAAACTCTCCAGGTAAGCCCTCAAAACGTATCTGTACCTGATGAGCCTGGTTCTCTCTGGCTTTTTTGAGCTTGCGCACATAGTCATAGAAGGCGGTGGGTCTGCCACAGTAGGGCTGTTTGGGATCTTCCCACGCTAGTTCCAGCATTCTTTTCACTTGTAGTTTTTGTTCTAGCCAGCCTTCAATCTGTTCTTTGAAGACTGCCACACTACTTTCACGATTGGGGCGGGTTTGTACCTTGTCGCTAGGTTCATTTAGCACTCTTTTTACGGTACGGGCATCATGTTGCACTTTGCCCGCAATTACGTTGTAGTTGTCCCCTCGTTTCCGGTGGTACTTTATTGCGCTTCTGGCCATAACTTCTAACATCTCCTTCTCGTAGCTCCTCTCTTCTCACCCTTCTTGCCAATAGTGTTGCTAGAACAACTATTCTACAAAATTGGTCTTCTAAGAGAAACCCAAAACGGCATTTTTATCCCGGAATCCTTTTCCTTTCCTTCCCGTATTCTACAACCCACGGCAAACAGCCGACCTATTGAGGCTTGCTTTGGGGTTTCACATGGAGGAGTAATCATTTTTTGCACCTTAGTCCAGCTAAAAGGGCTGCTACACAATGCACTATTGAACTTACGGGACACCCAACCATTCAGCGCGTGTGTAAGCTTATCGCGGATAGCCAGTCGCATAACTGCGCTGTAACAAGCCTAATTGCCGCTACTAGCGCTAATGGTCGGGGAACAGTCTTTGCAAGTCGGTCTTCTCCACTGCTATCCAGTTATGAAGCCGTAAGTCGAGACCTCGGTTCTCCCGTTACCATCAGTCTATTAGCTTTTGAATACTTTGCTGTAGTCTAAGCTCTTCTTTGTTCAAAACTATTATATAAGTCGGGGTATGTCAATAGTTTTGTGTAAATGGAATTGATTGCTGAATTCAAATAGTTACTCTTTGCTTAAAACAGATCGAAAGCTGGTTCAAAATACATGCCCAATTAAGCCCTTGTGCTAGATAGGGAAAGCCAGGGCTTTGATCTTCAAACAATCTGGCTTTCCTAATAAACGGTTTAGATAAATCGATAAGGTATGACCAGCTAACTTGCTGTATAACCGACTACACAAACCCCAGAAACTATGCGCCCGGTTAATCTCAAGCTTGAATTGCTGCGCTAACTGCCCATTGACCGTTTCAATTATTTGCCGAAAATGATTGATTAGCTTCGCTCGTTCAGCAGGCTGTTCCACTTTTTGATTTTGTCGAGGGTTAGTCAACAATTTTATTCCCTGCTCCTGTTCCAAGTGCTGCTGTTCAGACTGGCTGATATAAGCTTTATCCCCTACCACTGTTAAACCTGGGTGGTTTTCCAGTAATTCTAGCCCCACCCTTAAATCAGGCTGGTTCGCTCCCGCTAACTCAAAGTCTACTATCACACCATTGAAGGTCACCAGCAACTGCAACTTGTAGCCAAAAATAGTTTGTTTCTTAGTGGCGACCTTACCATAACGAGCTCCCTGACTGCTCCAATAAGAGCGTGCAGGCGAAAAATGAGCCTGCCTAAACTCGATAACCGGTAAGGGTAGACTATCCAGCACAGTTTGCTGATCCTGTGCCAGGTCCAGTAAAGCTAACAGAGACTGACGAATACTATTGATTGCTCCCATCAGATTACGTCTGCGTCGGTTGAAGCGGCTACGCTCTGGTATATGCGGGAACAAGTACTGATAGTTTCGCCAGTTGCTAATCAGTTCTGTTTCCTGATCCCAGCCTTTACACTCACCCACCACAGCCAGGGTAATAAGCTCACTATCAGAGCATGCTGGTTGTGGTCCAGTGCGTGTAAAGGCTGGGCTTAGCTCTTTCCACAGATCATCAATAATAACGAAAGCCCAAGTGCAAAAATCTTCGAAATTGGTTATCATGTTTTTATCCCTCCGATTGGTATAGGTTGATTCGCACCTTCTATACGTTTCGGAGGGTATTTTGTTTTATCTAGCACAAGGGCTCAATTAGGTATCGGCATGGTCCAATCGCTGGTAATATCACAATTTGCCAGGTAAAATAACTTCCTTACTGACTCCGCGGAGGGAAAAGCCCCCTTGGTTTTGATCACTTTACGCAATTGGCGATGGTAGCCCTCGACGGAATACCTCTGGTAGCAGGGCAACTCTGTTTCCCTAACGATTGGTGTTTGCAGGATAAAATCGGAAAATCGTTCCAAGAAATTCATCAGCCGGTTCCAACCTCTGCCGAGCAAATCGGGCGGTCATCCTATCTGATGTTGGAGCGCATAAAGTCAGATAGACCGACCTGGAGAGCTAATTGGGGTATAAAGCCTTCAAACAGGCTCAACCTTGCGACTAAATTCAAAGCGGAATTACAAGACCTGTATCGGGATATTACCCTAGAAAATGTGGGGGAGCGCTGCTATTTTCGGGTAGAACGGCAAGGGCTATTGCGACTGCCTCGTACTCAGGGAATATTATTCACCATTCATACTTATCAAACCGAGCTCAAAATATTAGCGCAGAATACTGGACAGGCTAGCCGTCTTTATGGGGTGTTAAAGAGTATGCCCCATGGTCGTCAATTTAAAAAGAATGGGAAGTAGACAAAAGAAAGTACCTGTGGCAAAGATTTAATTGCCAAAAAAAACCTTAAGCCAAACACAGGTACTTTCATGGAAAAGCTTAAACAAATAGCGGGGAATTTGCAAGCCCTATTTAATGAAACAGCGCAACATCTGGCAGTGGAGACGGGTTTTCGACAACGCCGTTCAAAACTGGATGGCGCCACATTCGCCAAAGCGCTAATCGGAGGCTGGCTGTCCAATCCTGAGGCAAGTCGGAGTGAACTGGCACAAATAGCCAAGGTTAGCAAACAAGCGCTTGACCAGAGTTTTACAAGCCAAGCGGCAAGTTATTTACAGGCTTTGTTAGGTTGGTGTGTAGAAAAAATGCTAGGGCAGGAACCAGCGAGTTTGAGCCTACTGCAACGCTTCAAAGGGGTGTATGTACTGGATAGTTCGACTATCAGTTTACCGCCAACCTTGAGCGCCCATTGGCAAGGGTGTGGGAAAGAGGGTAGTCAAAGTGAGGCTGGTCTGAAACTGCACGTGGGTTTGGAACTGCTAAGCGGGGCGCTACTGGGACCGGAATTAAGTCCAGCCCGTCTGCACGATCGGCAAGGACCGCATCAAAAGCTAAGTTTACCAGCGGGGGCGCTACGGATAACCGATTTAGGCTATTTCAAATTGGGACGATTGAAAGAATTAGAAGCGCAAGCGGTATTGTACCTAACCAAAGCTCAAACCGGACTACAAGTGTACGGGGCGCACCAACAACCCTTAGCTTTGAGTAAATGGTTGGGACAGCAGTCACAAAAGCTGATAGATAGGGTAGTAGAGGTGGGGGTAAAAGAACGTTTGCGCTGTCGGTTAGTGGCATGGCAAGTACCTTCTGGAGTAGTACAAACTCGTCAGCAGGCTTTCAAGGAGTTGGCACGCAAGCAGCAGCGTCCGGTCAGCGCCGAACGTCAAGCCTTAAGCTACTGGAGTGTGTATCTAACCAATCTATCGCAGGAGCAGGCTAGTCCCGCAGAAGTGGCAGTATTGTATCGGTTACGCTGGCAGATTGAACTTCTTTTCAAATTGTGGAAAAGTGGGGGTGGATTGGAACGCTGGCATAGCCACAAGCCTTGGGCGATATTATGCGAAATATATGCCAAACTGATTGGGCAAATTATTCAGCACTGGTTAGTGCTGGCAGGGGTATGGCAAGAAGCGGAACGCAGTCTCATCAAGGCTAGTCGTATTGTGCGAGCACACGCCCGCAGCTTACTGTTTCGTATTGATAATCCGCCCCACTTATTGCAAGAATTGATTTATATTTGTGCTAGTATGCAAAAAGGCTGTCGTTTGGATTTTGCTACCGTACAGATATAAAGGAGAGGAAAAGGAGGAGAAGGTTGAGGCAGAGTGGTAAACTGTAGTTTTCTTACCGACCAAAGTAGAAAGCAAAAGGATACCAAAATGAGTGACAACCTTCGCCGACATCGTGCCATAAAACAGCAATTGTTGCAACTCCACCCACAAGCGCAGGGGCGCGAATTACAATATTTAACAATTCTAGCGATGGTGATCAGTGGGATTGTAGGTAGTCGGCATAGTGCGTTGCCTAATATCGCCGCCAAAGTGCCAGATAAAACTAAACGGGAAAGCCGCATCATCCGAATGCGCCGATTGCTCAAAAATGATAACTTTAACCAAAAAGTGGTGTATGCTCCTTTCGCCAAACAATTGCTGAGTAGCCTGTGTCATTGTCCACTGGTACTGGTGATAGATGGCAGTCAGGTTGGTGCTGGTGGAATGGGCTTAGTAATCAGTGTAGTATATCAGGGGCGGGCTTTACCTTTGGGTTGGTTGGTGGTTAAGGCTAAAAAGGGACATTTAGCTCAAGCTTTGCACATCAGATTGTTAAAGCAAGTTCACTCGTTGGTTCCGTCTGGTAGCCAAGTAGTCTTTTTGGGTGATGGTGAATTCGATGGCTGTCGTTTGTTAAGACGGTTAGATTATTACGGTTGGCAGTATGTCTGTCGTACTGCTAAAAATAGCCAGGTCTGGTTGGATGAACAAGCTCATTATGCCATCAGTAAGTTAGGGGTTCAGCCTGGTCAGGTAGTGAGTCAGAGCGGCGTAGCATTCAGCAAACACGAGTACGGACCAGTACTGGTCATAGCGGTCTGGCAAAAGCCTTACCGTGAGCCACTTTATCTGGTGAGTAATTTGGCTCTAGCCCAGGAAGCAATCCGGTACTACAAAAAGAGGTTTAGGATTGAAACCTTCTTTTCCGATAGCAAGAGCCGAGGGTTTCGGCTGGACAAGAGCCATTTGGATGACCCTAAACGGCTAGAAAGGTTATTGTTAGCGGCTTGTCTGGCTTATCTTTGGATTGTACATCTGGGTACGATAGCTTTAGCTGAAGGCTGGAACCGGGTCATTCATCGCACCGAACGACTGGATTTGAGCCTGTTCAATTTAGGTTTGAACCTGCTTGAGCATTTTTTGAATGAACATTTACCCTTACCAGTCGCCTTTATCCCTTTTCTTTTAGAGGATTTCTAATTGTGTACGGTAGCAAAGTTTGGATAGGAAAAAATCCAAACCCTCCAGTTTTCAACTGCTTAATAGTCCTCCTATTTTGCTTCCGCAGCTCTTAAATTGACGACCATGGGGTGTTAAAGAGTATGCCCCCGGTTAATCTGGAATATAAGGGACTTACTCCCTATAACACAATTCTACTGGAGTATTTAGAAGGGCTGCTAACCTCACAACTATAGCGTCTCTACTCGAATTGCAAGAAACGATGCCATAATAAAACAGCGAACTGCCAGATTTAGACACTGTCGATGGCGCTCACTATCTGGACCTTAAAACTGGTAATTTGGAAGAAGTCTATAATACAGCTACTCTTTTATTGCTGCCTTTCCAGTGGCATCTGCCTGAAAAGCTGGAAGCTTTACTTCGGGAGGAAACGAAAACCATCCGTGCAGATAACCCAAGCCCTGAGGTTGAACTCGCCGCTTATAGCGCGATCCTAGAATGGTTTCAAGGGTGAACTGCTATCCTATTCCCTTTACCGAATTGAAGTTGCGCCCCACCAAGAACTAGCAGACTGCTTGCGCCGTTGCGTAAATAAGCCTGCCCGTCAGAATTATAGCCGATCAGGTTGTAATAAAATTTGTTGCCGACTCCGCCTTCTGCCCAAATCCCATATTGAGTATTCCCGCTGATAAGATTCCCACCGATTTGATTTCCCTCAGTTCCGAAACGATTATTATTCGCACCGGGAGCAAGCCGCACCCCCGTTCCATTTGAAGCAGGGTTCAGCCCATCAGCGCTACCAAGCCAATTACAGGTAACCGTATTATTGCTGCCGCTCAGGTGCAAGGCTGCCCCGCTAAAACCCGTAATCGAGAGTCCATTAATAGAGTTATTACCGGAGAGTTGCAAGGCATCACCGCTTAGCCCGTTTCCTGCCAGCAATCTCACTTTTGGTATGCCTCTACCTGTGGCAGTGTCGGCCCTACAACCTGCATCAACAGAGACACCTGAAGTCAAGGCAGGCAATGACACATTAATCGTAAGTTGCGCCACATTAGAAGCGAAAGTGATCACAAGCGGATTGCCGTTAGTTGCTGCGCTTTTCAAGGCAAAGGACAGATTACCGCAAGTATCTGTGCCATCATCGCTGGTAAATTTGATTATATAAGGATTGCAACTGGTTTGAGTAAAGTCGAAGTCTGTAACCACCGCCTCATGGTCGCTGGCGCGTGAGAGGTCGCTGGCTAACTTACCGGCGTTAAGATGTACTATTGCGCTTGTTACTACCTGTGGGCTTAGCGTATTGCTGTAAAAAATATGGTCAATCGTTTGGGCATTGCCCTCATAGATATAGGTATAACGCCCGGCAGTAAGCGCTACATTCTCGACAGCATCTATTAATCCCTGTGCCGGAGAAACGGGCAAGTCAGCCGCGCCTTGCTTCAAGATTCTAGCAGCAGCTGAAAATTCGTAATCGTTTAAGTCTCCGGTTACCACTACGCGGGCATTCGGGTCGGCAGTCAAAAGCATATTTACGAAAGTGCGTACCACCCGTGCCTGGTTCAATCGTTTTGCCTCTGTATTCAGGACGGGCGGTTGATTACTTCCATAAAGTGAATCATCCCCAATCCTAGAATTGAAGTGATTGGCGATTACGATAAGCCGCTGCCCATTGAAGCTAAATTCACCCGCCAGCGGCTTACGGCTATCCAGAAAGGCAGAATTGGTGGGGTCAACTCGCCCCGGACTGAGCGTTAGAGAGCCATCCGCATTGACTTGGGTGGCATCGGTTGGTCCCGCGCTACCCCGCTCTACAAAGCTCAAACCCCGGTCGGTGCGATAGAAAAAAACTACTCGAATATTGCCGTTTATTGCCCCGCCATCCTGATTTGCCTGTGGGCTGACATAACGCCAGCTATAAGCCGGACCACCCGCCGAACTGATAGCAACACTCAAGGCGCTCATATTTGCTTCAGCGGTAGTAATGCCAGTACCAGTGCCGTTGTCGTCCTGCACTTCTACTAGTGTTAGAATATCGGGCGCGCCCAGATTGAGCCGAATGTGGTCAGCGATTACAGCGAGGCGCGTTGCATTTTCCGGCAAAGCATTAAAATTCTCAATATTGTAGCTGGCAATTCGCAGATAATTGGAATTTGAAAGCGCCGTCAAACTGGTTTGAGGCGGACGTTGGCTGGTATCAATCGCGGTAATAGCAGCAACCGTCTGAAGCCGATATTGCCCTGAACTGCTGGAAGTTGAGCCATAATCGAGCAGCCCGGTGATAGGGGCAGTAATCCGGTCACCAAGCGCTACTTGCGGGTTTGGACTCCCCAGCACGTTATTATCCACCAGAATACGCTCTGGGTTGAAGTCATCGCTAGAAATAGCAATAGCACTGCGCGTAGTAAAACCCGATGCGCCGATTCCATTATCCGGTACAATCCAGAACTCGCTGCCGGATGAAGTAGGTCCAACCACTACCGCATTATCCACTCTTACCAGCATACCTTCCAGCGATTCGTAAAAATCCAGCGCGTCGGTAGTAGGGTCAAATGTAGAGGTCGAATAGATGGTAGCAAGCGGTGGTTGTCGGATGCCCGCCCCGCTTGTGGTAAGGCTGATTCTTACAGAAGTAGGTAAAAGCTGGCTCGCCCCTAAATCCGTTATAGTGGCGCTTGTGATTTCGGTTAAAGGCTGGTCGGCTGGCAAACGCTGGTATTCGGTAACAGCGCCACTGACTCGCACCCGATTTCCTACTGTTACGGTTGGTGTAGTGCTGGTAAAAACAAATATAGCATCTGAAGTATTATTGTTTCCATCGCCTGAAGGGTCTTGCATGAAAAAGCCCACGCCGCTACTGCTTTTTATTGCCGTTACAACTCCCTCAGTAGTTATCAACTGGTTTTCATAGGGCGAACGCAAGCCCGCGCCCTGAATAGTGTAAATCGGGGTGTAGCCAACGGGTGGAACACTAGGCGTAGGAGAAACGTTGCAAGGCGAAAGGGTAGTAGCCGAGTTTCGAGGTATTGGCGCAGTGATAGTAAAATCGCTGTTGTTATTGTTGGTTTCACGACAGCCCGCCGACAGACGTAAGGCGGCAGTGGTGTTGCTCAAGGCAGCTACGGGCGTATTTTCCGCGTTATCTGCGCTGCTGCCGTAGCCCACAAAATCAACAATATCAGCGTTAGGTAGGCACGCGATACCACTCCCACAGACAAGATAGTTTGAAGTTCGTACCAGCGCCACTTTCCCGGTGGTTGCGCTCAGATTTATAGCGCCGGTAACATCGGGGGTTGGCAGATTGGTAGTACCACCAGTGCCACCGCCCTCCTGCACCAGAAAATATTGACCGGGCGCAATATTGCCGGAAAGTGACGTAGTTGCCCAACTGTTTCCGGTGGCACTGGCATATTGCACCGTCCAGCCTGAAACGCTCACGGTGGCGCTACCACGATTAAAAAGCTCTATAAAGTCGTTGCGATAGGTAGAACCGCTGTTGCCGCCACCTCCATAAACTTGGCTGATAACTATATCAAGGCTTATGGCTGTAGCTTTTTGAGAAAGAATAGAGAGTCCCGGAACTAATAACAAGATGAACACGAATATAAGAAGAAAAGATAAGTTCCGAAACTTTTTCTTCGCTTTAGTGGGTTGCTTGTTTAGCTTCAAGCTACTTCCTAGCAAAAGAATAAAATTCTGTTAGTGAAGGGGATATTGAACAGATAAAACTTCAAAAGCACTAGCATAAAATTGGGCGGGGGTTTAGCAAACACCTAGTTGTCTCTTTCCAAACTACATTCAAGAGATATAATGCCTATACCTCCGCCTGTCAGTCAGACCACTACATTGGCTGGCGCTTAAATTGATTTTCTGCCCACCAGTTTACCTAACAACAAGTAATCTTGCTGGGTCAGTCCAGCCGCAGGTAATAGCGACCAAGCACGCCCGCTCTGATAAACAGCTTTAAATGCCAGAAGAGTATCCGAATCATTCTGATTAAGCGCAAAATCCACGCCTAATTTCTGAATTTTGGCAGCCAATGCTTTGCAATTTGCCAAGATAGCAATCACTTCTTGATCGGTCATAATTTTAACTCACCTCTTTCGCATCCCAGTGCCTTGTAGGGTAATTAACCCACTGTTTTAACCGTATTAAAACACCGTTAGAAATTAGAGTGAGCAGTTGTAAGCTATCCAACAATTACAAGTTTGTAGCCACTTCCTCTGATAGTCTGAATCTGTGCAGAACTACCCTCAAGTTTATCCCGCACATGGGCTACATGAACATCGACGGTGCGGGTATCGCCAAAATACTCATAGCCCCACACAAGGTTCAATAAGCGATCGCGATCTAACACTATACCTGTATTTTGTGACAAAACTTTAAGCAAGTCAAATTCTTTAGCGCGTAATTCGATTAATTTCCCATTAACAGATACTTCGTGTCTGGCTAGGTCTATTCGGGTGTTGCCCAATTCAATTATTATACTTTTATCATTCAACGGGTCGGTGGTATGCTCAGAGCGTCTTAAAACCGCCTTGACTCTGGCTATTACCTCGCGCGGGTTGAAAGGTTTTGCCATGTAGTCATCTGCGCCCAACTCAAGCCCCACGATAGTATCTACATCATCGCCTTTGGCAGTTAGCATAATAATTGGGGTATTGCTCTCGCGCCTGATTTGGCGGCAAACCTCATAACCATCTAGTTCCGGTAGCATCAAGTCGAGCAGTATCAGCGCAGGGTTTAGCTGTTTGTGTAAACGCAGCGCTTCTCGCCCGTTAAAAGCCACCTCTACGTTATATCCTTCGTTACCTAGATAAATTTTAAGTAACTCGACGATATTGCGTTCATCGTCCACCACAAGAATTGTCTTGTCCGCCATAACTGACTAAACTCCTATCCTAGCAACTCTAGCGCGGTTCGTTCCAGCACATCGGTTGCGGTATGAAGTTGGCTGATTTCGACCTTTTCATCGGTAGTATGCGCATCTTTCAAAGCGCCGGGTCCAAAGACGGTTGAATGTTGGTTTCCGGTGATAATTGCCAGCATCGCGGCATCAGTATATGCCAGAAAACCATGCTTTTCGGGCGCGTTTCCGGTTACAGTAGTGTACGCTCTTTCAAACGCTTTTAGCAATGGAGAATCAGGGCGACATTCTACCGGGTGGCGCAATTCGGTGGGAGTGGTCAGTTCAAAACTTACCCCGTATTTATCCGCTGCTTTGCGTCCTACTTCTTCCAGATAGCTGATAATTTCATCGCTGCTGATAATAGGTGGGACGCGCATATCAATTTCAGCATTGCAAATTTCTGAAACAATGTTGGTTTTTACGCCACCCTGCAACTTGGAGACAATTAGCGAGGGCAAGCCTAGCAGGGGATGCGCTTTTAGTTTCGCCGGGAAGATTTTTTCTACTAAGTCGTACCAACCGAGCATCGCTTCCGCCATTGCTCGGTTCGCATCCGCGCCGAATTGCGGGTTGGCGGCATGCGCCCCGCGTCCCTTCATTTTGATGGTAAACCAGTACACTCCTTTGTGTGCCACGTTAAGGGTGCAATCGGTAGGTTCCATTGCCAGTAAATAAGCGTTCTCTTCAAGGGCGTGTATTCTGCCGATGTGGCTGATGCCTTTCATAGTGCTTTCTTCATCCACTGTGCAAGCCAGCACTAGGTCGCCCCGCAACTTCACGCCTGAATTCTTTATGCGCTGGATGGCGACCATTGCCGCCGCTGTGCCACCTTTCATATCGCAAGAACCGCGACCATACAGATTGCCGTTTTCAATTTCTGCGCCGAATGGGTCATAATTCCATTTATTGCGACCAATCGGTACGGTATCCATATGAGCCATATATACCAGCGGTTTGGATTCTCCTGCGCCCCGCAATCGCCCAATAACGTTTGCGCGTTTATTTTCCACCGGCAAGATTTGAACTTCCATGCCGATTTTTTTCATCCACCCCGTCATATATTCGCCCATCTCCGCTTCATCACCATTTGGATTCTCGCTAGGGATGTGTACCAATTCACGGGTTAATTCCACTACATCATCAGGATAACTGCGGGTCATAACTACTCCACTCTTTATTTTAGGGCGTAAATTGTTACACCTTGTTGTTCATAAACAGGTTTCATAAATTGGCGGAATTTAGCAAGCCCTTCCGGGCTATACTCGTTATAGACAGAAGAATAAAGGGAGGCGCTGGCAGCTCCTGTCTCTATTAATCCCACATACACATATTTTACATTGTACTTTGCCAGCAATTGTTTTGCCAATGCTATATCGCCGGTATCATATATAGTTTTAATATCTTTGAAGCGTTGATTTACTTCAGCCATAGTAGCGGTATTGCCTCCGCGCCATTGTGCTTCATGGGATAGCCAACCCAATACGGTAGAATAGCCGCTAAAGGTTGCTATACGCGAATAGTTATTCCAATCACCACCCTCAGCCTCAAGCAACACCCCTTCAAAATTAGGATCGCTCGCTTTTTGCTGTCTTAGCCAATTAATGGCTGTGTAATCAGCGCCGTAGTATTGCGCTACCCATGCTTCGCCATCCAGTCCCTTGCGGTCGGCGTACCTGCCGCTCTTTTCGTAGGGACCTAGTATGGGATAAACCATGCCACAAAGTACCAGTGCCAGCAGTCCGAACGCCCATAGCCAACGCCATGCCGGATATTTGCGTTCTTCAAGGCGGGAAACTTCTAGTAACTCATCCTCGGAGTAATCAAATTTGCCTACTAGCCCACCTGCGGTTGCCAAAGCATATTCTGGCTGGACAGTTTTGGCGTAGTCACTTTCTTCTTCTGTGGTTTCAAAAGGCGCAAGTCGCCAGAGCCAAGCAATAACCCGCCAACTTGCGTATGCTCCTGCCAGCCCATACAAAAGCCATGTTTGATAATAGAATTTGAAGATAGTATTAAAACGCGACTCAAAAATATCGCGCAGGTATATTACCTCGATTGTCCAGTTTATAACTACTGCCAGCAAGATTAGCGCCAGCGCAAAAATATCCGCGCTCATATGCCGGGCGTAGGGTTTGCGGATTTCGAACCATAACAATAATCCGGCTATGCTTCCCGCCATCACCAGCGGTCCGTAGAGTTCAAAATGTACCATCCAGCCTAGCAATACCAGCAGAACAGCAGCTACAAGCAGCGCGATTCTCAATTCAAAAGCCGGGCGCATAGAGCGAACGCTAACAAGAATTTGCCTTACCAAATTGCCCGCCCCTATCGCTAAAACCGGCGCAGAAACCAGACCAACTGCCAAAGCTAATTCGAGGCTAATTTTTGTGATGAAAAGTAATTCTGACAGGATAAATAAACCCGCTCCTGCTAACAATGGCATAAAGTTGGCAGAGGAAAGCTTACTTGACATAATGTCATTATTATCGTTTTCGTCAAGATAGCGATAGGGTTCTTTCAGGTAAGGATATAATTTGATCAGCAAGAAACTTAGCAAAGGGAAAATGAAGATGCCAAAGACCAGAATGTAACCCCATAGCGGCGTGCGATCCCACGCCACCGCGCCGAATAGTTTGCCGATGGTGCTGACCAGCGGAATGCGGTTCACTGCGTCCGGTAATTCTTTTTCGCCTACCAAAGAGGTAAAAGTGAGGTGAAATGGGGTGTATAGAAGCAGAGAAACCACGCCTAGCCTGAGTGAGAAGCCCAACCAACGCGCACCCCTTAGCCGAAACTCATTGCGTGGGATTGCGCCACCCAATAGCGCTGCGCTCACCAACCCGCCTCTACCCTGTGCCTCTATTTCTTCAGCCCCGTGCCAGATTTCTCGCAATAATGCTACGCCCACTACCAATAGCGTAAAGGTGGGGAAATCCCACGTATTGATGAAATACAGTGCGCCACAGGAAATGGACAATAACAAGAAGTTCAGGATTCCTTCTGGGTTGCGCAGGGTCAGTGCGCCCCCGTCTGCCGGAGATAGCAGCAAATTCAGGGCGCTGGCTACCAGTAGCAATACAAAGGGTAGCGCCATCACATGTGGGTGCATATCCGCCAACAAAAAGCTGAACATCGGAAATTCATTAATGGTCTGTCGCCACTCGTAAGTCCCGCCCGTAGTTGGCATATAGTCGTAAATGACTCGCGAGGGACTCCACCACGAAAAAAAGAAAGAGCCTGAATTGGGGTCGCGTTCCCCTTCACCCGGTCTCGGCGCAACCAACTGACGAATGACCGAGAGATTTCCAAGCCAGCATAAGAACAGGCTAGCTGTCAGCCCCGCTAAAACTGCTGGAAAGCCTCCCTTGTTTCGGATAACCGCTACCAGATTGTAAACCAGTCCAAATGCCCCGCTTGCCAGCATTGCCATTATCATTGGGGTACTCAGGTTGAAGGTAATCGAGGGAGCAATGCCGCTCATTTTAGTGAGCAAGGCTATCATAAAGTGGCTGAAATAGTAATAATTGATGTTGTAACTGCTCATCCAAGGGTCGGCGGGTGGCAACTTATCGTGCAGCGCCATCGAATTGAGGAAAGCAAAATCCCCGAATTTTTCCTGATCGCGGATTTCGGGCATAAACGAACGCAGATTTACCAGATAATAATAGGCAAATATAAAGAGCAGTTCGATTATAACCACCAACCAACGGTTGCGGCTGAACCATTCGCCCATTTCGGAGAGCAGTTTGCGCCCATCCTTGAGCAAGAGCCAAACGCCCAACCCACCCGGCAATGCCAGCGTAACTACCCATCCGGTGAGGGAGGTGAACGGTAAGCCTAGCATCCCCGCAAACCAAACTACGAAAGAAATTAGCAGCAATCCCAGCGCTTTGCTGAAAGCGTAACCGCGCTCCGGCAAGTAACGAAAGAAGGTGAAAGTGAGGGGTAGTGTTACCAATCCGATTATTTCAAGCAGTAGCAGCCAGATGATGGATTCAAGCATATTTATTCAAGTATTCCCGTGATAAAATTTTGGATTTTGGCTACAGGCAAGGGGTTTAAAGCCCCTTGTTTCAGTGTCTAACTTAGATCGCCTTCAGTATTCCAGAGTTGCGCCACTTTTCCCAGCAATAAGGGATATTGCAACAAGTTAGGGTCACGCTGGAAAAGCGCATTGGCTTCCTCGCGGGCTAATTCCAGCAAATCGGTATCGCCTAAGCCTGCCACCCGCAAATCCGGCACACCGCTTTGGCGCGTTCCGAAAAATTCGCCCGGTCCTCGCATTTTTAGGTCTTGCTCTGCCAGAAAGAAACCGTCATTGCTTTGTTCGATGATTCTCAAACGTTGTGTACCGGCTTCGCTCAGATCGTCGCTTCCTAGCAGTAGGCAAGTGCTTTGCGCATCGCCCCGCCCCACTCTGCCCCGGAACTGGTGCAGTTGCGCCAGCCCGAAACGATCCGCGCCTTCTATCAATATAACGGTGGCGTTGGGAATATCGATACCCACCTCAATCACCGAAGTAGCCACCAAAATATGATGCTGTTTCTCACGGAACTCCAGCATTATACGGTCTTTCTCGGCAGGGCGCATCCGACCATGCAAAAGGGCAAGCTCAAATTCCGGGAATACCTCACGTTTTAGTCGCGCATGCTCGTCAATCGCCGCTTTCGCTTCCAGATTCTCCGATTCTTCCACTAGCGGACAGATGATAAATGCCTGATGTCCGGCATTGACTTGCTTGCGAATAAAATCATAGGCGCGTTGCCGTTCGTCCGGCATCACCCACTTGGTTTTTATATCTTTACGACCGGGCGGTTTCTCCTTGATAACCGATATATCAAGGTCGCCGTAAATCGTAAGTGATAAGCTGCGCGGAATGGGGGTGGCAGTCATGGTTAGCACATGAGGGTTCGTGGCATTGGTTTTATCGCGCAGGGTGCTGCGTTGCACCACGCCAAAGCGATGTTGCTCATCGGTAATTGCCAATCCAAGCTTGTTAAATGTAACCCCTTCCTGAATAATCGCAGTCGTACCGATGACAATATCTACGCTGCCCTCGGCGATTTCAACATAGGTATTCTCTTTATCCTTCTTCTTGACTGACCCGCTCAACAGCGCAATACGAGGCGTTAAGCCCCGCGCTTTTGCAGCATCGCTCTCGGCAAACTTGCTAAACAGCGCGGTTAAACCCTTAAAGTGCTGCTCTGCCAATATCTGAGTGGGAGCCATCATCACACCCTGATAGCCGTTAGCAATGGTTGCCAGCAGCGCGGTTGCTGCCACCACCGTTTTGCCGCTGCCCACATCGCCTTGCACTAGTCGCCGCATGGGTTTATCTTTATTCAAATCCGCCAGAATGCTCAGAATCGCTTTTTTCTGGTCATCGGTAAGGGCAAAGGGCAAGCTGTTATACCAACTATCCAACAAACCGGGGTCAGGGCGCATTGCTATGGCGGGTCGTTCATCCTGCCATTCACGCCGTTTGGTCAATACGCCCATCTGAATCAGGAAAAATTCGTCAAATGCCAGCCTACGCCGCGCCTTCTCTCTTGCCTCCAAATCTGCCGGATAATGATAATTCTGAATTGATACGCTCAAGTCGGGCAAACGCTGCCGGCTTTTTATATCGGCAGGCAAATGATCCGGCACTTTGGGAGCGTATTGATCTACCACATTTTTAATAATGCGGCGGATAGTCGGTTGCTTCAGGTTTCCAGTAACGCTGTAAACGGGGACAAGTCGCCCGGTATTCAATAATTCCTGCTTGTCGGCAAGCTCAAATTGAGGCGATTTGAAACAAATGGTATTCTCCCGCCGCTCCACTCGCCCGCTCAATACCACCCGCACTCCCGGTTTTAGCTGGTAAACCATTTTCTGATTAAAGAAGATAGTACGCAGCATGCCTGTTTCGTCCGATACCAGCACTTCAACAATTTCCTTGCCGTTGCGAGTGCGCGTTACGGTTTTATCTACTACTTGCACCAGCACGCTCTCAACCTGATTGATAATCAACTCGCTGATTTTTCGAAAACTGCTGAAATCTTCGTGGCGAAAGGGGAAATAATAAAGCGCCTGCCCCACCGTGGTCACTCCTAGCAGTTCCATCAACCGGGCAGAACCTTCACCTACCCCCTTTACACTGGTAAGCGGTGCGTTAAAATCAACGTTTCCGACTGACGCTGGCGGCTTTTTTTCAAGCGTTGTGCTGCCTTTATCGGGTATTTGGAGCGGGTTGGGTGGAATACTCGGAAGGGCTTTTTCAACTATTTGTGAGATTTTTTGAGCTGCCTGCTTTATAGGCGCTTTTTCTTGGTTTGGAGCATTGCTTTGGCGCACTTGCACAATTGCCTCCACTACTTCGCGGATTGCCTGTGCGCGTCCTGCCTGAGTATAACTCCCGTAATCAATCAGCCGTTCTGAAACACGCTCAATCAACCTTGCTTCCATAGATGAAGGATTGGAGAAGCGGGACTTATTTACCCAATTTCCGATAAAGCCTTCCAGACCCCCCATTACTATCCGGTTCTGGTAGTTATTAGCGGCTTCGGATTTTAAGATTTTTTCCAGTTTTTCGATGTCAACCGGCATGGCTGTATTTTTCTCGAATCATTATAACCCGCTTATGATAACAGCCACTCCACTAATTCTCAACCTCTTATCCGGTTGTGAGTGTGACGTAATGTTGAGTTTGGCATATTATTCTCTGAAAAGCCCTGTAGTTATACAATGTATCTTGACATATTATTTAGCGTTGCCTACAATTGGAAAGATTACATGGTGACATTTATATTGCCGGCATTCCCGCCAGAAAACCAGAAAATCTCAACAAATGTCCGAAACACGTTCCAATTCATTTTCCATAATTGAATTGCTGCAATATATCCGTCGGCATTCCGAAACAGGGCGTTTAAGTTTTGAGGAAAGCGGCGCAATTGTTGCTGAGCTTTTTTTTAAGCAAGGTCATCTTATACACGCTTCCAATGATAAAGTTACCGGCGATGATGTGGTTTATCAATTGCTAGGCAATCGTTCTGCACGGATACACTGGGAAAAGAATTTAACGCCTGAAGCTGAGTCCGTAACTAAAACCGATGAACTTCTCTTATTAGGCGCATTGGGCTTATTAACTGAAGATGATGCTGAAAGTGCTTTACAGGCTGTTAGCGACGAAACTAATAGTTTGATGGCTTCTACTTTTGAAGCCACTGAAGCGAATTCGGTAATAGACGAAACAATTACAGATCGGGCAAAAATAACCCCGGTGCAACCACCTACTCCTGAAATGCCGACAATAGCCCCATCTCCCTTAAATCCGGTATTAACGGCAAATTCGCAAGCGATTGAGCAATTAGGGCAACTCCAATTTCTGCTTGGGGATGAAGTTTTGCGCCCACCTCGCTTTAGAAGATGGAGTGGTTTTCCGCTCCCCTTTGTTAGCGCGTTTGTGTTAAAAGATTCGCCGAATTGGCGCATTGTTCGCAATGTACTTGATTTAATCTGGCACGAAAAGTTTTCAGGGTTTCTGACCTTGATCACAGCAAACCCCTTGATTGAGGCGGTTGTAATCCTATACAAAGGTCGGGTGGTGCATAGCCGCTTTGCCGACAACCGCTCAATTCATAAAGATCAGGGAGCTTTGCGCCGTATTGTGGATGTAACAGTTTCTGCAAACGAACGCAATCCTGTTTTGTTATATCCGCTTGAGGCTGATTTCATCCATAGCTATAGCGCTTTGATAATGGGTGACAAACTGCTAGATAGCTTTAGCAGTGCCAGTATGAAAATAAACAAACTTTTAAATACTCTCGAACATAGTCAGCATACCGGGGTAGTTCATATAACCAATCTCGCCGAAAGTGGTTATATATTTCTCAGTGGTGGGCAAAAACTCGGCAGCTATTATGAAGTGGATGATGTGCTGGAAGAATCAATTGTGCGTGTTTATCAGATTGTTAGCAAACCCGGCAGCATGATTGACGTTGTGACCAGTCCCCCTGAAGATAAAATGTTTGAAGTATCTAACCGCCCCAAATCTGTGGCAGAAATCAAACAACAGATGATAGCCATTGCCAACGAAGTTTTGGGTAAACGTGCCAATCGGGTAGTCAATTTGTTGGCACAAGCCGAAGATAATACCCCAAGTCTCAAAACTTATGCCAACCAAGCCCGGCTTGTGACCCAAATGTTTATAGATAAGAATCTGGCTGACCAACTTTATGAGCGTTTTCTGTTCCTGATACAGGAGTTAGGTTAAGAACAGGGTGAAATATGGATAATGAATATTTGATAGAGAACCTTAAAAAAGTACCGATTCTGGCTGCATTGAAACATGATCACCTTGATATGCTTGCCAAATTATCTACCACCCGTAACTTTAAAAAGGGTGAGATAATTATCAAGCAAGGAGACCCCGGTTCAGGCTTGTTTGTAATTTTGAGTGGCTCTGTCTCGGTATCCAACAAAAACCGCCCTGGATTGCCCGATAACATGTTAAATGAATTAGGACGTGGCGATTTTTTCGGGGAAATGTCGCTGATAGATGGTTACCCACGCAGCGCAACTTGTGCCGCCTCCACCGAAACTCAAGTAGTGGAATTAAATCGCTGGGTCTTTCTTGATGTTCTAAGAAGAGAGCCTAGTATCGCAGTTGCCATGCTACCGGTCTTGTGCCGCCGTATTCGCAATCTGGAAGACCAGAAAACCAAACGATAATTTACTTTATAAGGGCGGGCGCTTAAATTTACCTGCTCTTTTTTATTTCCGGAAAACAAATGTTACCAGTTGGGTTAGTTTATTCGTCCAGCTTTGAAGCCCACAATCCGGGTTTGATTCGGGTTGAAGGTAATAATTTATACCATGAAGTAGAAGGTCAAAATTATCTTGACCAGTTCTATACTATGGATAGAATCAAATACCCCTATACTTACCAGAACCCCACCCATCATCCAGAGAGGTCTAACCGCGCCACCGCTGCCTATAACGCGCTTGTCAATTCAGGGTTAGCCCAACGCATGCTTTTGTACGAACCTAGCTCTGCTAATCTTGAAGATTTAATTGAAGCGCACGCTATGAGCTATATAGAGCAGGTACAATTGGTAAGCCAGAAGGATAGGTTTTTGGCAGAAGCTACCTACTTAAACCGGGAATCCTATCAAACTGGATTGCTATCGGCAGGCGCTGCGCTGTCGGTTAGCGCAGATTTACTAAACGGCGTGTTGGATAGCGCCCTATGCCTGAGTCGCCCACCTGGTCATCATGCCGGACGAAAGAACGCTGGCGGCTTTTGCCTGTTCAATAATGCCGCTATTGCCGCCAAGCATTTCTTGAAGCAATTTGGTATAGAACGGGTTATGATTCTTGATTGGGATTTGCATCATGGTGATGGCACTCAGAATATTGTTAAGGACGACCCGCGCATTCTTTTCTGTTCCCTTCACCAATTCGGACCGGAGCTTTACCCAGAATCAGGCGATTTCCACGAAACTGGCAATTATGGCAATATAATCAATCTTCCGTTACCAGCCAAAATTACCGATAATGAATATCTAGCTGTATTTAAGCGAATCGTACCGATCATAGTTGCGCAATGGTGTCCACAAATAATTATTGTTAGCGCCGGGTTTGATGGTCATTTTAATGACATTAACCATCTATACCTGTATGACCCCGGCGCAGGTTTTAACCTTACACCCCAACTTTATCATACCCTTACCGATATTGTAGGGCGTGCTGCGCAAACTATTGGTGCAAAATATCTAGTTTTGCTGGAAGGTGGGTATGACTTAGGCAATTTGGGGAATTCTGTTTCCAATGTAGTAGCCGCAATGTTGCATTTGCCGCCTGTAGTTAGGCAAGCGCTGCCGCCAGAATTGGAATGTTATGAGGGGTTCGAGTTGGAAAGTTATATTACAGAGCTAAACAACTATCATCTTGGTAAGTGGAAATTCTAGAGGCTAAACCTGTGCAAGTGCATCTTCCAGTGTCATATAATCAAGTTTGGTGCGTCGCAGGTAATCTAAAATCTCCTGATCAAGCTCATTGCGACTAATAATCAAGCCGTGAGTTATTTCACCCATAGTTTTCAAACGCTCAATCTGCTCGGCAAATTGCTGCGCCTGTAACTCGCTCCAGTTCCCATGTCCATTATCCAGCGCCAACACTTCGATAACAGCGCGAGTGAAGGCGACGGTTATTTCTGCCCTCAATCTGCCGATTTTTTGTTCAAAGCGATTTGTATTACCCATCCTGTACCCATTACGCTGCAAGGCTATTTTTACCTCGCGGGTAAATTCTTCCGATTCGGAAGCTACCCGTAATAAAGGCAAATCATCCATAAGTTCGCTGGGATAATTTAACATCTGGCTGTGTTCAGCCCAGTATGTATCCAACAACTCTCGTAACTGGCGGACTATAAAGTTCTGAATTGAGCTTACCATCAACCATCCATCGGGTTTTGGCGGTTGCTTCAAAGCTTTGAACAAGCTATAGCTAAATGGACTATGCTTTAGCATATGCAATTGGTCAATAATCTCGGCGCTAATAATCGAACCGATGGTGAAAAAATTGGGGTTTTCTGTCAATTTTACCCGGCGTGCCAAGGCGCTACGTTCTCCGGTATATGCCATATCCAGCACTAGAACCAGATTGTTCGTATAACTACCCGAAAAGTAAGCAGCAATATTCTCAAGGCGGAGCA
The DNA here is from genome assembly GCF_030389965.1 of Candidatus Chlorohelix allophototropha. Classification (NCBI taxonomy): domain Bacteria; kingdom Bacillati; phylum Chloroflexota; class Chloroflexia; order Candidatus Chloroheliales; family Candidatus Chloroheliaceae; genus Candidatus Chlorohelix; species Candidatus Chlorohelix allophototropha. The sequence goes on from NZ_CP128399.1 coordinate 704,503, forward strand.
TACTGGCAAGATCAGGAATACCCCAGTGATTAATACGACCATCGCTAGGAATTAGAAAGAGGCGATCCTGTGGGTCAAGTCCACAATGTCCGGCAAAATAAAGTAAAACGAGGTCATCTGGCTCTGGCTTTATCTCGTAGAAAAGACGTTTAAGCGCATCTATTAGACCGGAAAGTGTAGTTTGTGCCGGTTTGGTCAAAAGCTCAACCTTATCAAACGCGCCATATGCTGTATCCAAGAGGATTTCTGACATAGCACGGGCATCTACACCGGCAAATTCTAGCGAATCCCAGCCTTCCGGTAAGTTATCGTAGTCATCTATACCAACGCAAATTGCGTAGCGACCCATGGTAAACCCTAACCTTGTGAGCCAATTATATAGGATTCTGAAACCCTATTTGTTGTTGACTCATCTGAAACTGATACTAAAGGTGATTATAACACAGGTGTTTCCATCATCAAATATAAATCTATTAATATAGCGATATTAAACGTATTGACTCTATTATTTTTCGTTTTTTATTTAGTTGCTTGTGGCTAAAAATAAATAATGGAACTATCCGTTTCCACTGGATAGTTCCACCTCTGGTTCAACTAGCTTACTTGAAAAGCAACAGTTTGTGGTTATTTGTTAAGGGTAATAGTTGCACTGGCGCTGCGTTGCCCATCAACAGAACTGGCGACGATCAACCAATTACCAGGTTGCAAGTATTGTTCGTGACCTTTGTAAATTTCACGCACTAGCCAAAGTACAGTCCTACTTCCTTCTGCTGTGACTGGTAAAGGAAATCTTAATGCTCCCATCGGATTCGGAGGTGTAAACAGGATGTTAATCTTTTCATCTGCTTTGAAGCCAACTATCACAGTAGTAATATCCTGATCCAGCCGTCCCGGATTTGGGAATACTATAATAGTTGGTTTATCAACCGGTTTATCCAACCAAATGTACGTCTTAGCTACCTTACCGCTCTTTTGTCCCGTAAATGTAAAGGTGAATTTACCTTGGTCTGTAGTACTACTGTTCCATGAAATAACCAGGTTTCCATCAGGCTGCGCAGTTGTGTATCCCAGAATTCTGGAATCACCGGGATAGGTTATATCAAATAAGACAGTTTCATTGGCTGTCATAGGTGCGACTACTACCATTTCCATCCCCGCTGGACCACACTTCAGGAAGGGGTAAGCCCCTCCGGTGCTGGCTGGTAGGCTGTCACAGCCGCCAGTAGGCGCAGGTGCGGTGGTGGTTGGGGGTGCGGTTGGGACTGGGGTAGGTGTAACCGCAGGCGCATCGTATTTCTGATTGTAGCGCCAGTTGTAGTAATGCCGTCCCACGTTGCCCATCTCTACCTGAAACGCGGGCGGGTTGTCGGGCGTGAAGGTCAATACTCGGCGTTCGAACGCTTGAATCAGTACGTCCTTCGCCTGTCCTGCCAGCGTTACTTTGCCCCAATAGGCATCTGTAATCGGTAAGCCGGTTGCATCCAGCCATGGGGCTAAAGGATTGTCGCCCAGTATTGGCTGGTCGTTCACTAACTGCCCGTTCACATACACATTTCCACGTTGGTTCATAAAGGTTAGAAACACATCGGGGATATTGTGCTTCAATGCGCTGTCAAAATAGGTGTATTTGGCTTTTTTGCCAAGTTCCGCGTTGCTGCCCACATTCCCATCCTTATCAAGGGTATCGGCAACGGGCTGCCCGGTTTTATCGGTAGAGGGATTATCGTTGTTCAGGCTGGCAATTTTGGCAAAACTGGCGTAAGTTGGGCCGTTGTTGTTAGCCGGGTCACCTGCCACCGGAATATCATCGGCGGCGCGCCTAGTAATACTGGCTGCATCTCCTGTCGCTTGCTTACCGGAAATTAGCTCGCGCACCAGCAAGCCATTGGTTACCAGCGAGTTAGTAGGGTTGTTGATTTCCATGCGAGCTTTGTCGAAGTATAGTACTTGGCGAGTACCGCCGGGACTCTCGGTGTAGGGTTCGGTATTACCCGCAACCGGGGAGAAGCTATCTGGGCCCCACAACCAACTACGCGCAGGATTGGCAGTACCGTCGTTGATGGGTTTGTCGGCACGCTGCCATTTTGTTTTGAATAAATCACTGCTAAATGAAGGTTCTGCAAAAACGAAGGTAGGAGTGAAAATCGTTAGAACAAGGAGCATACTCACAAACAGATAAATTCCTCTGCTTGTTCTCAAGTGATGAGAGTGCATAAGAACCCCCTTTTTCTTTGGCTTGGCAAATTATGCCAATTCTGTTATTAACAACGCTGTTAATCCCGACCATTCCAAGGGAATTATTCGCATTATAGCAATTAAACGTAAATATACTAATAAACAAAGATTAAAATATTTTAACCTAAGCCACTATAAATGCATAATTTTATAAACTCTAATCTATTATTAATAACTCTCTTTGGATTTGCTCAGGTTATAAAGCAAGAGCACTTGCTACAAAAAATTAAATTAAAAGCAGCAGGATCAGCTTTTAATCCTGCTGCTTATTTAAACTAAGTTTGCATCTTAATTTATTAGGAAACGCCGACTTTATATTCCTTAAACTGCTCGCGTAAGGCAGTTTTCAGAAATTTCCCGGTGGCAGTGCGTGGAATCGAATCCACAAACTCAATTGCGTCCGGTAACCACCAAGTGGCAAACTTAGGCATCAAGAAATCTTTCAACTCCTCGGCAGTGGCGCTTTGTCCTTGCTTCAATACCACTATAGCAAGCGGACGCTCTGCCCATTTGGGGTGAAAGACTGAAATAACTGCCGCTTCCGCTACTTTAGGATGTGCCATCAAGGCATTTTCAAGATCAACCGAGCTAATCCACTCTCCGCCCGACTTAATCAAATCCTTGCTGCGATCCTGAATTTTTACAGTGCCACGAAAATCAATTGTCACAATATCGCCGGTGCGGAACCAACCATCTTCGGTGAAGCGGTCTGCGCCTTGCGGGGCGTTATAGTATGAGGCTGCAATCCAAGGACCACGCACTTCAAGTTCGCCCATCGTTTTGCCATCCCACGGTATCAACCCCTCATCACCACGCGCTCTAATTTCAACCATCGGCGCGGGAGTCCCTTGGGAGGCACGATACGCATATTTAGCATCATCGGACGCATCTTTAAGCGCGCTCGGCAGATTCGCCATAGTGCCAAGGGGAGTCATCTCGGTCATACCCCAAGCTTGAACTACCCGCAAATTAAATTTGTCGTAATTGCGGATCATGCCTTCAGGGGCAGCCGATCCTCCCACTACCATTCGCATATCCGGTGTAAGATTAAACTGGTTCGGGTTCGCCTCAAGATGCTGGATGATTCCCAGCCAAATAGTAGGTACTCCGGCAGTTAAAGTAACCTTTTCGCGCTCGAAATCCTCAAGAAGACTCACTGCATCGAGGTGAGGTCCCGGATACACCTGTTTTGCGCCAACCATTGTGGCAGTATAGGGTAAGCCCCATGCATTGGCGTGGAACATCGGCACTACTGGCAAAACCGTGTCAATCTCGCTCAGGTTCATTACGTCAGGTAAAGCCGCACCCATCGAGTGCAAAACTACTGCGCGATGCGAATATAGAACCCCCTTGGGTTTTCCGGTTGTACCGGAGGTATAGCACATTGCAGAAGCTTGGTTCTCGTCAAAATCAGGATAAACAAAGCTTGCCTCGTTTTCCGCTGCCAGCAAGGTTTCGTAATCATACATGCCTTCTGGAACCTGCCCATCATCTGAAATTACGATGAAGGTACGAGCCTGGATATTATTTTTGAACTTCTCAAATAAAGGCAGCAGAATTTTATCAATGATAATAACCTTATCATTGGCATCGTTCGCGATAAAAGTCAGGTCTTCGGGGAAAAGACGAATGTTGAGGGTATGTAAAACTGCCCCAAATGTAGGGATGGCAAAATACGCTTCTAGGTGACGGTAATGGTTCCAGCAGAAAGTGGCTACTCTTTCACCGGGTTGCACGCCCAATCTCTGTAAAGCCAAAGTCAACTTTTTAGCACGGCTCACGAAATCAGCATAGGTATATTCGTGAAAACTCTTGTCAGGCTGGCGCGTTACAATTTTCTTGTAACTATAAACTTGCTCTGCCCGCTTTAAAATAGTCGGGATAGTAAGCTGGTAATTCATCATCAAGCCTTGCATAGAACCTGCTCCTTTGGATGGCTAATGCATTACGCTATAAGCGCGTGTTTGTTCTTATTATGGTTTTGGGAAGATAACAGGAAAACAACTGCTCCGTATGTTACAAAGCGATCTTACACTTGTCAAATAAACGGAGAATTAAAGAGGAGGCGGAAATTATTGCAAAGCAAAGGATAGGATAAGAAAAACCAGTCAAAATGGAAGAATGGAGTATCTAAAGCCAGTTTTGTTAAAATTGAAGCCCCTATTAACCAAATTGAGACTAAATTCCAAAATCTATTTCGGTTTCGAGAATCGCTTCCGCTTCGATTTCTACCAACATATCGGGCGAAATCAGCCTTTGCACTTCCAGCATGCTGGAGACAGGGCGTATTTCTCCAAAAAATTCACCATGAGCTTTGCCTACCTGCTCCCATAAATCTATATTGGTTACAAACATACGGGTGCGAACCACCGCTTTAAGACTCGCGCCTGCTGCCTCCAAGGCTTTCTGAATATTCAGGATTGCCTGTCGCGCCTGAAGATAAGCATCACCCTTTCCCACTACCTCGCCCTGTTCGTTAGTGGCAGTCGTGCCGGAGATGTAGACAAAATTGCCTACGCGCACTGCTCGCGAATAGCCCACTAGTGGTTCCCAGGGTGTTCCAGTGGCAATGTTCATCCTTTTCAAAAAATCACCCTCTTTTCTTAATCAGGGCTTTTGCAAGAACCCATTTTAAGGCAATAACCTGTTGCTCTCGCCGGAGAGGAGGAGAGAGGGTGAGTTCAAGGGGACACCCCTTGCGACCCCGGCAGGCGTTCCACCTGCATCCCCTTTCCGAACTTGCAACTAGTCTCTTTTCTTAATGAACAAAGGTCTCCATGCCTTCGCAGGAGACCCTTTGATTCTAGAAGATTTTAAAACCGCAATCTTATTTGAACCAGATGGCGTTAGGATAACGTTTGCGCAATTCTTTATCAAACCCAACCCAATCGCTGGTAGGGAAAGCCATAAGCACCAACGAATAGAAAACAAATGGGCCGATGGTTTTGTTGCCGTAACCGCCCGCTACAAAGTTTAGTAGCATAAACAGACCCATTGCCGCATTTGCCCGTACCGCTGTTCCGGTAAGCGTGCTGGCAGCTATAGAGGCTTGCCCGATTGTTACAAACCAAGCAATCGGCATATACAAAGGGATAGCGAAATAGCGTAGGTATTTTGCATGGAAACTGGTTTTCGGCAGTTCACTTAACCTTTGCTTATAGTGTTTTTGCAAGGCATCTGTCCACATCCACTTATGGGTGAGCTTGAAGGTAAAGGCATAAGTGAACATCAAGGCGTACAGGTAGCGCCCGGTCAATAAAGTGATGACTCCGGCAGTTTTCAGCTTGTGCTGTTGGCGATATTCCTTGCTCCAGTTAAATTTCCGCATTTCCCTGAGAGACTGTATAGTATCTTGATACTCGGAACTGCTGGTTGACATAAGTAGATTCTTCTCCGTTTCTCCGGCTTAGGCTGGTTTTCAACTTAACTTGAGCCGGAATCCTTTTAGTTTAACGCACTTGCGAGAGCTTATAGGTTATGCTATTATATGTGGGATGCGGCTAAGGTGTTACGGTAGCACTACTGCCTTCCAAGCAGTAAGCATGGGTTCGACTCCCATTAGCCGCTTTTTTTGTTGTCTAGATAAATGCCAGCACTACTAACATTCCCACCAGACCGCCCATAGCCGAGCTTAGACAGTTAACCATGTCGTTATCCATATAGCGCCAGCCCCGGTTAAACTTGTTTTTCACTCCATTTTTGGCAACCTTTTTCTCGGTTTCCTTGCCTGTTTGTGGGTTTATATACATCGCTTGTACTGTAGCGCCTAATAAGCTGTCGAACATTGTCCCGGCGATACCGCCCACCAACCCGGCAATAAGTATCCAGACCTTGAAGAAATAATCGGCATTGCCGTTCGCAACCAGCCCGTAAACACCGTAGAATAGCCAAGTTGATATACCGATTGCCAAGCCCCCAACTAAGGCAGCGGTAGTGCCGAGCAGTGTAATGCCTCCGCTTGTACCGGGCACTACAACTTTGCCGCTGGTGATCATGCGAGGTGGGCGTTTGCTCAAAACCCCGATTTCGGTTGCACAGGTATCACCGTTAACGGTTGCCATCACTCCAATAAATACCGCAAAAAGCCAAGTTTGAGTGGGATTGAGGAAATAAACTACCGCTATCACCGCACCAAGCCCACCGTTTGCAAATGCTTGACCGATGTCGCGGCGGCTGCCCTTCTCAAATTTTTCAACCGCTACACCGCTTTTCTGGGTTTCCTTGTATTTGGAAAGAACCGAACCAAATACGAAAAAGGAGATAAGCGTAAGACCCCATACCCAGCCGCCAAAGCCGAAAATGAATGTACCGGTAATCATTGCGCCCAACACGCCGCTAAAAGAAAGCGCGCGCTTACGGTAGGCGAAAGCTCCGATCAAGGTGCTGATGACGAGCCCGCCAAAAATCATCGGGACATCCACTTTCCAGCCATACATTGCCCAGAGCGCCATGCTCACCCCAATGGGTACAAAGATGTTATCCAGCCCAGCCAGCGAAATTGCTTCTAAGAAGGTTGCAATAAGCGCAAGGAAAAAGGCATAAGCAATCGTTCGAGACATATCAAGCCCGGTATTCATCAATAACATGGTAAGTGATATTGGCACGAAGCTGAATACGAACATTGCGCCACTGCCTTCAAAGCTGCGTCTATGTCCTGCAATAAAGTAGGGGTGTTTGCCAAATGCACGTCCCAATACTGAAGCGGCTGCATCGCCCCATGTCATCGCCATTGTTCCGGCTACGGCTATATACGCAAGGTTTTGCGACCAGAAAATTGCAAGTAACAGGGTCACCGAAAACGGGAAATAAACCGTTCCGAGTGTATCGCCCTGCAAATCCATGGCTTTAATAAGCTGCTTGCGGGAACTCAGATAGTTGAAAAAGATGAATGTACCGATTGGGATAATACCAAAATACCAGTGGTTATTATCAAAGGTCGCCAGAATAATGAATATCGCCATGCCTGCTCCAACATGGACAATCTTACGGGTAAATTCGGGTGGGTAGCCCCGCCATTTTTGAATCAAAGTCGCTATTATTAATAGCGAAAAGGCGTAGGCATAGGTGACAATCAATCCGGTGATGTCATTCTGGCTCATTCTAGCTCTCCTTTTGTTTCACCAACAAGGCATCATTGTCAGTAGCGTCCTATTTTTAGGGTCTATGCTCGTTTCATTGCAGAGCAACATAATATTTACGTTAGATTTTAGCATACTCCTGCGAGGGACAATAGTTCCTGATTAACATTAGTTCAAGAAAGAATCAGTCTTTTGAACTTGCCAAAGTAGTTTATATCCTAACTATTAAGCTGACTTTCATATACAATGATAATTGCCGCTAGAAATAAGGGGTTTTTAACGAAACTATCAGGTATTCCAAGCGTAAGTTTTATATAACCCCGGAGGTGCCGGGAAGAAAGAAAGAGTATTGGATGAATACCCAATCTGAAAAAAATAAGGGATTAGAAAATCGGAAAAAACTGCAAAACAAATTCAGCGTTTTTTCTTTTTTCTTGATTTTAATGTTGTTGCTGGCGGCTTGTGGTGATGCAGCTACGCCTGTTCCAACCGTTAGCGCGGGTGATTTCGCGGATACCAGCGCTACTTGTGACGGGAAAGGACAGGTTTCCGGTCAGGTTTTGGTGTTGACCGATGAAACGCAAGGTTTGCAGCCTGTAGTGTCTACTCTTACGCTGACTACTGCGGGCGCACAGCCTGTTATTTTGAAGACTGACCCTGATGGCAATTATTCGGTAAATGAGCTTGCTATCAACGAATATGAGATTGAGGCTACTGTACCGGAGGGGGTGAATGGAAAAGTCATTCAGCCCAAGAAAAAATACCTGACAGTTGATGATTGTCAGATTGAGACGGTCAGTATGGTGTTGTTGGCGGAAGGGATAAAAGCGCCGGAAACTCCACCCGCTCCACCCCAGCAACAGGTTGTGTATGTTAACCAGCAGCCGCATTACAGCGTAACCAACAACCCTTTCTTCTGGATGTGGCTTTTGGACAGACCGGGTTATTACGGTTACAGCTACCCGCCCTATTACACTACTCATATTTATAATCAGGGCGGCTATATCTATGTACCGCAAACTCCGCATGTTGCGCCTTCAAGCGCCAGTTATAGCTATACCAGCTACAAGTCAGGAGATACCGCCACTAAGGTTAAATCTGACCCGCCTGTGGTCAGCAAGGGCACAACCAGAGTTGGTTCGAGCGGCTACGTCAAGCCTGCGGTTACTACCAGTACTAAGGGAAGTTCGCGCCCCGGTGGTGTAGCGATTAATACTCCAAAATCGGGAAGTAGCAGTTCAACCAGCAAGGGGAGCGGTAGCTCGAATGTTTCCTCACCGGGTGGAAGTAGTAGCTCAAGCGGGGTTAAATCCGGTGGTAGCAGTAGTACGGGAGGTGGCAGTTCAAAGGTTTCCTCACCGGGTAGCAGCAGCAAGGGCAGTTCACGCCCCGGTAGAAAGAAATAAAGTTTGGGCGACTTTCAGGCAAGGGATTTAGAATCTCTTGCCTGATGCTATTTATATAATCGATTTGATATATTGGGCGGCGCGGTGGGCAATGGTTTCGATGGTAATCATCGGGTTTACGCCGCTGGCAGTAGGGAAAGTGCTGGCATCGGTTATGAACAAACCGGGCGTGGTGTGCGCCTCGTTGTGTTGGTTGATCACTGAACGAGCCGGGTCACTTCCCATTCGGCAACTGCCCATTTGGTGAAAACTAATATAGGTGGTTTGATTTGCGCCCCAGCCACGCCGGTCTATCTCTTCCATAAAGTGCTGGCGGGTTTGCCCCAATTTGCCCGGTTCGTATTTCACCGGAACCGTTTGCACACTGTATATTTCCTTTGCGCCCGCCGCTTCTAGCACCTGAATAGCGCCTTCGGTAGCCAAGCGCATGTTGGCAGCATCGTATTTGGACAGACGATAGTTAAAGCTCGGTTGCCCATGTTTGTTCAGGCGCACATCCCCTCCGTCGTGATCGCGTAACAACACCCCAATATAGGCGGTATGTTTTAAGTTGCCCACCATTTTCTTGAAGGAAAGCCCGTTTTCCCAGCCAAAAATATAGGAGGGAGTTGCCAGATGCCCCGGCGCAGTTTCGAAGATTGCGCCATAGCCTTTGCCATCTAGGTTGGCGAATTGGGTGCTGTATCCGGCTTGCATTACACCCGTCCAAGGTCGCACCTCTTCTTCCATTCGCGCCATTACCACCCCAACTGGATGCAACCGTAGATTTTTGCCTACCGCCGCACCGCCAAGTTTCGAGCGTAGCAGCAACGCGGGAGTGTGCAACGAACCGCACGCTGCCACTACCGCTTTAGCTTTAACGGTCAGGTTGTATCTCTCGCCGCTTTCGGGATTGGTGACGGTGGCAACCACCCCAGAGGCACGCCCTTTTTCGGTCAAGATTATATCGGCGGTGCAGTTCACGATAAAACGCGCGCCGTGTTGGTTGGCATCTTCTAGCCAAGTAATCAAGGTGCTTTGTTTTGCTCCGTTCTGGCAACCGTAAATGCAATAGCCGCAATCGTCTTCTTGGCTACATCCTCGCACATTGCGGGGCATTAAATCTTTATGCCAGCCGAGCTTTTCCAGACCTCGATGTAGTACCGTATCACGCCCGCTCAAGCGGTTATACTTGGTAGATATACCGAGTTTATCATGTACAGCCCGGTTGCTTTGTTCGTATTCGGGCGTGTCAAATACCTTAAAGCCGGAAAGGCTATCCCACTCACGGCGCACAGCTTCGGGCGTGGCAAAACTGGTGGTGTAATTGATTACAGTGCCACCCCCCAAACAACTACCAGATAGGATTGCCACCCCCTGATCACGAGTAGCAGTCTTACCGCCATCAAGATAAAGCTTACCTAGTAGCTCGCTCTCCACCTGATTGAAATCGGCTTCGTTGTAATAACCGCCCTTTTCCAACACTATTACATCTAGTCCGGCTTTAGCCAGTTCTCCAGCAACTACGCCACCACCTGCGCCACTACCTACCACCACCACATCGCAACTCAGGAGAGTATGTCGCGAAATCTCAACAGGCTTAATGGTTTTGGGTTTTTCGGGGGGAGGGAAGAGTGCGCCGGGATAGCCGATTATTTCCCAGGTGGGGTTGGGGCGTTCTCCAAACTGCGGTGTACCGAAAAATCCGGTAGCCGTGAGCGCTTTGAACACTTTGAAGCCACTCCGAAGCGCAGAAACCTTATGGGTTGCCAGTTTGAACAGATATTGTTCTCGCTGTAAAGGATTCATGTTGCTAAAAGAGCGGACAGTTCCGGCAATTGCAATATTAGCCACTTGGTTGTCAATTAACTTTAGAAACAGGCGTATTTGGGTTAGGTCTTCGGGGTTGGGCAATTGCTCAAGCGTTTCGATTACCAGATCGGCTACTTTTAAATCGTCCGCTCCAAAATATAACGGAGACCCGGCTTCAGCTTCATTTTTGAAAGAGGGTATGAGCGTATTGCACAGGGCTTCAATGGTGCGCCGCTCCTTTGCATTGAAAATAGGTTTATGGATGACCATTTTTGAAAATCCCTGTAAGGTATTCTATTGATTTAACTACACTTAGATTCGTGGTGATTTCTACTAATTCATTTTAGCATACTCGGTATTATAAAGAGATTTTAATTCTTTTTGAACGGTTGCCTCTAATCAAGCTGAATGTTATATTAAAGTTACCTAAAACAATACCTATTAACCAAGTTGAGGGATTGCTGGAATGATTGAGGAATTGGCAAACTATTTCGATATAATACAAACCCGTTTTGATTCGATTGCAGATACACTTTCCGAAATTGGAGACGATGTTGATCAGCTAAACTGGATGCCGGTTGGGAATGAGCAGCCGAGCATTTTTAGGCTGGTAGCATTTATTGCCCTTAATGCGGATTACTGGATTGGGCATTTAATAGGTGGGCGCGGTGAACCGGCTGGGTTCGATAGTGCGTTGGACGAGGCAAGTGGTACAAACCCTGATGTATTAAGGCAATTATTGAGTAGTGCGCTGGAAACGGTTCGTGAAGTTTTTGAAGACATCAAACCCAATAAAATGAACCGAATGATTGAATACGCAGATGAGATCTTCACCCCACGTCAATGCATAATACAAGTAATAGATCAGGCAGCAGCGCGCTACGGCGAGATAGAAGTTATAAGACGCTGGTATTCTTTTGCAAACCCTGATTATCTCTCTTAAAGGACAAAAAAATGAACGAGAAAACTACCCGTGGTAGTAGTAAAAGGTTAAAGATCATAGTCATTGGCGGTGGCACAGGGGTTTCTACGGTATTGGGCGCGTTAAAGAAAGTAAGCGATGTAACTGCCATCGTTAGTACGATGGATAGTGGGGGTAGTAGCGGTCGTTTAAGGGACGAACACGGTATTTTACCGCCCGGTGATATCCTCAAGTGCATTTCCGAACTGTTGCCGGATGATCTACGCAGCACCAAGTGGCGGGATATCCTGAATTATCGTTTTCGCAAGGGGAAGGGTTTGGAAGGGCATAGCCTCGGCAACCTTTTACTAGCAGCTGCTTATGACTGGGAGGGTGGCACAAACTTTGGCATAGATGCGGTTTCGTGGTTGTTGAACTTGCAAGGACGGGTGTTGCCAGTCACACTAAACGATGTGCAATTGATTGCCAAGCTTTCAGATGGTTCCGATATAGAGGGCGAAACAAAAATTGATTTGCGCAAAGATGACTTGTATCGCCGTATTGAATATATTTACACCTCACGCCGCGCCCAGATTTATAAACCTGCGCTCGAAGCCATTCAGAAAGCCGATAAAGTTGTCATCGGACCGGGTAGTCTTTTTACCAGCGTCCTGCCCAATTTTCTGGTAGAGGGTTTGCCGGAAGCGCTAGCAGAGACAACCGCGCAAAAAATTTATGTGTGCAATCTTGTAACCGACCCTTCTGAAACCGATGGTTATAAAGCCAGCGACTTCATTGATAAGGTGAACGAATATTGCCAAGAGGGTGAATTAATGGATCATATGATTGTAAATACTGGTCCGATCAGCGAGGTTGCCCGTCGTATGTACGAGACTGAGCGTAAATTCCCGGTGGAACTCGATATGGCAGATTGCGAGAAAAAGGTTAAAAAGGGAGTGATCACTGGCTCGTATTGCAAAGGGAAGACGATTTTGCGGCACGATAGTGCGCGGTTGGCTCAAACTATTTTGGAGCTTTGATTACTATCGTCAAATATCAGGAAGCGGTACATTTACAGCCGCTTCCTGATTCTAAGTTAATTACCCGCCGTAGTGCCAACCAAGCGCGGCAAGGCTGAGCGGGGTAGCGTCAGCCTTGTTTATACCAGCGTTCACAACTTTGCCGATATAAAGCTGGTGATCGCCACTCTCGATCGTATTTACCACTTCACATTCCCACCAACTAACCGCATCGGTAAATAAAGGAGCGCCTGTTTCTCCGGTAACGAATTCGAATTTATCCATTTTATTGCGATAAGGTTTTTGGGGTTTTACCATAAGGTCGATCAGGGCGCGTCCTACTTCGGAGTCCTCAACCACATTAACGCTGAAAACTCTACCCCCATCGATCAGCTTGCGCGTATGGGAGTCATTTTCAATTGCAATTGCTACCAACGGCGGGTCAAAGGAAACCTGTATGACCCAGTTGGCAGTCATTCCGTTCAATTCCTCTCCGTTCCGGCTGCCGATTATATACATCCCGTAGTTTATTTGATTGAGCGCATGGCTCTTGGCATTATCATCCATCTTATTCCTCCACATATCAGATAAAGGCGGAAGCGCATGGGAGTCGAACCCACCTGCGTCGCTCTAACGACGCACAGCAGTTTTGAAGACTGTGGCAACCACCCGGTCACAGGCGCTTCCATAATAAAAGCACTTAGAATTGTATGTATGAGGCTTGTGGCTGTCAAATGAGTATAAAATAACTAAGCGGTGAGAGGGTTAGCCTCACCGCTCTGGTTTACATTGATGAGTGAAGTGGATTTTTAATAGGGGCGTAAAACTTGCATGCTAAATTAAAATCCGGCTGAAGGGTTTAATTTCCCTCACCCGAACATAATTCTAATACACCAAATTAATAAGCACATCACTCTTAAGGATGATTTTTATTCTTGGAATGTATATTGAAAATTAATTTTTCACAATACACTGCTATTGGAGTGCTGCTGCACAGGCATTTAAAACTGCTATAATTTATATTATAGCTAGCATACAACATGTATTTTAAATGTCAAGAAATTCCTTTGCAAAATTCGAATTAACAACTCTTGACAAACTCTATAAAATACATTATCTTAATAACGCCGAGCGAGATTATCGGCTTAACAAATGAATAGTTGTTGCTCTTATCAAGAGAGGTGGAGGGATAAAGGCCCTGTGAAGCCCGGCAACCAACGCAAACCAAAAATAATGTGCGTATGGTGCCAATTCCTGCATAACAGTTAGTTGTGCAAGATAAGGGAGCTAGTAAAATTGCCTAAGCGCAATTTATCAAGAATATCTAGTTTACCCCCTTATCCAAGAGCAGATAAGCGGGTTTTTTTATACCCGTTTACTCCTATATGGTTAAGAACCGCGCAATTTTTTAAAGTTGCAGAGCCTGTTGCGTCGCTGGATTTGGATAAACATCCGAAAGCCGTTACGCTTTCTTAAAGTTTGCCCGGTTTAGAAAAACTAAATGCTCGTTATAAGGAGAGAAAAAAATGACCAGTATATTAGAAAAAAGCGAAAAACCCATTCAAAATATAGCTGTAAGCGCCGCATCGGGGTTGATATGTAAAGCTTGTGGTGCGCTGCATCCAATTTCTCCTGCGCATGTTTGCGATGAGTGTTTTGGACCACTCGAAGTAACCTACGATTTCAGCAATCTAGACCCGGTTAAATTAAAGAAACAAATTGAAGCTGGTCCGCGCGACATTTGGCGATATGCCCCTTTACTTCCGGTTCAACCGCATAGTCGTACACTGAGCGGTGTTGGTTATACTCCTTTGCAACGTGCTTGGAATCTGGCTGCTAAACTTGGAATAGATGAACTTTATATAAAAAATGATGCAGTTAATCCCACTCACTCCTTTAAAGATCGGGTTGTAGCAGTAGCGCTGGCAAAAGCGCTTGAATTTGGATTTGATACCATCGCCTGTGCCTCCACCGGAAATTTGGCAGGCGCAGTAGCGGCGGCAGGCGCACGGGCAGGCTTGAAAACTTATGTATTTGTACCTGCTTCAATTGAACCGGGCAAGATTCTGTCAGCCGCGGTTTACGGTGCGGAGATTGTATCGGTAGACGGCACTTACGACGAAGCAAACCGACTCGCCAGCCAAGTAGCAGACGAATACGGTTGGGGCTTTGTAAACATCAACTTGCGCCCTTTCTATAGTGAAGGTTCAAAAACGTTGGCTTACGAAACTGCCGAGCAATTGGGCTGGAAATTACCTGATCATGTAGTTGCGCCCATTGCCAGCGGCTCGCTCTATACCAAAATTACCAAAGGTTTCAAGGAACTCATCAGCTTGGGGTTGGTGGCTGACCAAGCGCTACCTGCTATGTCAGGAGCGCAAGCTGCCGGATGCAACCCGGTTGCCACTGCCTACTCCAATGAAGCGGGCGAAATTACCCCGGTACGAAACCCCACTACCATTGCTCATTCGCTAGCAATCGGTAGCCCTGCCGATGGTTATTACAGCTTGCAAATTGCCCGCCAGACCGGGGGGATAATCGAGCAAGTTACCGATGCAGAAATAATCGAGGCGGTTAAATTGCTGGCTTCCACCGAAGGTATCTTCACCGAACCAGCCGGTGGCGTTACGCTCGCAGTTTTGAAAAAGCTGATAAAAGAGGGCAAAATACGCCGTGATGAAAAGACCGTAGTTTACATAACTGGAAACGGTTATAAAACCCAATCCGCGCTAGAGGGCGAATATAACCTGCCACAGCCCATTACCCCGAAACTAAGCGCTTTCGAAAAACTGCTAGGCTGATTTTCAGACTCCTATATTTGCTTCTATAACTTCGGGGCATGCTATAATTTACAGTAGGTTATAGCATAACTCGAAGTTATATTAGACTTTAAAGGAGTTAGAGAAATGGCGGAGTCGCTCCCCGATAAGATAAAGTTAACCGCTCTGGCTGCATGCGCCGGTTGAGCTTCCAAAATGAGTCCAACGGCTCTGGAGCAAGTTTTGCTCCCTTTGAAAAAATACAATAACCCCAACCTATTGGTGGGTTTGGAAGCCAGCGACGATGCGGCGGTGTACCGGATTTCGTCCGATGTGGCAATTGTACAAACCGTCGATTTTTTCCCGCCGGTAGTTGACGACCCTTATTTTTATGGAGCGATTGCGGCTGCCAATGCGATGAGCGATGTGTATGCGATGGGTGGCGAGGTTACGATGGGTATAAATATCGTAGCTTTCCCCGATAATCTGCCCTTGTCTATCCTTTCAACCATTCTTCAGGGCGGGGCGGACAAAATGGCAGAAGTGGGCGCAGTTATTGCGGGTGGTCATACTGTAACCGACAAAGAACCTAAGTATGGAATCTGTGTGACGGGAGTGGTGCATCCCGACCAGATTTTTACCAAAGGGGGGGCTAAAGCGGGTGATTTTCTCTATCTGACCAAGCCGCTTGGGGTTGGCACGATTACTACCGCGCACAAGGGCGATAAGGTTGACCCGGAAGACTTGCGAATCGCTATCGAGAGCATGTTAAGGCTTAATCGGGGCGCTTCTCAAATATTGCGGCGTTTTGGAGTCGGTAAGGTACACGCCTGTACCGATATTACTGGCTTTGGCTTGCTTGGGCATGCTTCCGAAATGGCAGCCCAGAGCGCAGCGGTTGATCTGGTAATCGATTCGCAGGCTGTGCCGCTATTGCCGGGCGCGCGCCGCTATTCTAGCGAGGGCTTTATGCCGGGTGGGATGGGTAGAAATCGGGTATTTCTACAAGAAGAGACTGTACCTAAAGTAAAAGTTACCCGCAAACTTGAGCTTGACTTAGAAGATTTGTTATTTGACCCTGAGACTAGCGGCGGGTTGTTTTTTGCTTTTGATGCAAATGCCGCCGAAAAGTTGGAAACTGCTTATAAAGCGGCGGGCGAACCGTTATGGAAAATCGGCGAAGTTCAACTTGGCAGCGGTCTGGTGTTGGTAAAATAAGTAACATGTTTTTTTGAGGGCGTGGTTATTGCTATGCCCTTTCTTGTTGTCTGAAATCGGGAATAGTGTAGGCTAACTTGTGGTTTTAGCAGGCTGTGTTGCAGATGAACTTATAATGGATGGAGTGATTGTGTTTTATGAAAATGTAAGGGATCAAAATATTGGAAAATAATAAACTTAAATTTATTTATCTATCTCTAGCAACCTCTTTCGCAACTATAACCCTAAAAGCGGTTGCTTTTTTGTTGACCGGCTCGGTCAGCCTTTTGTCAGACGCGATGGAGAGCATCGTCAATGTTGTTGCCGCTTTCACTGCGCTAATTGCCTTGAAGATAGCAGCGCGTCCTCCCGATAAAACTCACCAATATGGGCATGAAAAAGCCGAATTTTTTAGCAGCGCTATTGAAGGTGGGCTAATTCTAGTAGCGGCTTTCGCAATTGTAAGCCAAGCTATTCCGCGTTTATTCAACCCGAAGGAACTTGAAAGCCTCGGTTGGGGCTTGGGGGTTTCAATGGCAGCTACCCTGCTGAACTTTATTGTGGCGCGGACTCTTATAACCGCGGGTCGCAAGCATGATAGCATTGCTTTGGAAGCCGACGGTAAGCACTTAATGACCGATGTAGTAACTTCGGTGGGGGTGGTAATTGGCTTGCTGATAGTTTTACCTACAAACTGGTTACTACTCGACCCGATTATCGCTATTCTGGTGGCATGCAACATTATTTTTGAGGGTGGCAGGCTGATAATGCGTAGCGTGGATGGCTTGATGGATAAGACTTTGCCTGAGAGCGAGATTGCACGGATTAATAAGACGATCAATGAGGTGGTGAAATCCTCGAACGGGCAGGTAAATTTCCATAATTTGCGCACTCGCAAAAGTGGCGGATTCCGTTTTGCCGAATTGCACTTGCTAACGCCGGGGAATTGGTCGGTGCTGGAAGCGCACCAATGGTCAGAAGAGATACAAGAGGCTTTAGGCAAAGAATTTAGCAATATCCGGGTTTCGATTCATGAAGAGCCGATAGAAGACCCCCGCGCTCACAGTGATTCTTGGAGCTAGTAGTAGCAGGGAATTGAGCGGTCGGTTGGTTAATGTTACTGTTTCATAGGAGTTATAGTGCGCTTGAGGTTTGATTTCCAGAATTTAAAGTTACAACACTTTTGGAGAGGCGGCGACGGCTGGAGACGCTCTCTTCGAGGGTATCGCGCACTATGATTTCATATAGAAAAGCCTTTGCCCCGCCCTGCCTACGCAAAATACGTCCCAAACGCTGGGTATATTCGGTAGAAGTAGCCCCGCCTCCCAATATTATGGCTATCTTTGCGGCTGGCAAGTCTACGCCCTCGTTCAATACACGCGCAGTTACAATGGCGGGGAATTCTCCGGCACGAAATCCGTCCAATATCGCTTTGCGTTCGGCGGTGGGAGTTTGGTGAGTAATGGCGGGGAGTAGAAATTGTTCGGAAAGCTCGTAAACAGCCTGATTTGTTTCGGTAAAGATAATGGCGCTTTGTCCCTGGTGTAGCGCCATAATACGCGCTAGCGCAAGTCGTTTGGCACGCGCATTCTCGATTATTTGCTCCATTCTCGCTTTGTAGAGCAACGCCTGACGATAGAGTTTGTTTTTGTTTTGCTCGCGCATGAGCGTGTTATACCATTTCGCGCCAAAGCTTTTCCACATGCGCTGCGCAAAGGGTGAATAAAACGCTTTAAGTTCGTTATATTCCTGTGCTTCCGCCTCTGTAAATTTTACCCTTACCCTTACCGTTTCGTATTCAGCCAGATAAGTACCTGCCATTTCTTCAGGGGTTTTGTAATAGCAGGGCGGTCCGATTAGCTCTTGTAACAGCATATGGTCTTCAAATTCGGCGGGGTAGGTAGCAGTTAGGGCAAGTCGTTTGGGCGCTATCGAGAAACGAGCGGCTTGTTGCCAAATCGTACCGGTGAGATGATGTACTTCATCGCATATCAATAGGTAAAAGCGGTTTCCCAGTTCCTCTAGCCTTTGTGAGGCGCTGGAATAGGTGGTTACGGTGATGGCACGTATATCTTTTTTCTCACCGAAATATGCGCCGATGTTTTCCTGACCATAGACATTGCTAAGATTCTCATACCATTGATGTAACAAGTCAAGTTGTGGGACTATGATTAAGGTAGGCGCGCGCACCGTTTCGATTGCCAACATCGCTACCATGCTCTTGCCTGAGCCTGTGGGCAATACCACAGTGCCACGCCCTCCCAATGTTTTCCAAGACTCGATTGCTTCAAGCTGATATGGACGAGGCGTAAATGTTGGCGGTGGGTTTACTGCATAGGCAGCGCGTTGCTCAGCCACTTTGTGTTCAGCTTTAGGTTCGGACTCATTACTCAAGCGTTCGAAGCGAAAACCTCTAACTGCTTGATGTCGGTAACGGGGGGCGTTATTGGTATAGCCCTGCTCTGCCAACCAGCCTTTGATTTCGGGGTAACGGTAGGCGGGTGCGACCCAATGTCCGGCGTGCCACACAAAATAGTCAGGCAGAGAAGGGGCATCTTGTGGCACTGCTTTTAGAATAAGCGCCCCGCCTTCAAACACCAAACGGGGCTGCTCATATCTATCTAAATTCAGGGTTAATTGAGCTTCGGGAGCAGGAGAAGGTTTCTTTTTCATTCCTCCAGCCGTAAATTTTTCAAAGCAGACCAGCGAACATCCACCGGAGCGGCGGTGTCTTCTTCGACTTCCACTTCTTCATTATTTACTCGCTCTAGCTCACTGTACAAACCGGGGCAATCCTCGCCACAATGCGGATATAAGGGCAGGCTTACCAGAATTTGCTGTCGTAGCGCTTCTCCTAAGTCAAGTAAGTGGTTTTCGTCAATCACCAGTTTTTCATCGTCAAAGCCTTCTTGCGGTTGAATCGGTAGCCCGGTAATCACATCAATACTGGGGCGATAAATATCTTCTAATTCAAATTCAATATGCGTAGCGAAATCGTTCAGACAGCGCACACAATTTAGTATGGAGTCCGCTTCGAATTTTCCCTGCACCAACGCATCGTTGACTACTTTGGTCAGGTGAACATGCCCTTTTATATTGGTAGCAACGGTCGCATCGTTATCATCGAGGTTTAATTTTGCAGTTTGTACATCATAGCTACGGGTCGCCCCTTCATGAGAGCGTAGCAATTGCGCCACATTAAAAATCAGATCGCCATTTTTATCAATTATGATATGCGCTTGCCGATTTTGAAAACGAGTCGTGCGTCTATGCTCACGCTCGTTATTCCTTGCGGACTCGATATTTAACGGTCTTGGCTCAGGGCTGGGATAATTGAAATTAAAACGGGTTCGCGACTGACGAGGAATACGCTTGGGTTGTTCTGAATTATCCATTTTTATACTTCTCGTTTCTAGTTGAGACGATTAATCCCCGTCTTCGTTTTCTTGCTCTTGTTCTTTGGGTGGCGGTTTTGGCACTGCCCTAAGAACCGGCTGCCGATTCGGAGTAAAGAAATTCCCACCTCTTTCGGGCGGCTTGGGGTTGGGCTGCACCGAAGGTTTCGCCTGATTCGGTGGTTGCTGCGGCGGTCGCTGCTGCTGAGGTTGGTTTGCTGGTACGGGCTGTGGTTTCTTTGTTATAGTGGGGGTAGGCTGTGCTGGTTGCCTGCCACTTTCGGCAGCGGCATTAGAATTCTTTTGTGCCACTTTTTCAGCCGGGACATACTCAGGTTTATATTGTTCTTGATATTCGTCAATTTGTTGCTGGTATTGTTCAGCCTGATCTTTGAAGCTACGCAACCCATTTTGAACCATGCTAAAATGTTTGCCCAGTAAGGTTTCCAACTCCTGAAGTACCTGCACTGCGTATTGGTTAGCGCCTTCCCGCATTTCTTGCGCCTGAGCCACCGCTTCATCATACATCGACTGTGCTTGCATGTGCATCTCATCCGACTCTTCGGTGGCAACACTAATAATAATCTCGCGTTGCCGTTCCGCTTCCGCCAGCAAACCTTTTTCCCCTAGCATATGTTGCCGTTCGCGCTCTGCTTGCTCAATAAGGTGTTGGGCATCTTCAGTAGCATCTGCCAGAATACGCTCACGCTCAAGTAAGGTACGTTTGGCAATTTTAACTTCTTCCGGCACAGTAATACGCATCTGGTCAATTAGATCATAGCATTCCTGCTCATCGATCATAATCTTGTTGCCAGTGAGCGGCACTCTTTTGCCATTGCGTATAAGGGCTTCAAGCCTATCAATTAAATAATCAATGTCCATGCCTAGTGCTGTAGGGGAATAAATAATTATTTTTCTGTTTATACTGATTTGTACTATACATAATTGTACAATACTACGCAACAGTTGTGCCTCACAAGGCTGTTGCGAGAAACGTTTTTAGAGCGATAATCGGAGAGGATGAGAGAGGATGAGTTCAAGGGGACACCCCTTGCGACCCCGACAGGCGTTCCACCTGCACCCCCTTTCCGAACTTGCAACTACCCTAAGCAGTTGTGTCTCAAGTTAACTTTATTGCCACAGTATTATAGGCTGTATAAAGCTTTGTGGCTATGTGGGGTGGTACCATTTGAGATACATCTCCACCTAGCCGCGCAATTTCCTTTACCATGCTGCTGGCAATATAGGAAAAATTCTGCGATGTCATTAAATAACAAATCTCAATATGAGGAGCTAGGTTGCGATAATTCTGGGTTAACTGTAATTCATAATCAAAATCACTAACGGTACGAAGCCCTCGAATGATCACCTGTGCGCCAATTTCATGAGCATAATGAGTGGTCAGCATTTTATAATGTTCCACCCGAATGTTGGGAACATTCTTTATAGCCTCAATAATCATAGCTTTACGCTCTTCGGTAGAAAAGAGCAAATTTTTAACAGGCGCATCATAGGGAGCAATTACTACTTCATCAAATATTTTTGCAGCCCGCGTTGCAATATCAATATGACCATAAGTTATCGGGTCAAAACTCGCCGGATAGAGCGCCAGTACCACAGAATTTATTCCTCCTAGTCGGTGTCAGGTGCAGTTAAAAGTTCGGGTGGTGGTTCACCTTCCATATAAATAGAGAAAGCAGAATCGCCATGTTGGCGAAACCGGATACGTTTTAGCATTGCAGAGGACGTATCCGGTTTATCAGCATCAATGCCATCCCCCTCGTAGCTGTCAGCCAGTACTACACGAGGCGAATGTCCAATTATTACCAACCCTCCCGACTTTAGCAAACCACTTCTAGCCACATGTTGAATGGTTTCGGGAATTTTGGGATCAGCATAAGGCGGATCAAGAAAAATTATATCATATTTGGTATCTTCTACAGGTAAAATAGCTAACTGCTCCTCTACCGGGTTTTGATTTTCATCAATTTCGAGTTCCAATGTTAGTCGTGCATCCCGCCAACTGCCACCCTTGCGGCGATGTAATCCTCCGGTGGCGCGGTGCTTCCTTTGGCTACTATCGTTAGAAGGCGGTGCATTTATAAAACTGGTTACACTGCGATTGTTAACCCGCGCTAATTGCGCAAAACCTGTATGTTCAAGGTTATCTGAAATGATTCGGCAAGTTCCGGCGTTAACTTCTACAAAGTCCGCCCACTCTGCTCCTCTTGATAGCGCTTCTATCCCTATAGAACCTGTGCCTGCATACAAATCTAGCACTCTGCCCCAATCCCGTTCGAGCTGCGACAGAATATTAGAGAGCATGGAATATACTGCGCCCTTGACCTTGTCAGCCATAGGGCGTGTACTCGCGCTTTTCGGACCTTTCAGGGTATGCCCTTTGGCAATACCTGCAATAACACGCATTTTTGTATCAATTCTCCAGTTCGTTAGCCGATTTTATCCCAGCTTAGCTTTGCTACACCGCTGCCACTGGCATTGAAATATTCCAGCACAATTGTGATAGTGCCTGCCAGCGAAAAATCGAAGGTATAGGTTTGAACGCTACTGGGTCTCCAGTATTCATTGGGATTATCCCCGCTTGCGGCTACCCCGTTCAAGAACATTCGGAATCCGTCATCAATCGTTGCGCTGAACCGATAATTTCCTGAATCAAAACTAATTGTTTTTGTCCAACGTGCCGAGAAGTTGGTAGGGAAGATGCCGAGCTTTCCACCTTCTGGCCCGCCTGTTCCAAAATCATAATTCAAATCAGGTTCATCGCGGATACAACTAGGAGAACCTGCCAATCCCGGATTATTGAAATATTCCGCTTTCCAACCGTTGAATTGGTCAGACCAAGCATAGGCATCATTCGGTTGTGGTTTGCTGGTATCCCATACCAAATAGCCCGCTTCAAAATTAACCTGCCGAAGCCCGTCAAGGTTGGTAAATTCATCACTCATTACCGAACCGAGCGGGCCGCTGCTACCGTTATAAGCATCTCGATATTTTGATAGGAATTGTCCCTCAATTACAAAAGCCGGTTGTAGCGCCGGAATCGGTGAAGCATTTGGCTGGTCGTTACGATCATCGAGTGTGATTATGGATTGTCCAAAAGCACCCCCGTTAAATTCCTGTACCCAACGTGGGTTATCGGGCGGGGCGACCTGTGCAGGAGAATTCTGTCCTGTGCCAAGCGCTGAGATACCACCATTTCGTTTGAAAGCCGCCACGAACCGCGCTTTCTGCTCAGCGTTTGTCCCATCTCCCACAATCACCGGCACTCCATCCTGTATGGAAGGCGGTTGCGGCTGTGGTTGCGCTATAGGCGGTTGCGGTTGTGCTACAGGTGGTTGCGAAACTACCTGTGGTTGGCTCTGTGCCGGTTGCTGCGGTAACGGACTATCAACCAGCATCATCCAAGGGCAGAAACCAAACTCCCACCATGCGTAAATATCGTCAGAACCGCCCTTTTTGCGCCAGTAGGGATCGTTACAAATGAACCTACCATCATTGGTTAGCCCCTTCACCAAAACAACATGACCGAAGCCATGCACAGTTGTACCAAGCACTACTGGCTTTCCGTTGCGTAGTTGTTGCTTTACCAAATCCTGAGTAGGGCTAACCGAACGTGCACCAAGTCCGTGTTTGCTCACGAAATCCGCCGCTAACCCGCCATAAGCATCCCCGCCATTTGTACAAGCGCCGTATGCGCCCGCCACCCAATGCCCTTTGGGGTCGGGTTGGGTTCGATTAATGCTCACGCCGCGCCTGTTTGTATAGGCGTTACTTATATACCAGCCATAAGGACTTAAACCCCACTCGTAGTTGTCATTGCGCTGGTCGAGCAAACCATAAGCTGCCAGCAGCATGGTTGAAGAAGTAGGACCACAAGCCCAATTGCCGTCAAAATTTGGGGCGGTATCATGTACCTGATTTATATAAGGGACATCTAGCAAAACATCAACATTGCCTCCGGCTGAGAAGGCGCTAACCCCTCCACTACTGCTAATTGTGCTATCTGCCTGGGCGTTTAGAGTAGTTTGTACTGAAGAATTCCAATCAATTACGGCTCGGCGAGTGCCATCGCAGCCAATGAATTCCACGCCGCTGCCTACATGCGCGAAAACTCCCGAATTATCGTTCGCCCAGCACACCACATCGAAATAATCCACATCGGCTTGTGCCGGTAAAATCATCTTTGGTTGTTCAGAACCGTCAGTTTTTACCGTCCAAACTGTACTTCCCGCGACCTGTCCCTGTTCATCGAAAGTGCGGCTGCTAAAAGCTAACAAGCCATTGTCAGGGCTGGCGTTTATATCCGTTACGGCAAACTCAACATTTACGGTATATATCTCTGCGCCACTATTTGCATCTACTGCTCTTATCGGCGTGGCATGGTTGGACTGAAGATAAGGAGAAGGGCTAAGGCTGTAAACCAGCGCGTCTTTATCACCTACTTTACATAATATAAGGTTGTAGGCATTGTGATTAACCCCATCAAGTACATCGCTCAGCAAAAATTCGTGTTCTTTAACCCCTTCAAGCGTTATTTCGGCATAAGTTGGGGCGGCTCCAACCCCATAACCCTTGCTACTTATATACAGTTTCTGACCATCTGAAGAAAACCCCGTGATACTTTCAGCATCATCCCCATATATTTTAGCGGGTGTGCTACCATCAAGCGGAACCAGCCATATTTCTGATACAGGTTGCCCATATGGGTCGGAAGTTGGCATAGATTTTATCACCGCCAGTTGCGCCCCATCGGGACTCCAAACCGGATGGCTATAGCGTTCAGACCCGGAAGTCTGGAAAATAGCCGTTGCCTTAAGCGTAGCTAAATCGGCTAATTTTAGAATCGGACTACCAAGCGCCCCATCCGACATTAGATAAACCAACTTGGTTCCATCCGGTGAAAGCACCGAATCTACATTTACACTGTTGGGCAGCAAACCCAAATCTGAGGGATCAACCGTTATCGTATGGGATACATTTATACCATTTACTATATATATACCGGGTAAACTACCGGCTGTAGCTACAAATGAACCACTAGCCGGTAAAGCAACGGCGGTTAGTGTATCAGACATTGGAGACTCCTTTATCTGGTAAACATTTGAGGATAAAATATTAATACACTGAGGAACATTAGCAGAATTGCTAAGCACCAGAAACCTAGAATTAGGTTCCCGCTCATAATTATTATACGCCGTGAAACTACTAGGTTCTCGGCATCATTTAGTTTGAAAATCCAGTTTTTAAACATGCTGTTTGTTTTATCTAGGAAACGCTGACCGGTTCTAGTTGAAAAGAAAAGAAGGCATAGTAGGAAAGAACCTAAACCTAAAATGCCGGGAAAGGAATGGTTCGACCAAGTTGCAAGTATAGCCAGTCCTGCGTAGAAAAATACAATAGAGTTTTGCTTGATAAAATTATAAAAGAAAAAGGGAACCAGTTTAGCATACACTACTTTTGGAATTTCTTCACCGTTGGCTATGGCGCGTTGAATCGAGCGATCGCGTGCCTCTAGCAGTTTGTGATAAACCGCAGAGGCTTCCTCTTTCAGTTTTAAGGTAAGATTGGGAACTTCACCACGTTCAAAGCTGATGGTTAGATAACTGAAGTCTTTACGAGATTCGAATTCTACCGTCAGGACGTGGCATAAATCGAAACTTTTATAGCTAACTTTAGTGGTTTGTACTAGCAAGCGTTCATCGGTAAGATAGTAACGGGGAAATTGGCGGCTTGTACCTCGATAATCTTGCCCCTTCCAGAGCAAGACTTCGCCCGGCAACAGAATAGCTGTTTCTACTGAGAGGGACATAGGCGCAAACCTATTTCTTTTCAATGGATTGTATGGCTAGTTTGGCAAGCATGCTAAAGATTTGATCGACATTATCACCGTTACGCGCAGAGGCTGTCAGATGAGGGGCATGCGCGTAATTGGCAAATATTTCTGCCCATTTTTCGGGGAAACGGAAGCCTAAATCTATTTTGTTACCTACTACCATAATTCCAGCATTCGGGATGGTAGAGCGGCACATATTATTCCAGACTGCCAGTTGTTGCAATGTTTTCTCACGGGTTACGTCATATACCAACATACAACCGGCTGCACCCCGGTAAAACTCAGTGCGTTCAAAATATTCGCCTGCTATATCCCATAATTCCAGCTTTACAGGACGACTGCCAGCCATCGCTATATGAGTAGTGACGTTTAAACCAAGGCTGTGGCTATACTGCCCACTGAACTTTCCCATGGTATATTGTTCTACAAGGCTTGTTTTGCCTACAGTCTTTTCACCCGCTACTATCACCTTTATGCTTTGCAGCATTGTGCTTGGCTCTCTTTCAATTTTCCGGCACAACCCACCGTGATATTATGCTTAAATGTTAATGCTGTGTTTATCGGATTATACTCTAACCACGCACTCGCTACAATAGTACAGTCTTTAATGTTTAAGGCTTTCTATTGCTTCCCAAACTTGAGAAACTGTAACTTTCTCAATCCCACCCTGTGCAGCGCTAATTGTCTCATATTCATGCAAGGGTAAATTGCTTTTCCAATCTAGATTGGGCGGATATACTGCTTTTCCTCTAGCTGTATAAGGCCCGTAGGCTATTGGATTGCTCGGTCCGAAAATCGCTATTACTTTTGTGCCACATGCCACTGCCAGATGCATCAAGCCGGTATCATTACCAATAAATAGCGCGGCTTTCTCAAATAATGCGCCGCTTTCATCTATGTTAAACATACCCACTGTATCAATTACAGATTCGGCTAAACTTTCGGGAATTGCTTGCAATAAACGTTCAGCTAATTCACCATCACCCTGTTGTAACGCTCCAATTATTATAACAGTATAATCTTTTGTTATCAGCCTTGTGGCGATTTCAGCGAAATTCTCCGGTTTCCAGCGTTTGGATTTTACAAGGGTATCAGGGTTGTTGCCTCCCCCCGGATGAATTACAACCAGCTTACCATTGCTATTCTGAAAAGCGGGCAATTCTCCCAGAAATTTTGCCACCTTGCTCTTTGCTTTATCCGATGGGTAAAACTCCATTTTTGCTGCTGTTGGGTCAAGTCCGGCAGCCCTGAGTACATCCTTATAAATTTCAGCTTCGTGCTTTATTATAGCGTTGCGTTCGAGCCGAGAACGGATGTTGAGCGCAAAGCCTCGTCCTCGGCTATCAATCCCCACTCGTAGTTTTGCTCCTGCCAACCAAGGCAACAAATTCAATAAGGGCGAACGATCCAGCACTATTATTGCTGAATAATGCTGCCTCCGCACTTTACGGGTAAAAGCTAGATATTGCTTTAATGTAAAGGAAGAACCGCTAACGCCTGTATCCAATATTCCATCTAGGCGCGGGTTGCCTTCCACTACTGGTTTAGACCAGTCGCTAACTGCATATTCTAAATGAGCATGCGGCAAAGCCTCTCGAATTGCCGCGATAACCGGAGTAGTAAGAATTACATCTCCCAGACAGCATGGCTTAAGGATAAGTACCCGCGCTCCGGTAGGCAAATCTCTCAAGTTTGCGCTATTTCGCTCAAATAGCCTGAACAATAATGCTAGAATCCGGCAAATGAGCGAGATTAGCCTTTCACGAATCAGGGCGAGGCGACTACGCCGGAAAGTCCCGGTCTTATGCATAGATTTTTATGCTTGACCGGGGAGTGGTCCTAGAGCAAAGGTCATTTCCCCACGCGCGGCTATCTCGCCATCCACAGTAGCAACTCCATGCGCTTTACCAACCGGTCCGCGCACCTGTATCATTTCTGCCTCAAGTCGCAAAATATCGCCGGGTCGTACCTGTCGTTTAAAGCGCACGCCATCCATGCCGCCAAAAAAGGCGATTCGCCCTTTATTCTGCTCCATGCCGAGCAACGCCACTGCCCCCACTTGCGCCAACGCTTCAATGATTAACACGCCGGGCATTACCGGGTAATCGGGGAAATGCCCTTGAAAGAACCATTCGTTATAACTCACGCTTTTAATACCTACTGCGCGTTTGCCCCATTCCACTTCTATTATCTTGTCAAAGAGCAGGAAAGGGAAACGATGCGGAATAATCTTCTGGATTTCGGGGATTGTCAATTCCATGGGTAGGTTAGTCTCCTTTTTTGAATTAGCTTTTGCCAATTTTACCATATTCGCTATAATCAAGAGCATGAGCAAACTTGAATTTGAAAAATTTGTTAAAATAGCAATTCGTAAGTTACCACCTCGTTTCAGAAAAGCAATGGCAAGCGGTAATCTGGTAATTGTGGTACAACAACGCCCCACCCGTGAACAACTATTCAAATTAAAACTTGATCCGGTAGAAGAAAGCCTGTTCGGTTTATATGAAGGGGTTTCGTTGCCTAATCGCACACAGGGTTATAACATGACCGTACCGGATAAAATTACTATTTTTCAAGAACCGTTGGAAGCGGCTTATCCAAATCCTTTGAGTTTGAAAGAACAGGTGCGGCGGACAGTTTTTCACGAAGTCGCCCATTTCTTTGGTATAAGCGACGAAGAATTAGACGCGATGGGCTGGGGTTAAAAAAAGTAACCGTTCACAAAAGTCAGAAAAGTTGTATAAATTAGCTAAAAAATAAGCATATCCCACCCCTACGAATTGTTTCTTATGGATATATGCCGTGAGAAAAGGCGGTTCGTACTTGACCTATAATTCACCTAACCCTAAAATTAAGCCGCGACTTGCTTTAGATGAGAAGGGGTTTTTATGCAAAGTATTAAACTGCATTCGCATACTGGCGCAGATGGTATGCTTAAACTAGAAGTGCCGATGGGGCTTGCCAATACCGATTTTGAGATAGTGTTAATTGTACAACCAGTAACAAAAGCCGAATCTAGCCCGGAAGATTTGGGTTGGCCCACAGGCTTTTTTGAGCAGACTTATGGAATATTGGCGGATGACCCGATTGAGCAGGTGGCACAGCTTGAATATGAGGAGCGTGAGGAAATCTTGTGATTTACCTGCTGGATAGTAACACCTGCATAAAATATATGAATGGTAGGTCTATAGAAGTTCTGCATCGCCTTCAAGCTTTACCCACGCGAGATATTGGGGTTTGTTCGGTGGTTAAAGCTGAACTGTATTATGGTGCGATGAAAAGCCAAGACCCGGCAAGATCTCTTGCTGCCCAAATGTTGTTTTTAAATCAGTTTGTCTCTTTGCCTTTTGATGATGTAGCCGCTGAAATTTATGGTCAGGAACGGGCTAGATTGACCTTACTTGGTACACCCATCGGCGCAAACGATTTGTTGATTGCCAGTATTGCGCTTGCCAATGGGCTGACACTGGTTACGCATAACACCCGCGAGTTTAGCCGGATAAACGGACTGCGACTGGAAGATTGGGAAACTACATTTTAACATACGGCAGCAGCGTGCTGGGCGACTCTTTGTAGAAAACGGTTCTTCTACAAAGTGTGTAGTACGATTGCAATGATTTTTATAAAGTAAGCTTGAGAGTCAGATTCTAAGCAGCAATCAAAGCAAGTCACGTTAGCAATGAACCAAAAAAGAGACGCAATTGCTGCGCCCCTTGATTTTTGTTAAGCTATTTTCGCGCTTACTGCCCGTAACTTTGGGTATAGCCTTGTACACCGTCGAAATTATATAGGCTTTCAATTTCGACAAAATCTAGTCCTGCCTCCGCGAATTTGCCGAGCAATTCTACCAAGTCGGCATGCGTGACTTTATGCCCGTTGCTGGTTTGGAAGCGGCAACGCCAATGGTCGGTGTTAAAGGTTTCAGCCATGCCTTCGGGCCATACCTTAACGCCTCGGTTGGTGATAATTTTCAGTTCCAACCCTTTAACGGTAATATTTGTCAGCTTTTCCGCCAATTCATTAGCGCTTGTTCCAGTCCAATCTAGAAACACATCTACGCCCACCAGTACTTTGATGGCACGCACCGATTCGATTAGGTGCATTTCATGTGAAGCTACCCCGCCTTCATCGCTGGCTTTGTAAGTAACTGTTTTGAGCGTTTGCGGTTTCTGCCCTAGACGTGCAACAACCGCTTGCGCAAATTCTTTAGTGCCGACCTTTTCCTTACTTACTCCTTCAGTGTAGATGTCATAAGTATGAATACCGTCTTCGATGGTGCGTAACCAAGCGTTGTGGACACGTTCCGCTACCTTTGACTGTCCGATATGAACTAGCATCATCACCGCCCCTAGCAATAAACCGGAGGGGTTCGCCATATTCTGACCGGCGCGGCGCGGCGCAGAGCCATGAATTGCTTCAAACATGGCGGCATGCTGCCCTATGTTACAAGAACCTGCCAAACCTACCGAACCCGCGATTTGAGCCGCCACATCGGATAGTATATCGCCGTACAGATTGGGCAACACAATCACATCAAAAGCTTCGGGCGTATCTGCCATTTTGGCTGCGCCAATATCAACAATCCAACTTTCGTTTTCAATATCCGGATATTCTTTGGCAACCTCGTCAAAGACTTTGTGGAATAACCCATCGGTCATCTTCATAATATTATCTTTTATGAAGCAGGTAACCTTTTTGCGGTTATACAACTGGGCATATTCAAAGGCATAGCGGATAATTTTTTCGCTACCGGGGCGGCTGATCAATTTGAGTGATTGCACCATTTGTTCAGTTTGGCGATGCTCAATCCCGGTATAGAGATCTTCTTCGTTCTCGCGAACAATTACAATATCCATCCCCGGATGCTTGGTATCCACAAAAGGATGGTAGGCTACACAAGGGCGTACATTAGCGTATAGACCAAGCGCATTACGAACCGTCACATTGAGGCTTTTGTATCCGCCACCTTGCGGTGTGGTGATGGGCGCTTTCAGGAAAACTTTAGTGCGGCGGATTGATTCCCAAGCGTCCGCTTCTATTCCGGCAGTATTGCCGCTCAAATATACCTGTTCACCCACAGCCACTTTCTCAATTTCGATTTCTGCGCCAGCTTCAAGAATGATTTGAAGGGTAGCATCCATGATTTCGGGCCCAATCCCGTCACCATGCGCTACAGATATGGGGGTTTTAGACATTAGAACCTTTTCTCCTGCTCATAATAAAAATGAGGTATTTACAATATTAATATAACATGCACTGTTTCTTCACACAAATTGTGCTTAGCAATGATGTTAATAGGTTGCCAGCAAATCTTTCCACTTTGCTGCCATTATGCGGTTCTTACCGGTGCGCTCTGTATCAGCATGTGCCAGTGTAATTTCGTAGCTAATCCCATCCATTGTGTTAATGAGTAGCGTATCCTCGTTTTGTTTGACCGTGCTGATGTCCTTACGGTGGAGTACCAACAAGCTTTTGCCGGTTCTGATAGCAGGATTTGGTCGTTTTTCTTTACCGTATATGAGAAGGTAGTGGAGAGTTAAAAGCATTAATCCGGCTTCGGGTGAAAATCCGTGGGTTTCGCTAAGCAAACGCATGCGTACAGGCTCAGGACCTTGCATAGGCTTTTCAATAGAATAAGGTGCTAGTAACCGTTCCACTTCGGCTCTATCCTCTTTGCGCAGCATAGAGGCATGCACGAATATTGTCTCAAATTTCGTTAACAGACGGATTCCATTCGCGCCAGTCGGGTCTAGTTTAAATCCGGTCTTGCCATAGCTGAATCGCTCGTAATCGTAGCACGCGGTTTTGGCACGTGATAGGTCGAACTCCACCAAAATTTTCGACCCGTTTTTTACATATAGGCAATTGTTTTCATGTACCAGCGTTGTACTTACTACCACTATGCTGACATATATTGCGGTCATTAAACCGATGACACTCAAACCGACTAGCAAGAGTCCCAGCAGGGCAAGTAGGGTAAAAGTTATCGGTGTGGTATTGATGAGTGTTGCACCTAAACCTACCAACGCTATTCCGAAAAGAATCAGGAAAAGAGCGTTAAAAATTAGCTTTACATAACGATTAGGCACAAAACGGAAATTAAACGCCAAAGCAGGTTTCTCCTGTTTATTCGTCAGTTGCGGAATCCCATAAGGTAGATTGGCGGGTTACAGTTGAGGTGGTATCGGAAGCTACTAAACCAAGCCGATCTCGTGCGCGGGCGGTAGGATTGCGCTTCAGGTGGTCGTAGGCACTTTGAGTAACAATGCGCCCACGCGGGGTACGCACAATGAAGCCGAGTTGCAGTAAATAGGGTTCGTATACATCCATGATAGCATCGGTTTCTTCGCTGGTAGCAGCAGCAAGCGTTTCTATGCCTACGGGACCACCATCGAATTTGTCAATCAAGGCTGTCAGAATGCGCCTATCGCCATCGTCCAGACCTAATTCGTCAACGTCCAACATATTGAGCGCGTCTTGCGCCACTTTGCGAGTAATATGTCCTTCGGCACGAACTTGCGCATAATCTCGCACACGTTTTAGCAAACGGTTGGCGACACGGGGAGTACCTCTAGAACGGCGGGCAATTTCGGCTGCCCCTTCCGCATCCACCGGAATACGTAATATCACGGCGCTGCGTTGAATTATCAACTCCATTGCCGCCTGATCGTAAAAATCGAGCCGATAAACTGCTCCAAAACGATCACGCAAGGGCGAAGTTAAGAGCGCAAGACGGGTGGTAGCGCCGATTATGGTAAAGCGCGGCAACCTGAGATGGATAGTCTGCGCGCTTGGTCCTTTCCCGGTAACAAGGTCAACCGCGAAGTCCTCCATTGCCGGATATAACACTTCTTCAATGGTGCGGTTCAAGCGGTGAATTTCATCAATGAACAGGATATCTTCACGCTTAAGGTTGGTTAGTATCGCTACCAAATCCCCAGCGCGTTCGATGGCAGGTCCACTGGTGACGCGAATATTTACGCCCATTTCGGCAGCAAGAATGTTGCTCAGCGTAGTTTTGCCAAGCCCGGGAGGCCCATAAAATAAAACGTGGTCAAGCGGTTCTTTGCGCGCTTTGGCAGCTTCGATTAATATTTGCAGGCTTTCCTTTATTTTATCCTGCCCTATATATTCAGCAATGGTGCGCGGACGCAAAGTAGCTTCAAAGGCACGCTCTTCCGGGCGTTTCTTAGCTGAAATAGGTCTTTCGTTGCTTTCAGAATCTAGCATTGGGAAAATTTTATATCTTGTTATATAATCTTATTAATATTTTGCGCTAATTATAGCGCGTTTGTTCATATTTGTCTCGCGAAAGTGCAAGGGATGACTGATAAACACTTTCAAGCAGTTTCAAATCGCTTGAGCAAAAGCTATCAGCTTCTGGCTGAGGTTGAGCAACGGCTGATAAACCCCCATGACGAATCCACACAACGGGCGGGTTTGCTAAAAAGCAAACAGAAAATAGAGGAACGTATTTCTGAATTGGAAATCACGTTACTGAGCCCTGCCAGACCCACTCTACCGGATAAATCAATTCATTCGCCTTCGTTTGAAACCCTGATTAGCTATCTGGAAGATCCTGACCCGGCGGTACGTTTCTGGGCATTAGGCGAATTAGCCGCCTCTAACCAGCAGGAGGCTTATCCATATCTACTCAAATCTTTGAAAGACTCTGACCCTGAAATTAGAGTTACGGCGGTTGAAGCGCTTGCCCGTTTTGGGCGGTATGCAGTAAAACCCTTGCTGGCTTTATTTAGTGACCGCGATTACCGGGTGAGAAATAGCGTAGTAACTGCGCTAGCTTGCATTGGTCCCACTATTTTGCCCTATCTTATTAATCTACTCAAGGATGAAATGGTGGAAAAGCATGTTCTGGTAGTTGCTACGCTGCGTGAAACTGGTCCTGTTCTTTTACCTCAATTGCATGAAATGTTGCGTTGGCCCTATTCTAATCTGGTGTATTCGATTGTTACCGTGATCGGTGATTTGGGTAATGACGAAAGCCTGACATGGCTGCAACCATTAGCGGACGGGCAGTGGCAGCCTACCAGTTGGGGAGCTTCTATTAGCGAAGCAGCCCGAAATGCAATCCGTAAAATTCGCCGAAGAAAAACTATGTTTGAATCCGGTAAGAAGCCCGGTAGTGATGAAGATTTCTAGCATGCCGCAATCCCATTCAGGCAAAGTACAGGTTGGCACATTAAAGCTTGCTTATGAGCAAGTTACTCCGGCAGAATCACAGGGCAATCTTTTGTTGCTCACCGGGCTTGGCGCAACCAAAGCCGCTTGGTATGGGCATCTCACCACCTTTGGGCGACAGTATAGAACCGTTGCTATGGATCATCGGGATGCCGGTGGCAGTGATAATTCGTTGGAATCTTATACTACTCAAGATCAAGCGCACGATGCCGCCGCTGTTATTAAAGCGTTGAACCTTGCCCCCTCGCATGTTATCGGGGTTTCGATGGGCGGCTATGTGGCAATGGAACTGGCTTTAGGCTATCCTGAACTGGTAAGCAGCCTGATACTGGTATGTACCAGCGATGGCGCACCTTCTAATTTACCGCCTACATCGCAAGGACTGGCTGCCTTGGAGTGGTTTCCCGGAGAAGACGGCGTCGCTTTTCTCAGGCGTAGCTACCCTTTAATCGTTGCCCCCGGCTATTTCGATAAATATCCTGAAAGGTTGCAAAAGCTGGTTGAGGGAATGGCAAAAAGTATGATGCCGTATGAGAATTATCAGCGGCAGAAAGCTACGATTATGCGCCGCAGCCTGTACCCACGTGTGTGCCAGTTGGCTAAACCCACCCTCATTTTAAATGGTGAGGATGACCCTGTTTGTCCGGTAGAAAATGCACGTGAATTAGCACAACACATACCCAGTGCAAAGCTGATTACTTACCCTGACTGTGGGCATTTGGTAACTATGGAGAAAAGCCGTGAATTTACCGCAGATGTTCTGGCTTTTTTGAAACACCGTTAAGCTCTAGTTTCTACAAGTTTTATAGCGTAAAGGGTGTTAGCTCACATCAATGCGTGGCTTGACACAGGGATCTACGATAGTGTTAGTTTAATTCTTTTACCGCATCAACATTTAAAGTTATACCATCTTCTGAGGAAAAATGAATTACAGCAACTATTGTTTCGAAAAAATCATCATAAACTGCTAATCCAGTTCTTTTTGCATCAAGACCATCGGACTCAAGGATAGCAACAAGTTTAGCTTTTTCTCTATCCCAACTAATTTTAGGGTTATAAAGATATTCTCTTAAAGAGAGTGCCGCTATTAAGCTTGAAAGGTTATCCTTCACTTCATTTTCGCTCAGACCTAATAAAGATAAGTTAACCGAAAACCTCTTCATCTTTTATTCTCGATTATGAGCTAATCATACAACCCACTATTCCCTTACTTATGCCAAATTGAGTGTTGTAAATAAAACCAACAAGGTCTGCGCTGAAGTAAAGTTTCCCAATTCCATTCTGGAAAGAGTTTTAAGGAACAAAGCTTTTTTGTCTTATTAAGGGAAAGGGTCACTACTTGGAAGTCATTAAATAAAGAAACTATTACTCGCTCAAATACCCAGATATTCCCGTTGCAAATCTTGGTCATTCAGAATCGCTTCGGCAGGAATTTCGCGTTTGACTTGACCTTTATCCACTAGAATTGCACGTAACGCCAAATGTACCGCGAAATCCAGATTTTGCTCGACCAGCAAGACGGTTATATTTTTCTCCGTATTAATTCGTCGGATAATCTCTGCTATCTGATCCACAATCGAAGGTTGCACACCCTCGGTTGGTTCATCCAGCAGTAATAGCTTGGGATTTGTTAGCAGGGCACGTGCCAACGCCAAAATTTGTTGCTGTCCACCGCTCAGGCTACCGCCACGCAAATTGCGCTTTTCCGCCAATACCGGAAATTCGCTGAAAGTTTCCTCTAGCTTCAAATTCAGGTTTGGTTGGCGAGAAGCATAGCCTGCTACTTTCAGGTTCTCCAACACCGTCAGGTTAGGGAAAATTTCGCGCCCCTGCGGTACATAAGCAATCCCCATTTGGGCGCGTTCATGCGCGTGCTTATGAGAGATGTCTTTATCGTCAAATGTTATTATGCCCGATTGCATAGGCAGTGTACCCGCGATTGCCCGCAACAGGGTGGATTTGCCTGCACCGTTACGCCCCAACACGGCTACTATTTCTCCGTTTGCAATCTCAAGATTAAATCCGGATAGTACAGTGGTGCGTTTGTAACCGACTGTAAGGTTACTTAACTTCAACATTGTGGTGTCTCCCCAGATAAATGTTCTGCAAATCCTCGTTCTGTCGTAATTCTTCAAGACGACCCTTCGCAAAAATTTGTCCTTGGTGAAAGACTGTGACAGGCGCATCCAGTAAGCGCACAAATTCCATATCATGTTCTACCACAATTACGCTTGCATGTTTCCCTAACTCCCTGATCAGATCAGCGGTGCGGGCGGTTTCTTCGCGGGTCATTCCGGCGGTAGGCTCATCCAGCAAAATAACAGAAGGCTCTTGTGCTAGCACCATTCCGATTTCTAGCCATTGTTGTTGCCCGTGCGACAGCGTCCCGGCTTGCATATCGGCATAATCCAAGATTCCAAAACGCTCTAGCAACTTTTCGGCTTGCTGCTTCGCCCAAAGTGAATTGCGACTATTGGCGTATGCTGCCAACCACATGTTTTCAAATACGCTCAACTCGGTAAAAATACTGACCACCTGTAGCTTTATACCCATTCCTTGCTGGACTCGCCGAAAGATCGGTAGTCGGTTCAGCGGTTTTCCGGCAAATAGCACCTGTCCGGATGTAGGTTTGTAGCGACCTATTAGCAGGTTAAAATAGGTGCTTTTTCCCGCCCCGTTAGGCCCAATCAGGCAATAT
Source organism: Candidatus Chlorohelix allophototropha (assembly GCF_030389965.1). Lineage (NCBI taxonomy): Bacteria > Bacillati > Chloroflexota > Chloroflexia > Candidatus Chloroheliales > Candidatus Chloroheliaceae > Candidatus Chlorohelix > Candidatus Chlorohelix allophototropha. The sequence continues at coordinate 741,035 of NZ_CP128399.1, forward strand.
ACACCAGGCGTACCAAATTCGAGGCTAGCGCTTGCCACGGCTACCAGTCCGCCAAAGGTTTTACGCAAATCTACTGTGTCCAGCCTACCGCCGTTTTTTCGATAAACGCGCGCGCTTGGTATGGTTTTCAGTTCAGGTCTTTTACTTTGGACTGTGATTCGGGGTATAAGTTGGAAGCGGCTTAACAAAGTTGCAAGGGCTGGAACAATTCCGGTTGGTAATACCAGCACAATGAGAATCATTACCAGACCCAGCACAATCGGGGTTGCTTCTGTGCCTCCCTTACTGAGGGTGGTAGATAATCCCTCCACCAGAATCGCCCCGGCAAATGCGCCCGTAAGCGAGGCGCGCCCCCCCACCAGCACATATATAACCACCAACGAAGCCTGAGAAAGGCTGAAAACGGTGGGGCTTATAAACTGACCCCACGCGGCATAGCATCCGCCCGCTAATCCGGCAATTCCCCCTCCAAGCGTATAAAGCAGCAATTTATAGCGGCGGGCATCATAGCCGAGCAATTGGGTACGCAATTCGTTGTTGCGCAATCCGGCAATTACTTTGCCAAAAGGTCGCCATAGCAGATAGCGTACCCCAAACGCGATTGCTGCCGCTAAAATAATAGTAAGCAGCAACAGGTCGCGCTGGCTAGGGTACGAATTAAAAAGTGTTAGCGGCGGTACATTGGTCATGCCGTTAAAGCCGCCGAGATAGGCTTTGCCGATAGCGTATTGCCGCCCGGAGGTACTGAGCATAAAGGTGTAAAGCACCAGCGTAGTCGCCAGCGTAATTACCGCTATATAAACATCGCCGACATTGCCGTAAAACATGAAAAAGCCTTGCGCCGCCGCAAATAGAGCAGCCAACAAACCCGCTGTCACCAGCGCGCTCAGGCTCTCTCCGGTTGTATTTAGCAGGTTAACGCCCACCACCCCGTAAGCATAGCCACCGATTCCAAAAAAGGCTACTTGCCCCAGACTGAAAATGCCACCCTTGCCCCATACCAGCGTTAGGCTCAACGCCAGTAAGCCGTAAATTACCCATACAGTCCATTGGGTCGCCTGATAATCTTCGACCAATCCGGTGAGAATATACGCGGCAATCGCAATAACTAGCAGCCCTTTGGCTTCAAAAGGGATTTTTTGCAAAAGTAACTTCATAGCTGTTTACCCCAGCGTCCTGAAAGCCCGGTTGGCAAAAAGCGAATCAGCACAATGGCAAAGATGAGTAACGCGGCTTGACCGATAAAAGGGGTTGAGACATACGAGGCAGTGTATTCCACCGTACCGAGCAAACCAGAGGCAGCGGTAGTGCCTGTCAACACTCCCGGTCCGGCAATGATGACGTTCATAAAGGTGCGTCCGATATATGCCTGACCCATTCCCGGCACTACTCCAGTAATCGGCGCGAGTAATGCTCCCCCCGCCCCCGCCAATGCCGAACCAAAAGCGAAGGTTAGAGCGTTCAAACGCCGGGTGTTGATGCCCAGCGACATAGCCATTTCCGGCAATTGCATGGCAGCCCGCGCCAGCAGCCCATAGCGGGTGCGTTTGAAAACCCAGAAAACAACGCTTATCAGTAAAAGAGCCGCAAATATCAATACCATCGAATACCACGAAATCGAATATTGCCCCAGATTGAAGCTGCCGAGCGGAGTAGGAATTCCTTGCGTGGTAGTGCCAAAGATAAAAACCACTGCCTGCACCATTATCAAGCTCAAGCCCCATGTCGCCAGCATTGAGTCTGCCAATCGCCCGTATAAGAACTGGATGAGCAAACGCTCTACCAGCAAGCCAAACAATCCTACTACTAGCGGAGCGAGTAGCATCGCCAGCCAGATATTCAGCCCGACGCGCACTCCCGCCAGCGTAGCAAACGCCCCTAGCATCAGGAACTCACCATGAGCTAGATTTATTATGCCCATCATGCCGAAAATCACTGCCAGCCCGATTGAGATAATCAGTAGCAGTGAAATGCTGGTCAGCGCCGTTAATAGCTGGTTCAATAGCTGGTCAAGATTCATAGAAAATTCCTCATATAAAAAAATCGGCAACCCTCCCTATTGTAGCAGGATTGCCGATTATCCGGTTTACTTCTGTCCGGGCGTGAACTGGGTGTAGGTTTCCGGGTTTTTCACCAGATTACATACTTGCTGTTCAAACGCAGGCGGTACCGCTTTCTGGGTTTCGATCAGATTAAAGCCCTTTTTGTCGTTGGCACGCGCAATTGTTATATCAAAAGTGGCGTGGTGAGTAGGACCATCCATTTGCACCGTACCGCGTGGCGCATCCCATGTTAAACCCTTTTCGATTTCTGCCGTCACCTTTTCACGATCAAGGCTGTTGGCTTTTTTGACCGCCTCAGCCCAGATATGCCATGAGTTCCAAGTTGCTTCGGCAAGGTCTGTAATATAAGGGTAATCCTTACCGTACTCATCCTGCCACATCTTTACAAATTTCTGGTTGGTAGGGTTGGTCAACTCTTGAAAATAAGGATAAGCCACCACAATATCTTTTGATTCGGCGGGTGAAAGCACGATTTGTTCATTGCCGACCCCAAAAGTGGACGAAATAATCTTCATCTTTGCGCCAAGTCCTGCCGCTGCAAACTGGCGATAGAAGGCGATGTGGTTGCCGCCCACCAGAATGGAGAATACGATGTCAGGCTTTGCATCCTGCAATTTGCTGATGATTGAGCCAAACTCGGAAACATCTAGCGGTACAAAGTCGGTGCCGATCACCTGACCGCCAAACTGTGCCGCGTATTGCTTCACCCAGTCGGTGCTGATTTGACCGAAGTTATAGTCAGCCGCCAGCACGTAAATTTTTGGACCAACATTCTTAATGCCCCATTGGGTCAACGGGATAAGTTGCTGAGTTGGCACATTTTCTGTCAGAAAGGTGTTCTTGTCACAAACGCCGCCCTCATACTGCACGTTGTAGAAATACAGTTGCTTGTTGCGATCAACAATCGGGCGAATCGCTTCTCGTGCGGCGCTGGTAATGCCGCCCATCAGCACTGCCACTTTATCCTGCTGGATAATCTGAGTGGTAAGTTGGGTGTATTTTCCGGTATCCGATTGAGTATCGTAGGAAACGAGCTTCAACTTGCGCCCTAACACCCCACCGTTATTGTTGATGTCCTTGATGGCAAGCTTCGCTGCATCCGCCATCGGTTTGCCATAAATATTTAGCGGACCTGTTTCGTCCAGCAAACTTCCTACTGCAATATCGCTTTTGTCATCGGTAGTCGCGCTTTTGGTAGAATCACCGCAAGCTGACAATGCCAAGTTTGCCATCAACAGGGTTAAAACAAGGAACCCGAAAGCCGTTTTAACGCGCTTCTCACCCATCCTCAAGAACCTGAACATTAACTTGTGTCCTCCTCAATGCTTAACGCTTGCGACTGCACCCCTATGCATCGACAAACATTTTGACTTAGATTGATAATATCTATAGCAGGTGGGCACTTGCTATGACCCCTTAGTCCTGCCTACAGATAGCGCAATTCACCCCGCAATGTGTATAGCTGAACCTGTATATAGCCACCGTCAGTTAGTGTATTATTAACAGTAACGCACCCGTTGATAATAATAGCAGATTAATTAGATAGTGTAAAGTGGACAATTATGAAAGATGGGTGTAAATTTTCTCACCTTTTGAAATCTTAATGGTTGTTGAAATATCAATTGAGAGGGGCAATGATGGGCGGATAAAATGGGTGGATTCGGATAACTTGAGAAGGGCGGTTCGCTTCTCTCCTGAAATGGAAGTGAACCACCCTTAGTTGCTTGCTCTAAATATCGAGGTTTTTGACGTACTTGGCGTGGGTGGTGATGAAGCTCTTGCGGGGTGGTACTTCATCGCCCATCAGCATCTGGAACACTTCATCGGCTCCAGCGGCATCATCAATCGTTACCTGTAACAGCGTGCGATTACGTGGATCCATTGTGGTATCCCACAACTGCTCCGAGTTCATTTCGCCCAAACCTTTGTAACGCTGGATGTTTACTTTGTCAGAACTAAAACGCTTCATAGCAAGGTCTTTTTCCGCGTCATTGTAGGCGTAAACTACTTGCTTGTTGTGAGCAAGGCGATATAGCGGAGGCTGAGCAATGTAAAGATGCCCGTTCGAGATTATTTCTTCCATATTGCGGAAGAAGAAAGTTAGCAGCAAGGTGCGAATATGTGCGCCGTCCACATCAGCGTCAGTCATAATGATGATACGGTGGTAACGCAGACGAGCCAGTTCAAACTGGTCACCAATACCCGTACCAAGCGCGGTAATAAGTGACCGGATAGTATCGCTGCTGAGCATTCTATCTAAGGCTGCGCGCTCCACGTTGAGGATTTTACCGCGTAATGGCAAAATCGCCTGAAAACGGCGGTCGCGTCCCTGCTTGGCGGTACCACCTGCGCTATCACCCTCGACAATATACAGTTCGCTACGGGTGGCATCTTTCTCAGAACAGTCAGCCAGTTTACCGGGAAGGGACAAGCCATCGAAAGCGCCCTTACGCACGATATTTTCTTTGATTTTGCTTTGTGCCTCACGCACGCGCTGTGCCAACAAGCATTTATCAATAATGCGCTTGGCATCGGCGGGGTTTTGCTCAAGCCATTCCTCTAGCGCTTCACCCACCACCGCTTCAACAATTGTCTTGACCTCGGCATTGCTCAGCTTAACCTTGGTCTGACTCTGGAATTGCGGATTGGTCAGCTTCACACTGACGATAGCGCACAAACCCTGACGGATATCATCCCCGGTAAAATTATCATCTTTTTCTTTAAGCCCACCGCTCTTACGCGCATAGTTATTGATAGTGCGGGTTAAAGCGGTGCGGAAGCCAGTGAGATGCGTACCACCGTCCACGTTATTGATGTTATTGGCGAAGGCAAAAACCGACTCGTTATAGCCGTCGTTGTATTGCATTGCCACTTCTACTTTGGTATTGTCAACAGTTTTATCGACATAGAAGGCGCGCTGCTGGATTACTCCACGCTTGCGGTTCAATTGCCGGACAAAAGAAACAATGCCACCCTCGAAATAGAAGGTTTGCTCTTGATCGCTGCGTTCATCAACTATTCGTATTTTGAGGGCTTTGGTGAGAAAGGCAGTTTCACGAAAACGCTGCGCCAGTGTTTCGTAGTTATAAACTGTGCCTTCAGTAAAGATACTGTCGTCTGCTTTGAAGATAACGGTTGTACCACAGCCGTTGGTCGGGTCGTCAGTCACTTTCATATCGAAAGCGATGCGCCCTTGTTCATACTCCTGATAATAGAGTTTACCCTCGCGGCGCACTTCCACCCGCATCCATGTACTGAGCGCGTTTACTACGCTTGCGCCCACGCCGTGCAAACCGCCTGAGACCTTGTAGCCGCCATCTCCGAACTTACCACCGGCGCGCAGTTTGGTCATAACCACTTCCATCGCGGGGCGACCTTCGCCCGGATGCATGTCGGTGGGGATACCGCGCCCGTTATCATTGACGGTTACTTTATTATCGGTGTGAATAAACACTTCGATAAAATCTGCGCCGCCGTTCATAGCTTCGTCAACGCTATTGTCGAAAATTTCATAGACGAGGTGATGAAGACCGTACAAATCGGGGCTACCAATGTACATACTAGGTCTGGCGCGCACATGCTCAATATCATCCATTACCTTGATGCTTTGCGCCGAATAGTTCTGTATCTCTTCCATATCTTTAGCCACCGAATACGACCTCCCTAATATTATGCGACATATATCTTAACCCACCCATTATAACATAAAACTTAATAATTTGTTCGTATTTTGAGGCTATATCGCTAGAATTTTGGCAAGCAATGCTTCAAGTTTTTCAATACTAAATGGCTTCATAAGGCGCCAAAGTCGAGGTATGCCCCCTCCGCCGCTTTGAATACCGGTCAGAACTACAGGCAAGTTTACCAGATATAAATCTGAACTCTTTCTCAGTTCTCGCGCCAATTCAGTACCGGTTATAGTGGGCATCATCTCATCCACCAATACAAGGTCGGGATGTTCTTCTTGTATCAGACGGCGAAATTCTTCAGGCGCATTGGTTGCTAGAGTCTGATAGCCCAATGACTCCAGCATATCCTTTATTATGTCCAGCATAAATTCCGAGTCATCAATTACTACAACTTTAGCCATTTTTAATCTTCATCTCTCCTATCAATTCACAAACCCTATCATTTGCCTGATTATAGACTGAGTCTGAATTATCCCGCAATTTTAACTGACGAGTAGTTGCCTGCTGCCTGACCACTGGCAATTTTAGTAGTATTTGGATGTGCCACAAGAAGCCCGAAAGTGGGGTATCAGTCGAAGCTACCAGAGTTAAGGGTTTAATTATGTTTGGGGACGAAGCTAGTTTTGCGCAGTGGGGTTTGTTGGGCTACCCCTTCAGCGTACTAGAGAAACTGCCAGTTTGATTGTGGCAAGTTGAATGATTATTAAATTGCTTACCACACAATTTAGTTATATAATTGTTACTCTTTTATCAAAGAGTGATAGGTTTAGTGGTACCCGCGTTTAAAATCTCAATACAATACCTTGCCCACGTCCTAGCTGTGTTGTCAGCCTTAAAAATGATGTGCTAGTAGTATCTCCGCGAGGCAATATGAATACTAATGTTTTGCGCGACTCCTGCAAAGTACTTATCATCGAGGACTCTGTTGAAGATAGAAACATCGTAAAGGGCTATTTAAACCACGACCCCAACTATATCTACCACTTTGAAGAAACTGATTTGGGAGAATCCGGGCTTGAACTGTGCCTTTCATGGCATCCCGACCTTATTCTGCTGGCTTACCGTCTGACAGATTTTACCGGCGTAGAATTTCTTAAGGCTTTGACCGCGCGGCTGAAAGCGCTGCCCTGCTCAATAATTATAATCACCGGGCAAGGCAGTGAGGCTGTTGCCGCCGAATGTATAAAGTTGGGGGCGCAGGATTATCTGGTTAAAGGCACGTTTACTCCCGAAAGCCTCCAACTTTCGGTTCAGTCCAGCTTGAAAGCCTATAAGCGCAAGGTTGAAGAAAGTTACTTTTTGGCTACCACGATTCTTGATAGCATCAGCGATGCTTTCTATGCCCTTGATAGGGAAGAGCGTTTCACCTATGTCAACCGGAAAACAGAAGAACTTTGGGGTATGCGGCGGGAAGACCTAATAGGCAAAAAGCTAGGGGAAATATTCCCACAGTTGGTAACTTTATCGGCTTACCAATATATGCATAAAGCTTTAACCGAGCAAATTCCGGTTAATTTTGAAAACTATTCTGATTTTATTCAGCAGTGGGTAAAGGTCAGCGTTTATCCGGCAGGCGGCGGGATTTCGGTTTATTTCCAAGATATAACGGCGCAGAAACAAGCTGAACAACAAATGCAGCGCTGGCATGAAGAACTGGAAAAGCGGGTGGTGGAACGCACTGCCGCGTTGACAGCCGAGATTGAGGAACGAAAACGAGCAAAGGCAGCCCTCAGTGAGAACGAAGCGCGTTACCGCTCCCTTTATGACAACAATCTTTATGGCGTAATATTAGCAAAGCTGGATGGAACTATACTGACGGCTAATTCGGCGGTTTGCCAGATGTTGGGATACGAAGAGCAAGAAATCCTAGCCTTGGGTCGGGACGGTATTGTTGACCGGAGTGCGGAACAAATACAGCGCGACCATGAACAATTGCAGCTACTTGGTAAGGTTTACCGGGAAACCGTTTTCATTCATAAGAATGGCGCTAGGCTGTTGTGTGAGGATGCTACCAGTATTTACTGGGATAAAAATGGTCAGGAACAGCTTTGCATCGTAATCCACGACATCGGTGCGAGGAAACATGCGGAAGCAGCCGTACGCGAAAGCGAAGAACGTTATCGCTTCCTTGCCGAAAATAGCACCGACATGATCAGCCAACTGTCGCCTGATAGAGTTTTCGAGTATATCTCTCCGTCTTGCAAAAAGTTTACAGGTTATACGCCCGAGGAAGTAATTGGTCATTCTTTTATCGAATTTAGCCACCCTGACGACCGAGAATATCTTTTAGGACTCTGGGCAAACTGGCGCGAGCAAGACGATAATTTATTAATAACCTGCCGCAACATCTGTAAAAACGGTCAATATATCTGGATAGAAGCCAGCGTTCATTTCATAACTGAACCGGATACCGGCAACCTGCTTAGTGTCATAGTTATAATGCGTGATGTAACCGAGCGGAAAGAGGCGGAAGAAGCCTTGCGCGATAGTGATGCGCGCTTGCAGGCTTTTATGGACAATACTCCGGTAATGGCATGGATGATGGACGTGGATGGTGTCCTGCGCTTTGTCAACCGGAGTTTCTGCAAACTGGTCGGGATGGAAAAAGAAAAGGTTCTGGGCAAGACCTCTTACGACTTATTCCCGCTAGAAATGGCTGAGCAGTATACAAGGGACGATCGGAAAGTGTTCGAAACCGGTGAAACCCTCGAAGTGCAGGAACACTACCTTAGAACAGATGGCTCGGTGGGTTACACGTTGACAAATAAATTTGTTCTTTTTCAATCCTCTTCACAACCCTTGCTTGGAGCTGTGTCAATTGACCTCACGGTGAGGAAACAGGCGGAAGAAGCCCTACGCGAAAGCGAAGAACGTTATCGCTTCCTTGCCGAAAATAGCACCGACATAATTAGTCGATTGTCGCCTGACAGAGTTTTCGAGTATATCTCTCCGTCTTGCCAAAAGCTTACAGGTTATACGCCGAAAGAATTAGTGGGTTATCCCTTCACCGATTATGTTCACCCTGATGACCTAGCCGATATACTAAAGCTACGAACAGCTTGGCATGGTCAAAGCAACGAATTAGTGACCTATCGCACCCGCTGCAAAAACGGTGACTATATCTGGGTAGAAGCCAACACCCGTTATATAACTGAACCGCATACCGGAAAGTTACTTAATATTCTCGCTATCGGGCGTGATATAACAGAGCGGCGGAAAATGGAAGAGGCATTGACCACCGAAAAGCTAAAGGCTAGAAACCTAGAGTCGTTGGGTATCTTTGCCGGTGGTATAGCCCACGATTTTAACAATATCCTGACCGTCATTCTGGGTAATATCTCTTTTGCCAGAACCCAATTTGAAACCCCCCAAGCCTTAGAACAAACCCTGTCCGAAGCCGAAGCCGCTTCCTTAAAAGCCTCGGCGCTGGCTTCTCAACTGCTGACTTTTTCAAGGGGAGGTGCGCCACTAAAAGAGAAAGCCCGCTTGAATACAATTATCCTTGATACGGTTCAGTTTGTAACCCGTGGCACTACTATTAAATGCAATTTCAAGGTGCTATCTGACCTGTGGACGGTGGAAGTTGACCGGGATCAACTCAGTCAAGTGCTTCAAAATCTAGCTTTAAACTCTATGCAAGCGATGCCTAAAGGTGGAAATCTAAACATAGAAGCCATCAATGTCAGGCTGGCTGAAAACGAAGCGCTGAACTTGAAACCCGGTAACTATGTTTATATAACCTTTCAGGATGAGGGAATCGGCATTAAGCCGGAAGATTTACCCCGGATATTTGACCCTTATTTCACTACCAAAGCGTTGGGAAGTGGCTTGGGTCTGGCGATAGCTTATTCCATCATAAACAAGCACGAAGGCACTATAACCGTAGAAAGTACGTGGAATCACGGTACGAAGGTGAACATTTATCTGCCCGCCGTGGAAAATGAGAAGGTAGTACAACCGCCACAGTTGCCACCACCATTGCCCCGCTCGTCTTTCAATGGGCGAGTGTTGCTGATGGACGATGAAATACTGCTGCTGCGGGTGTCCGCAAAAGCACTGACACGGATGGGGTTCGATGTAGCATTAGCCGAGAACGGGCAAGAGGCGCTTGCTAAATACTCGGAAGCGTGGGATAACCAGTTGCCCTATGAGTTGGTGATATTGGATTTAACCATACCGGGCGGAATGGGTGGTCTGGAAACTTTTGAGAAATTGCGGGAATTGAACCCTCAGGTAAAAGCGATAGTTTCAAGCGGGTATTCAAATGACCCGATTTTGGCAAATTACGGGGACTATGGTTTTGCGGGTGTACTTAAAAAACCCTACAATTTAGCAATGCTGGAGGAAGTAGTAAGGCAGCTCAGCGGGTAGTTTGGCTATTGTTACTGAACTGATGCTAGACCTGCTCAGTATTGTGGAATTGATCAGGCAGGTAAAGTATGGCTTAGGGATGGCTAGGTGCGTTACGACGTTGGAATTGGCTTGATATAACTTTTTTGGGAGGGGGCAGACACCGCCGTCTGCCCGATTCGTTTAGTGCTATCGGACTTCTGCACCCACAAAGCGTAACAATTTTGATCCGTAAGTGGTAGCGCTATAAGCGCTGCGCCATTGCGCTCCATAATCGCGTAGTTGTTCGCACTCAGTTGGGCTTAACGCCCCTTTTTCCATTGCGGCGAGGGCTTCGTCAAGTTGCGTTCGGTTCTGTACACCGGTTAGGACTACATCTACACTAGGGTTGGTAAGAGCATAGCGGTAGCAATCCGGCAAACTTGGCACGTATGAATCCGGCGATAACCCCGGAGGAGGCATGCTAATTAGCCGTTGCCCTTCATGCCCTACGTTAAAAACCACCGTACCGGGGCGTTGGGTTTTATCTTGCGGCAGCAGCGGGAAAATGCCAACTTCTACCCCTAAATGTGCCAAATTATAGCGTAGCATTAGCACATCCAGTTCACTCATCCACTGGCGCGCCAGCACTCGTGAGTGAAAAGACGCACCCACATAACGCACTAACCCTCGGTTAAGCAATTCTTGATTCACTTCTTCCATTACGCCAAATTGCTCACGGAAGAACCGATTAAAATCACCCTCTTCTTTCAAGTCTTGCACCGATTTGAAAAGCTCTGCGGAAGCATCTTTTTCGTTCACCCAACCCCAGTGAAACACATCAATATAGTCAATTTCCAACTCGATGAACTGATCAATCAATATCCCAATCAGCTTTTCGGGGTTGTTGATATAGGAAACGGTTGCCAGCACCACCTTGTCGCGTACTGCTGAACCCTTTTGGCATAATTTCCGAAGTGCTTCTGCGGAATTACGGTAGCTGTGATGGTGTAAATCTGAAGAGAAGAAGAAATAGTTTACGCCACGCTCAAAGGCGTATAGCACATCTTCTGAGCTGATTCCGCTACCACCTCCGATGCCTAGTGGGCTAACCTTCAAGCCTGTTTTGCCAAGAGTTCTGGTGCTAAAGCCACTCATGCGATTACTCCTTTTTTGCGCGCTACTTTAACGAGGTTACGCCTTCCGGGTTGCTCTGTAGATAATCCCGGAGCGAATTATGAATAACTTCAAGCTGCTTTTGCAAATCATGTGGACTGAATTGTTCTATCCGCTTGCACACCTGATTAAAGCCGGAATCCTCAAAACAATTACTTACCGATAGTGTAAGGGTTATGGCGAAATCTCGGCTATCGGACGTTGTTAGGAAGAATGGGATATCGTCTTGCTCCATCGCCTGTATTTCCTCATCTAGCAAATGCCACAACGGTGGGCAAGTTTCGGTCAGGAGAAAGGCGTGCCCAAGCGCCTCGATTTCAAGGCTGCGTTCTAATCCGGTGCGTAAGTAGCGCGGATGGGTTAGTTTGCTAAGGATAAAGCCGTACACTTTGGTACTTCTGAAAATTATTCGGACAGGCTGGTTTTTGAATTCGGCTAAAACTCCGCTAGGGTTCAGCAGTTCAGGCTTTAGCTCTGAAATAAGCCGGTAGCCTTCCCGAAAGCCTTCTACAAAAGCCCCACTATAGCTTTTCACGTCATGATAGCTACCTTCCAGCAGCGGTACATTTGCGCCGGGAGTCATACGCCCGTTTTCGATGTAGAGTTTCATGCCGTCTGTATTGATATGCTCCCAACGTCGCACCTTCACTTCCACTTCTTTTTCGGTGATTTGCGCCAGCGCCCCGAAATCATAAGAATCGGACTGTTGCTCGAATTTGAAGGGCATAAAAGCGGTTCGCAGCACGGTATTTTCTAATAAATCCAGTTGCGCCTGTAGGGCGGGGTCGTAGGGGCGGGTCGCTGCAAAGAAATCGATAACCCGTGGGTTCAGTAGTGTTTCTGCATCTACCAGCACCGGGTATTCACCGCAAGCTATTACGTTCTCGTAGTGGCAATCGGTGGCTTCCAGTGCATAAAGCACACACAACAACATTCCCAGCCGTTTATAATAGCGTTCTACTGCTGAGGTATCAGCACATGGTAGGTGTGGTACTAATTCCATCCAGCCGTATTCGATTTGATCCAGCACTTTTACCACTTTAAAAGCGGGGTTAGCTCCTTTTGTGTTGAGCCAACTCAGAAAGTCGTTAAAACTCTTTTCCATGCGTACAGGTCGAGGTTTATAGAATAGTTCCAACCCACTGGTAAATCTTAGTTTGATGGCGCTGCGCCCGTGTTGGTGCGGATCGGATAAACCTGCAACCAGCTTTATAACTGCGCCCGTCTCCTGTCCATTCGCAAAATCTTTTTGGATTTCCGCCCAATCAGCCGAGAGGCGGCTCAAAAACTCGGCGGTTGCTTCAATCCAGAATTGCAAGGTGGTTGCCAACAGACGCGCCAACACACTATATTCTTGAAAGAAAGCCACAAATTTTCCGGTTAGTAAGCTTTCTACAAACTCATGGTAGTATTTGCTGGTGTGCTGGAGTGCGGTTGGGGTGGCAAATAATAACAGAGGTTGGCGGGAAGTGCGGAAGTTTTGAAATTCCAGAATCAGAGTTTGCCCTGCCAGATTGCACAAACGAACTAACAACGCGCGTTCGAGACAGGCATGCGCTTCGTTTGTCAGCAGCTGATAAGCCTCCCCGCTCAATCGTGCTACTTCCCGGCGACCTAGCGCAATAAAGGGTACGAACAATTCTTCAAATGGTGCTGGGTTTGCCGGGTCTATAAAACGTAATTCATCAATGGTCTTGAAAAAAGGGGCGCTTTCCAACACTTCCTGCAATAGTTCAGCCCATTGTGGCAGCATCTGACTCCGCTGAAACGCTACACCACTTAGGTTGCGGCGAATCTCAGCTTCACTTTTACCATTCCAGCGCCAACGCCGCGACAAAGCTTCTCGATCTCCGCCACAAGCTAGTTTTGCCCACCGCTCCATTAATTCTTCCACTGCTTCCGGTGGCGTTTCCACCGTGCTATACTCTGCCTCTGTTCGCGCATGTAGCGGGCAGGCTCTTTCTACTATTTCAAACATCTCATCGCGATAACGCTTTTTAAGTTGCGTCGGTTCGTTCTGTATCACTTTTCACCTTGCTGAAAAAATCAAGCGTAATTACAGTTACTTGAGTGACAAACTAGCACCGTTTCCAAAATAAAGAGGGTTAGCTACATACAAGTAACTAACCCCTTGACACTAAATTCTGTTACCAGACACTAATAATAACTGAATTCCTAGAAATATAGATAGTTGCGCCCTTAGCGCCACCGGCTACTGCATCTAGGTCACTTTCGGACAATTCTCCACCGGGTGCGCTACTGCTTACTTCTTCCCTGAGTTTACCTGCTGCCATCAGTTCAGCAGTATTGAATTGGTAACCAGCTGCCGCAGCAACATCAAGAACGTCCTCGACTGAGGCTCCGCTACCAAGGGTCATTACTTTGTTTTTTAATTCGGAATCGGTTTCTACCTTTTCGAGAAATTCAGCGGCGGCTTGTTGAGACATAAGGTGCTCCTTTCAAACATACAAAACATGTAAGTAAATTATTGAGAGTAATATCAATTTGTTCTGACAGGATTACTAAGAAAGAAATTTGTCTTTTATTTTGTCCATTCTGCTAATTAGTTGCTAATCCCTCAGTGACTTGCCAATAATAACAATATTTTCAGCCCCTTAATATGAACTAGCTAACACTTTCTTTATGTTGGAGCCTGCATATTGGAAAAATTATAAAATTGCACTTTCGCGTATTAGGAAGGTTCAGTTGCATGCAGGCTTATGAAATCTCAAGCAGGCTAGCGTTACCAGTAGGCACTTTTGATGTACCCTTGTTTTAAGGAAATAGGTAAAGTATAATTTCGCGGGCAATGAAGCTTTGCGGAATGGAAGGATATACTGTGAATGGTCAAACGGTGGAGTATCAGACTTTAATAACGGATTCGGTGGATGAAGCGGCAGAGCGTTTGCGACTCGGTCAGACTGTTATTTTCCCTACCGAAACGGTATATGGGCTGGGCGCTGATGCGACTAACCCGGCAGCGGTATTGGAGATTTATGAAGCCAAGCAACGTCCTGCTGATAATCCGTTAATCGTACATATTCATGATTTAGCGCAGGTAGAGGAACTGGCGCATAGGGTGCCTGCCTACGCTTACAAGCTTATGGAGCATTATTTTCCCGGTCCCCTTACCATTCTACTTCACAAACAGCCCGTTATTCCTGATATTACGACAGCGGGTAGCCCCCTGGTATGTTTGCGCATGCCTTCCTTGCCGATATCGCTAGAGTTTCTCAAAGCCTGTAATTTGCCGGTAGCTGCGCCAAGCGCAAATATTTCAGGTCGTCCAAGTCCCACCCGCTGGCAGGATTGCTTGGAAGATATGGACGGTAGGGTAGGGGCTATTCTGCGCGGACCGGAAGCCACACATGGACTGGAGTCCACTATTGTGGATTGTACCGGGGCGAATCCTGTGTTGATGCGTCCTGGCATCATTACACTGGAAGAACTAGCACAACTTATACCGGGTATTACGGCGCATATCCCCAATAAGACAATAGCGTTACCGGGGATGAAATACCGTCACTATGCACCTCGCGCCCGTGTGTTTATGTTAGAGGGTGGTAGCCAGCCTCCCACCGATTTGCTAGAACCTCCGGTGGCATATATTGGGCTTGAACCGCCGGTTTTTGAAACCGACTTTCAGCTTATTCTTGATTCTCCGATTCAATATGCCCATGAGCTTTTTGCCTTTATGCGCGAATGCGATCGCAAGGGGATGCTTCAGGTTTACGCCCAACGTTTGCCGGAAAAAGGCATTGGGCGCGCGCTTATGAATCGGCTTAACAAAGCTGCCGAAGCGCACCTCTAGACTAAAAACTCAACCCAAAGAAAAAAGCCCCTTTCCGGTAAAGGAATAGGGGCTAATTTTTTAAAAGCTAGAGCTTGAAGCCCAATACCAGAAATACGGTTTTTCCGGTGACATCTGTGTTGGTGTAAGCTTTCGCCGTATTCGAATCATAAACCAATACCAGCAAACCATCGGTGAAGTTTGAAGAAAAAGCGGTAAGAGTACGCTGCCCTGAAGTGTTACTTTCGGTTACGTTAGTGTACCCTTTGGAACTCAATTCACTCTTAAAGAATGCTACTACTTTATCCTGCGAGTCACCGCTGGCATAGAGATTGTAGTTGAACTGTTTGTAGCTGGAGAAACCCTGCTCAAACGCGCTTTTAACCAGTGAATTGATTTCGAGTTGCTGTGCGCCGGGATACACCGAAATAGCGCTGCCACCCTGCTGTGCTGCCGCAGTAGTAGCTGCTTTTGTTGCTGCCGCAGTAGTGGCTGCTTTGGTAGTTCCAGCCGCCACAGTGGTAGTTGCTTTAGTTGCGCCTGTGAAAGCTGAACCAGAGCCGCTGATAATAAGTATGAGCGAATCTTTAGCATTGATTCCGGTAACACCTGCCGCACTGGCGATACTGCCGGGGAATCCAACTATCCCCACTGCGTTTGCGCCCTTCTGGTAAATAATGATGAAAGCGCCAAGTGTTTCAAGTTGAGATAAAGTACTGGAGTCTGCTTGCCCCATCGCTGTGCTGGTGAGGTCGTTCCAGCCCTGTTTAGGAAATTCACTCTGGTAGAAAGATTTAATTGCGGCAGTATCATCGGCGCTGCTGAAAGCATCCACCGTACCGTTAGGTACATTTCCGATACTACCGGCGAATTGGCTCTTTACCGCATCGGGAAGGGTAACAGATGTCAAGCCCGGGTACGCTGGAATACTTCCAATGACACCCGTACCACTACTACTTGTTCCGGCAGCGGTGGTTTTAGCGCCAGCGGTAACCGTACCTATAGCGGTAGCTTTTGCGCCACCTGTGATTGCTTGGGAGGCACTAGTAGCGGTGGCGGCTGCGGAAGCTTGCGTGTTATCGCTTTTGTTGCCACCGTTAACTACCAGCACGATACCCACAATTGCGCCAATTATTACAATTAGCCCAACCACAATACCGATGATTAAACCCGTGTTGCCCTTTTTCGGTGGTGGCGTTTGCCCGTAGCCGCCCTGTCCATAGCCTTGTTGCTGTGGAGGATAACCACCGGGCTGCTGCTGATAGCCACCAGCGGGAGGAGGATAACCACCGGGCTGCTGATAGCCACCAGCGGGAGGAGGATAACCACCGGGCTGCTGCTGATAGCCACCAGCGGGAGGAGGATAGCTACCCTGACCGGGATCGGTAGGTTGCCCGTAGCCGCCGCCCTGTGGCGGATAATTTCCATAATTTCCACCGGGACCTTGTGGAGGATTCATTTTCCAACCCTTTCACTAAATACGCTAACTGGTTCAGATTTTTTTGAGAAAATTCTGATTGATTTTGTTAAAGCCGGATTAATCAATGATATAGTTAGATTAATGTGGAGTCTATGAGTAAACTCACAGAATATTCATATGTGTTGGCAAAGATGCGATTTCAGGCGACTTGTTCTATACATTGAATATTATCGCCCGAACCAACTTTGGAAGGAGAGATATAAGTCGAGAAGGAGGGTTTACAACCCTCCTCCAGTAACCCGAATTTGAATACAGACGAATTCTAAGCCAAAACTTTATTTGGCAACTGCTTTATAGCCTGCTTCCAGCACAACCAGAATATTCTTATCTGCCGGTAGAATACTAGTATAGCCTTTCAATATCCCGTCATTGCGTGCGCCTGTTCCGATCATAATAACCGACACTACTTGCTGGTCTTTTACAAAGCCTAAGACCCAACCGTTGCTACCAAGCGTAGTAGCTTTTAGTATTTCCTGAGTGCGGTCACTCCAACCAAGCTTGGTCATTTCATTGCGATACCAGTTCTGGGTATCGGAAAGAGCAGAATTGGTGGCGTAAACCTTCATTTTAGGGTTGGGAAAACTAGCATTATTGTTATCCTTTAGCAAGGCGGCGGTAAAGGTAGTATCGCTGGCAAGATCATCGAGGGAGGTAGTACCTTGATAAGTTGGTACGGTGTAATTCTTATCGGTAACGGCGGCGCTTTGTTCGCCGCATGCCGCCAGAGTCAGCGACAGCACTAATAAAGCTAAAGGCAGGAGCAGATACATTTTACGTTTCAACTGAGGCATCGGATTCCTTTTTCTCTTAAGACTTTCGCTTCAGGCAAGGGGCTTAAGCTTCTTGTCTACTGTTCTAGGCGAAAGTTCTGTTCCTGTAAACAAAAATGCAAGTCGGAAAGTAAAAATGGATGTATTAAATACATCCACTTTGAAGATCGTAGCAATTATATACCATGTCGAGAGTTAAAAGAAGCCCTGTGTTATTTCTTACTGCCCAACTCTAGCCACCGGAATGCGTTTGATTTCAGTTGCACCGGAGCGCGCCAGCAAGAAAAAGCCCACCAGTGCCGGGAATGGTACTATCACAAATAGCGGTACCGAAATTAGGGCAACAAAGCTGGCAAAGAAAAATATCAATGTTCCCGGTATTCCTACGATCAGTTGCAGCAAGCCTCCGGTATAAGCCGAATTTGGCGCAAGAAAAACTCCGGTAATGCCAATTACTGCCGGTAATAGGAAGAATAGGATCATTGTGAGAACATCTTGGAAGTCCAATATGCTTGCGCCGGGTGATTCCGCATGCCAGATTTTGGCGTAAATCAACGCTGCAAAGAAGCAAAAAATCAGCAATAGCCCGCCGATCAACCCTAAAGTGGAATATTTTTTCATACTACTTCCTCCACGATACGTCCAATCTACATACTTATTGTAAGTATTAATTGATTGTAAAACCAATAGGTAAACACTAAGGTTAATACAGGCAAACAAAAGTAAATATCTGATGTTGATTTATTGGTTTGAGAATTCAGAACAAGCTAAGTTCTATTTTGGGTGCTAGTAAGCTCCTTTTTCTAGGCTCAAGTGACAGGGCAGTTGCAAGAAAGGGACTTGAGTTCAGAAAGAAATAGAGGAATTGATGAAAAAACCTTTCATGGTTAAAATTGTGGTTCTCATCCAACCAGAAAGGTTTCTAAAATGAACTATAGCGCACTTTAATGTTATTTTCTGAAAAGCCCTGTTAGCCCCGCTAAAACATTTGTCTAAACTGCTTTTAGAGGGTAAAATATTTGTATCGTTCCAAGAAGAATTTCCGTATATTAAACGTGGAATTTCTGGCGTACCATTAAGGCATTTAAACAAGGCAAATGGCGATGGATAAGATTACGGAAGATGCTGCACTCTTAACCCCTGAAACAAACGGTTCAACGGTACAACCACGAAAAAACCGCTTGAAAAAACACTCCGGTAAGTTGCTGGCAACCAGTCTACTGGCAACCAGCCTTTTGTTAGCCGCCTGCGCCGACCAAGATTGCACTTACATTTACAGGCAGGTCACTCAACCGGCTTCCTCCGGTTTCACTGGTTCTACTAACCAGCAACCTGTTACCAATTGCTACAGTAGCGGTAACCGCTATTATGGGAGCAGTTATGCTTATGTTGGATCTTACGGTAGTAGTGGCTGATAAATCTTTCCTATGTTAAAACCAGTTCAGCTATACCGGCGTTGGCGAGATGCCGCCGGTCCTTTATTCGGAATGAACGTGCCTGCCGCTCCTTTCTCGGAGATTGGAGCAATTATGAATCTTAGCAAGCACGATGCAGCCCAACCACGCGCCGATGAATTATGCCATGCAATCGCGGTCACTTTGGCTAATTCAGAAATGGGTGAGCTTGTAAAAGCGGGTGAGGCTGCGTTTATTCTGGATTTACCCGGCTTTATCTCGGTCGGAATCGGCGCATATTTGCAAGGGGAAGGTATTGCGCCGGTCTTGTTGCTGGCATCCTTTTATTATGCTAATGCTTTTATTGATGGGCGTGCCTCACTTCCTAATCTTGCTTACTATGGCGCTCTGCTAGGGGGCTATAGCGAGGAAAAGGGATTAGCTTTTTTACTTGAGCGTGAACGTCTTCCCTATCCTGAGCCAGATAAACTTGCCCTTATCGGGCAATTTGATAACCGTTATGCGCTGGGTGAAAAGTATTTTCCTCCGTTTGAGGCATTACAGCGCAATGGAATCAGGGCTTTGGTGGATGTTCGTCCGCTTGGCGAGGAGGTCTTGCCCGACCTGTTTGATTATTATGAACTTGCTGCTGAGGCAGGTTTTGATATTTACTCTTCCCGACTTAATATTCCTTTCAAATAACTACTTTACGTAATAGAAGCAAAAAAAGTGTATAGCTTAATTGAACGGCTGCTAAAAATATACCCACGTCGCTACGCAAATATGGCAGTAGCTTTTAATGACCGTGCCGCTATTTGCGATCAACTTATTGAAAGCCGGGTAGAAGGTCAAATTTATACTGGCTTGAATGGTCTGGTTTTGACGGCTTATGAAAGGGATAGCCTGATAAAACTGACACGCCTATTTGCTAGCATTATGAGCAAAGCGATGGGGCTTATTCTAACTGAACTGTCCGATGCAGAGCTTGAAGAACTAGGCTGGCCTCCCTCACTAGCATATGCACTACGACATGAGCCGCCCAATCGCTGGTTGACTCCAATCGGGCGTTTTGATTTTGGCTTGGATGAGTACGGCAATTGGCAATTGATGGAATATAACAGCGATACGCCAAGCGGTTCGCAGGAAGTTACAGAGGTAGAGGCGCGAGTGTGGAAAGTGTTGCGCCGCTGCGAAGGGGTAGCACGGCTTAACCCGCGTATTGGTGAAAATATGCTGGAGGCTTTGCATCAAGAAGCGCGCTTTTTGCCTATTCCGCCGGGATATGCTGAGGCGGAGGGTCCCATGCGTCCTCCTCGTGTGGGTTTTATGGTGCGCGGGCGTTATCTTACCGATCTAGCGCAAGTAATGTGGTACAAGCGCGGTTTAGAAGCGCGTGGTCTGGAATGTATAGTAGGTGATCCTAACAACCTTTCCCTGATTGGTAATCGGATATATTTGCTAGGAGAACCAATAGAGGCGCTCTACCGTCTTTTCCCGATTGAGTTTCTCTCTCAAGAACCGCTCTTTGCCGCGTATTTGCAAGCTAACCTAACGGGTGCGCTAAAATGCCTGAACAACCTACGCGGATTTTTGGCACAATCAAAGGCGATAATGGCGTGGGTGTGGCGTGAGCGTGACAATTATGCTCTTTTCACCGTTGATGAACGCAAAGCAATTTACAGCAGCTTGCCCGAAACCTATTTACTACATGATTTACCCTCTAATTTTGAGCGAGGCGGTTATATTATCAAGGAATTTTACGGACGCGAAGGGGCGGAAGTTTATAACGGAGCAGAATTGAGCGATAGTGACTGGCAGGAAATCAGCGATTACCACACTTATATTGCACAACGCCGTATAAATCTGTCGGCAGTGCCGCACGCGGTGGTAAACCTTGCTAGAGAAGTGCAACAGACTGAAGTTTACCCTTGCGTGGGTAGTTTTGTGATCGGTGGTGATTGGGGGGGCTGTTATACACGAGTAGGTGGGCGTATAACCACTGCACAGGCGCAAT
The DNA here is from genome assembly GCF_030389965.1 of Candidatus Chlorohelix allophototropha. NCBI lineage: Bacteria > Bacillati > Chloroflexota > Chloroflexia > Candidatus Chloroheliales > Candidatus Chloroheliaceae > Candidatus Chlorohelix > Candidatus Chlorohelix allophototropha. The sequence continues at coordinate 761,740 of NZ_CP128399.1, forward strand.
TTATACCCACCTTGCAGGAGGTATAATGATGAACTTGGCAGGCACACCACAGCTTGATTTCGCGGAAATTGCCCGGTTGGTGAATACCAATTACGATGTGGAAGTATGGGGCGAAATTGAGGAATTGAACGAGCGGGACGGGCAGCGTGTTTTGAAATGTAATATTCTGGATGGTAAGCCTCTGATAGTGAGGTTATGTGCGCCCATCCGCCGCTATGAGAGAGTGCTTTCGGATACAGGTGCATTGTTGCTGCTCAGTCGGGGCGGGTTTCCGGTGCCACACCTGCGTCTGACAGTAAAGGGCGAACGAGCTTTTCAGTGGCAGACCGGCTGCTGGGCGTATGTGCTGGATTATATCGAGGGTGAGCAGCCGGAAATGGATTTGCCAACCCTTAATTATATTGCTGGATTGCTCGCTGAAATTCATGATTTGGTGCATACTACCGCCGAATATCCGGGGTTGGTAAACTGGTTAGAAGAATTGCCTGTCAGTATCGAACGTGCCGAACGCGCCAGTTTGCACCCGCAATGGGGCAAAATTGCCCGCGAAGTGGCAGAGAGTCTGCGTAGTTTGCCCGACTTAAGCGTATTGCCGTTGGGTTTAATCCATACCGATGTGCATGAGGGCAATATGTTGCGCACCTCGGACGGCGAACTATACCTGATAGATTGGGAAGATGCGGGTTTGGGCGAGATGGTTTTTGATATGGCATTAGTGCTGGGCTGGAATTGCGTGTGGCCCAAAAACACTTTTATCGCCCTGTTCGGGTCGCGCTTACCAGACCGTTATGATTTTGATGAAGAATACAGCCGCGCTTTCTTGCATGCATACCAGAAGGTTCGCAAACTCAGTGAGCAGGAAGTGAACCTGTTGGGTGCAGCAATTCGCTTTGTAATGGGCTGGTTTGCATCCCGCGATATTGAGCGTGAAATCATCTCCCCCGGAATCTCGGATGGGTTGGCTATTACCAATTGGGCGATAATGCGTAGCGTCACCCCGCTTTGGGAACGGAAACTGGCGCAGTGGGCGCTTGAAACCGCCGGATAATACTACATAATAGAAAGCATTACACTATGAAACAAGCTAAACCGGTGCGTGTGTTAGACAAAGGCGCGGCGTTTAAGTTTGTGGTGCTATTAGGTGTAGTTAGTCTATTTGGTGACATGACCTACGAGGGGGCGCGCAGTATAACCGGACCTTATCTTTCTCTGCTTGGGGCAAGCGCGGCGGTGGTCGGGCTTGTAGCAGGCTTTGGAGAACTAATCGGCTTTGGTTTACGTCTGTTTTCAGGTTATATCAGTGACAAAACCGGGCGTTATTGGACGATTACTATAGCAGGTTATGTGGTAAATCTGTTGGCTGTTCCGGCGTTGGCTTTGGCAGGAAGCTGGCAATTTGCTGCTCTGTTAATGATACTTGAGCGCACTGGTAAAGCCATTCGCGCTCCTTCCCGCGATGCCTTGCTCTCATATGCTACCAAACAGACCGGGCATGGTAAGGGCTTTGGCTTGCATGAGGCACTCGATCAGATAGGGGCGCTTACTGGTCCTTTGATAGTGGCATTGGTGATGTGGTACCGTGCAGGTAACGGCAAAGAGGATTATGCTACTGCCTTTGCCTTTTTGTTAATTCCCGCGCTACTGGCAATTGGTTTGGTTTTGATTGCACGTTTTTTGTATCCACGCCTGACCGATCTTGACGCAGCTTTGCCCACGCCTGACCCTACCGGCTGGAAACGCACCTTCTGGCTTTATCTGGGTGGGGTGGGGTTGGTGGCAGCCGGTTATGCCGATTTCCCTTTGCTGGCTTACCATTTTGAAAAAGCTGATGTGCTGTCGGGTAATATTATCCCGTTGGTATATTCGCTGGCGATGGGTGTGGATGCGGTGGCGGCGCTGTTATTCGGCAGGCTATTTGATAAATCAGGGATACAGGCGCTGGTTATATCAACTCTCCTATCGGCAGGATTTGCACCGCTGGCGTTTACCGGCAGCCCGGTGTTGGTAATAGCAGGTGCGGTTTTATGGGGCGTTGGGATGGGTGCACAGGAATCGATTATGCGAGCAGCAGTGGCGAAACTTGTTCCGATAGAACGGCGCGGAACTGCTTTTGGGGTATTCAACACGGGCTATGGCTTGTGCTGGTTTGCTGGTAGCGCCTTGATGGGTTTCATGTATGATATTTCTATTCCGCTGCTGGTAACTTTTTCTGTGGCGGTACAATTAGTCGCAATTTTCTTTTTCGTAGTTGCCAGCAAGGACTAAGGAATTATCGCGACAGTTTCAAACCGTTTGCGGGGTGGTTGTACCCACTTCTACGGGTAATGTAACGGTGAAAGTTGTTCCTTTTCCCGGCTCACTCTCTGCTATTATATCACCGCCCATAATGAGGCAAAGGCTTTGGGCTAAAGCTAATCCGAGTCCTGTGCCACCATACTTGCGGGTAGTAGAAGCATCTGCTTGGGTAAAGGGTTGGAACAAACGGGGTATATTATCAGCTTCAATTCCTATCCCGGTATCCCTTACCCTGAAAATAATTGTATTGGACATATCCCTACGTCTTTCGATCTCAAGTGAAACTGTTCCTTCATAGGTAAATTTGCAAGCGTTGCTAAGCAGGTTATATAGCGTTTGCCTAACTTTGAGTACATCGCTGTACATGCTCCCAACGTTGGGTGGCACAAATACCAGAAGGCGGTTATTATTTTTTCGCGCTAAGGGTTCAACCATATTTATTATCCCATTTACTATATCTCGAATATCAAACAACTCAAGATGCAGCTCCATTTTCCCGGCTTCGATTTTAGAAAAGTCTAGCACATCACTAATGATGGAGAGTAAATGCTGCCCGGCGTTATGGATTCTCTCTAGGTCATTATTTATTGCAGACTGTTCGGTGTAGCCAATTTCTTCCTGCAACATTTCACTATAACCGATAATTGCATTCAGGGGAGTACGCAACTCGTGGCTCATATTTGCAAGGAATATGCTTTTAGCGCGGTTCGCGGCTTCTGACGCTTCTTTTGCCTTGCGCAGTTCTAATTCACTTTGATTTTGCTGAATCTGATAGGCTTCTATAGTTTCAAGCATCTGGTTAATCGATTGTCCCAAACTGGCGATTTCATCTTTACCCAGTTCAGGCACCCGAATCGACAGGTCGGATTTAGCGGTAACCCTACCAACATCGGTATTAAGGCGGGTAATGCGTGCCACTACCATTTTTTCGAGTATGAACATTGCCAGTAACCCAAAAGCCAAGCCGATAAGAATTAATGAAATTAACTGGTAGGTAACGGTGGTTTTCCCTTGAGTGTATATCAGGCGCGGTTCTTCGATTTTTAAAATTGCTACTGGTAACCCATAAATATCTTTAAGTATCGTGTATCCGGCAATCCGATTTTCATCAAGAATTTGAATAATAATCGGAGCTTCTTGATTTGGGGTAAGGGTTTCGCTAATCAGATTTTTTTCATTAGCTAAAGCTGGGTCATCATAGTCATAAATGGTAATATTAACTTTAGTATGATTACTTAAATGTTGGATGAACGAATCGTCCAAATTTCGACCCATTACCAAGAGACCTCGCGCCGGGCTATTCCCCTTGCTATTCAAAATTGGGCTGGCTGCCACCAAAGCGATACCATCATTAAGTTTTAGTAGTCCGTATATTATAGGGTCATTGCTATTTATGCTATTTAAGTTGTAAAGTTTCGGAATCAGGTCGGCTGGTAAAGGTGTACCCTTATAACCTGCTAGATCAAAACTGCTTCCATAAACCACTTTTTTCGAATTGTTAAGTATTACCAGAAAGTTCAATTCTGCTCTGGCGAGGGTGAAACTATTGAGATTCGTTACAGCATAGGCTGAGTTCTCATCATCTATGTATTGGTAGGTATCATCCCGATAAGCCCAGCCCTGTGCGGTGAGACCGAGTTGTTCGATTTCATTGGTATAGATTCCAAGTACCCGTCTGACGTTTTCCTTGGTGTCGTATTCCTCTACATGTAAATAGCCATTCAGAATGATAACTGTAAAGGCGAAATACAGCAGTATTGAAATAAAGAATACTACCAAGCTTGTAACTAAAAGTGTTTTGAGTCGAAGATTCATAAGTCAAACAATTCCGTACAATATTGCGAAGAACCTAGAGCGAGGAGTTTTCTTGCGCACTATCCGCTATGCCTCTATTCTATGATAATTCGATATAAAATAGCCAATTTTGGCGTGGATTACGCTAATCCTCTAGGTGTTGTGCTTAGTTTAGCATTTAAATATTAAGAAAAAGCTTACAGGAATGCCGTTTAGATAAATTTAGCCGATTAAGAGCGCTTTGACCTACGGCAATATACCGTTGGCGAGTGGGTGCGACAGAAAATTTTGCAATCAACCAGTATTAGCTAAATCAAACTTAGCCTGTCCTTTTTACCCGCTTTTGTCTACCCCTTTTCCCTTGCAAAAATTTCTACCACACCACATAAATTTCTTAATGTTTCCGTAATGTGTATTGTAATGTAAAATTCATACAATTACATTGCTGTAATAATTACTTGTTGATTCTTTTAACTCCAAACTAAATAGATACCTGTAACCTATTTCATTTAGGCATATTTGAGCTACCGATACACTGGGTTGGGAATTTTACTTACGCTCCAACCCAATAATGCCCATGTTTTTGAGAGTCTTACTAAGCTATGAACCAGTCTGAAGGCATATCGGTTGTAAAAATCTTGGTTATTGGAGTACCTCCCTCTGTAGGTACTCAATTTATTAATTCGATAAATATGCTAAATCCGAGTTCAATACACCAGAAATATGGGGCAATATTGCCGCCAATATTCGAATCACTCAGTATTGGCTTTGGAGAACTCAAAATTGACCAGCACACCATGCTGCACTTCTATGATATTCCAAACCCTGAAGTGATAAGCCCCTTCTGGGATATCTTAGCTCAAAATTGTATTGGCGATATTTTGGTAATGCATGATTATAGTGATGAGTGCATTAGCGCAGCATTAAAAATTATTAATTTTTATCTTCTTAAGCTAAGAATGGTGTCGACAATTGTTATAAATAGTTCTAGTCCAATTGGAACTTTTCCACTTCAAACTATTCGTAAGAAGCTGAAATTACCAAAAGATGTGCAGATGTTCGAATGTGACATAGCTAGACCTGCTAGTGTAAAAGTTGTCCTTTTAGGATTGTTAGAACATATTTATCATCTAAGTAAGTGACGAGAAAGATCAAATAATGCATCCACCCGAAATAGACGAGGTTGACCCCAAACATTCTACAAATGAAGTTGATCCAGAAGTAGCGCCCGATATAAGTGAGGAAGAACGTCTCGCCCGCCAACTTTCCAGCCATAAAGATAGAATTAAGAAAACCAAATACGCTACTAGGAAAAATCTGGTACTGGTAAATACAGGCATTGGAAAAGGCAAAACCACCGCCGCTTTTGGGATGTTGGTACGCGCTTGGGGTCAGGGTATGGATGTATGCATGCTCCAGTTTATCAAAGCTAAAACAGCTAATTGGGGCGAAGAAAAAGCTGCCAGAAAAATTGATATTGAAATGATACAGCTTGGCGATGGTTTTACTTGGCTCTCTGAAGATATTGAAAAGGATAAGGAATTAGCTCGCACGGGCTGGAAACTTTGTAAAGAGAAAATTTTGTCAGGGAAATATGACCTGATAGTATTGGATGAGTTAACTTATATTTTGAAATATGGTTGGCTTGATTGGAATGAGGTAAAAGAGACCTTAGATAATAGACCAAACCGCACCCATGTAGCGATAACCGGACGATATGCGCCGCCAGAATTAATCGAATACGCCGATCTCGTGACGGAAATGACCGAGATTAAACATCCTTACCACGCCAACATTAAAGCTCAAAAAGGAATTGAGTTTTAATTTGGCAAGTCCAAAACTGATCTTGCGAATTAGGGTGTAACCTTTTGGAGCCAAACGTGAATCAAATCTTTAGCCACAGATTATTGCCTCAGCTAATAAAGGTTATCGAGAATGAAAAAGCCGAAGGCATGTTGGTCTGTAACCAGAATAACCAGAATTTTATTCATTTGATGTTTCATGAAGGCTGCCTTACTTATATTTGCGGCGGTATTAGAGAAGCCACTTCGGAAAAATTACTAAGTGAGCTATTAACTTGGGATCAATACACGCTGGAATGGCACAAATTACCATTACTCATAAGCTACAAAAATATTGAGGATGACATCAGAAATGCCTTTATGGTAGCTATTCAAATTCTGACAAATGATGGTAAGTTCGATAAGTTTATCGAATCCATTCTTCCCGATATAGCCCCACTTGTAGAGCACACTACTAATGCAAACGAACAAAATAATATCCCAGAGCCGGAAGAATCTAAACCGATTGTCCCTCCGTTTGAAGCTGAAGTGGAAAATACTAACCCAGTTAAAAGCGAACCTGAAATTATATTACCAATAGAAACTACTGCAAAAGTTCTCGAAAGCGCAGGGCAAAGCATTCTACCTCCTTCGGTTTCTGCTACGCACAACAACCAAGTTCTCGAAATACCGCAACAACCAAGCTATCCATACCAACTGTTAAAAACCAGTTTGCTCTTACCGGAGGGGCAGCACCAAAACCAATTAGACGAGTTATTGTCAAATCTATCGTTACAAGAGCAACTGGATAGTCTTCAAAAATTCCGTTTTACCGGTTATATCTACTACCATTTAGATTCGGTTACACAGGTGGAAGCCCAACAGCAGTATGGATTGGCTCTATTCTATGATGGGTCTAATCTGGATATCGTGTATCACAATGAAAATGAAGAAAAGCGATTATTCGGGTCGCTAGCATTTGAAAAATTGGCTGCATTTCGATTGCATCCTGAAATATACAAAGTTGAGGCTCGCGTACTTAAAGCCTATCGAGCGTTGGTGTCAGGCAATAAGCCTTACCAAGATTTAAAAGCCAGCAAAGCCAATCTTACCAAAATACACGAAGCCTTCAAACAATCACATCAAGATGGAGTAGCCCTTCTTTATTTTGACAGTTTGAAACTGTATTACTTCTTCTTTTACGAAGGGGGAGCGCAGATTGGGATTTACGGACCTGAGCCAAACACCGGCAAATTGCAGTTGCTGACCGGCGCTTTAGCTGTACCACCTAGCGATTCTAAAGCATTGATTACCGTAATGCTTGCCACACCCGCCGGGAAAACCAAACCTGAGTCTGCGGCTAAACTTAACCCAGCACAACCCAGTAGTGAAGATATAGGAACCATAATCTCCAGACAACTGGATGCCAGTAAATCAAATCTACCTGAAATTTCAGGAGCAGTAGATTGGGGCGACCTTTTTTCTAAAGTTAAAGATCCGACCGTTTCAACAGAAGCCAGGAGGGAATAAGCTGTGACAGCCGTAATAATGGACATGCGCACTATTGCCAATAACTTGAGGCAGCATCTTCGACAAAATGTGAGCGCTTTCATCCGCCAGTACAATCAAACGCCCGGATTAGTCGTAATGGCAATGTGTGATGATCGAGCAACAATTGATAATATTCGCTCTCTTTCAAATGTGGCAACCGATGCCGGCATCCATTTTTCAGCTCAACTCTTTCCTAATAACGTTAAAATCCATGAGTTGAGAAAATATATTGAACAACATAATCAAGACAGCAGCATTCATGCCATTTCGCTTCAGCTACCATTGCCTAAACATTTGAATGTTGATGAGGTAGCAAGTTTTATCTCTCCTGAAAAAGATGTTGAGGGTTTGCACCCAACTAATATGGGTCACCTCTTAATGGGAAAACCCAATCTTGTGCCGTCATCTGCTCTAAGCGCGATTAAGTTGCTAGGTCTGTATAATATCAATCCTACCAGTCGTCACGCCGTAATCGTAGGGCGTAGTCTGGAAGTGGGTCGCCCTTTAGCCTGCTTGTTGACAAAGGCTGATGCAACAGTAACCCTTTGCCATACCCAAACCAACAATCTTCTTGCACATACCCGTCAAGCTGAAATCCTGATTGTTGCCGCCGGTGAACCGGGGTTGATTAAAGCCGAAATGATTCGACCGGGCGCGGTGGTCATTGATTACGGGTTAAATTATGTTGCGCGGGATAAAGTGATCGGTGATGTTGAATTCGAAAGAAGCCTAACCGTGGCTGGCGCAATAACCCCTGTGCCGGGTGGAATTGGTCCTTTGACGAATATATGCCTTTTGGAAAATGTGTTAAAAGCTGCACGGGCAATAGCAAGCGTAGAACGAACCAGTCCTAGGGCTATTATCGATTCAGACCCTGCTGTAGGACTAAAACCGGAGGGTAAACCAGCCCTAGATTACAAACCAAACCAGATACCACCGATGGCTGTAGTAGGAGCCGCTTAAATTGTGACTAACTCAGTATTGTTCTCTCTCTATCCTGGAGTCATTTGAAATGAAACTAGAACATTCTACCCTGTCAACCTTACTAATAGAGTGCGAACAGCAAGGTAGTTCCGGTCTACTGCATTGCCAAAATACCACCAAGCACTATACCTTATCTTTAAAGGAAGGTAAGCTTGTACATGCCGAGGCAGAAGACAATGCGGCAACCAATGAAGCTTTCATTTTAAGTGATTTGCTGCGCTGGCAAAACGGTGAGATATGGTTTGAAACATCAGAAATCGTAAATCCGCATACAATCACCGACAGCCAAGAAAAAATCTTCCGTATGGCGTTATCACTTTTACAAAAGGGTGAAAATGAGTCGGATACATGCCGTCAAATTCAGTCCAAACTCGCCGGAGGCACAAAATCTCTGCGAGAAAAGAAACCTTCCGTTGAAGTACAAATACCGGAGATAAGCGCTGCGGTGGAGAAACAAAGCTCAGCTTATACAGAAACACCACTGGCTATAGAAGAAGAAATAATGCAAGCCGAGCCTGAGTTGGTTGAATTTGAGAATGTAAGCTTTGCTTTGAATCAAACTGAGGTTACTGAGATAGAGCACACTCTAGCAGAGGCAAGCGCTACCACAGAGCTATCGGAATTGATATTTGAGCTTGACCGCATGGAAACAGCCGAGTCGCACTCTTTAGTTGAGCAGCCTGAATTTATATTGGGTCAATCCTTGCAAGCAGAAGCTTCCGATCACTCTGAAGAAACTGAATATGAATTCAAATTAGACCAAATACTGGCAGAATCAACAGAGCAAATATCGGAACAGTTGAGCATAAACCCGGAATCGGCAGTTGAAGCAGAATCCTTGTCAGAAGATCACCCTGAGTTTGACCTAGATTCTAAACCCGCCGAGCAACCAAACACCAGTAACGAAATAGACTATCCTGAATTTAGTCTAGACAATGAGCATTTTGCAACTGTTGCCACTAATTCCGCTGAAGAACAGCCTGAATTTAGTCTAGGCTATGACTCGCAAGCAGCACTGGAAGAAAGCTATACCGAGTTTAAATTGTCGCATGATACCCCGACGCCAGAAACGCCTGATGAATTTAACCTAGGTCATCAGTATTCGGCACCTAACGATGGCATGGAGAAGTTTCAAACTGAGTTTATACAGGCTTCGCAGTTGGAGGGAAATGAGGCAGGAATCCTCAGTCTAGAAGATCCTCAAAACTATGCCATTGCTTCAGATGCTTTGCTATACGATAGTAGTGAGCCGCTGCCAGAGTTCAGCCTTATGCAAACCGAAAATGCCGCAAATGAGATGGATGAGCCTGAATTTACCCTAGGCCCACAAATTCCAGAGGGTATGATAGCAATTTTTGGCATTGAGGCAGTCCACACAAACTCGGTTAGATCAAGTGAAATTCAAGAAACATTTGAAAACCAAGATTCGTTTGTGCAAGTTGAAAACGAAGCGGCTAACCCACCCGCGCAAGAGGCAAGAACTGAACCTGATAGCTATTTGCCAGTATATCAGGAGGCAAGAGCTGAGCGAGTAGTAACCGCACGTGACAATTTCACTTTATCTCAGGAATGTCTGCCTCCTTCTACCCTGACGAATTGGGAGCAAGATGGCTTGAATATCATTTCACAACATGCTCCTAGCCCTGATATAAGTTGGATTATCAAGCGGGCGACACAAGTTAAACTGGAAGGGTATCTGGAAGTTAATGGGCGAAATCTAAACTCGGCATATTTTTCTAGATTATTTTTCCAAGATGGTAATATTACATTCCAAAGTTTTGATGATGGTAACCAGCAGTATTTTGGTGAAGCAGCCTTACAACGCTTATATTGTGCGCCTTTACCCGATCTTTCTGATATTAAAATCGGCAGATGTGCTCCCGGAATACTGGATGCCTACCTGACAACGCGAATACCTGCACCTAGCAGTTTAAGAGGATTGCAGTGTCAGAGCGACAATATTATGGAACGAATGCTCCGGTTGGTAAAGAACCACTTTACTGGCAGCATTGTTTTCTATAACTCAACCGGACTAGTCTATTATCTTATGCATGAGGGACACGGTTTTGGCGGTTATCAACAGCAAGAAAATATGATGACTAGAGTAAAACAAACAATGAATCGGTTTGTGGAAGCGCCAGACACAAAGTATGACATACACCCGGCAATTCCGAAAAAGCTACTTGAGGATTGGATGTTCATAGAGAGCTAAAATTTTAAAGGTTAAGGCGGAAAAGAATGAGCATTACGATTGAAACCAAATACGAGTTCCATAAATTAGCTTCTATGATTGAAGAGGCTAAAGCCAATCAGTTCACCGGACGTTTGGCTTGTCAGCAAGGTGATAAGCTGGCTTATATTTATATGGATACTGGAAATATTACCCATGCAACCAGTGATACAGCAATTGGCGAAGAGGCTTTGTATATTTTATTGGGCTGGAACGATGGCACAATAGAATTCCAACCCAAATCCTCTGAGCCTGATTATGATACTAGCTGTAGCATTGACCATCAACAAGGGTTACTTTTCCGAGAAACTTTACAACTTTTCCAACCAGCCCCGTCCAGTATTGTAATTACTCCGCCGAAAGTCGAAACTATGGAATATAGCGAAAAACAAAATCCGATTCATACACAAGTACCTGTGACTAATAATAACCTGAGCAAAGATGAAACGCACCAGAATAATGGAGCAACCGCCCATAACTTTGGTAACACCGTTTTTCCGGGTCTGGGTTTGTCCGTTTCATTGGCGCAAGAGTCTCCTACACTTGAGCTACTCCAATTAGGCAATAAATCACAGGGAACTGAGATTTCTCGCCAAAAAACAAACCTGTTACCTTTTATCCAACAGGCAATAGCCGACCATTTTACTGGCTTTTTCTTGACCTCTATCAAGATCGAGAATAGAGCTGAAAAAAGCCTGCTCGTATTGGAAGAGGGCATAATCACTTTGGCGCGTTATAGCGCACCGGGTAGTATCCTGACCGGTCAAGCCGCTTTTGATGCCTCGATTATGTTTGCAAACCTGAGTAACTGGACTCTCACTACCGCTACTTCAAACACCAAAGAGCTAAAAGGCTATCGGGCTATCCTGAGCAATATTATCGCCCAAAGTAACCTTCAAGCTACTTCCGAAACCATAATGAAACTGGCTCAGGAATCAATCCAGCACAAATCCTCAATTATCTTGAAACTGCATACCCACTCTCGCACGCTTTATTATCTGATCATTGAAGGTGAGGCGTTGGGTTGTTACGAAGTGCTGAATAACACCCTCGAAAAAACCGAGGTGCTATTTGTGCAAATGTTAACTGAGGCAGATGTGAAACTCGATATGCTAAGTGTTCCCGATCTAGAGAAAATTAGTATGGCTTCGCTGCAACCGATTCAGGCGCTAGGAGCGAGTATGAATGGTAATGCAAAAAAACCAGAAATGGCTCTGCCGGGATTGATGGTTGCTAGCCCTAAATCGGCTAAAGCAGAACCGACTGTCGGTTCTGCTGCGAATAAAGAGTCCGCAGAGGAACTACCGGTAGATTGGTGGAGCGTTAAAGAAAAAGGGCGACGTCCTTATTCTAATCTAGCTGCCAGCCAGCCAAACTTTAATGGACTACGCCGTGCCTTTGAAAAAGATGCCTATACCGGAATTATCGAAGTAAAAGGCATAGGTCAGGAATTGTACTACCTAATTGAGCAAGGTGTACCTTTAGGTTTGTTCAAGTTTGACCAGCAGACCAAAAAATATATTCCCTCGAATTTTACAATTTTACATGCCTTAGCCAAACCTGAGAACCACCTGAATGTTTATTTGGAACAAAAGCGGGTAGCGCCTCAGCAATATTATGAGTTGTATCTTGAAGCGCTTGAAGCTGGCTCATTCAATCAAGCAGTGCAGGTAGTACAACAAGCGCTTAGAGATGGGGTAGTCCACGAAACAATTTATGATGCCGTTTTTACCAGAGCGATGCGCCAAGTGGGGGTGCTTTGGGAGAAGGGGAAAATGACCGTAGCACAGGAACACTTGGCTACTGGCATTACAGAATATTGCCGCAATTTGGTACTTAGCAGTAAAGCCGGTGTACCAAAAAAACGAATCGGGCGAGCTTTGCTAACTAGCGTGAGTGGCAATACCCATACCCTCGGTTTAAACTTGCTGGGCGATGCCTTGCGTTGGGCTGGGTGGGAAGTTTATCCACTAAATTCTGAATTGCCTGAGTTAGAAATCGTGGATGCTGCCAAGCGCCATCAAATAGATATGGTTTGTCTATCAGTCTCACTACCGGGACAAATTTTCCGAGCAATCAAAGCCATTCGGGCGTTGCGCCAGAGCGGTTGGATTGGCATTATAGAGGTAGGTGGGGCAGCTATTTACAATAACCCGAATGCATTACAAAGTATTGGGGCTGACATTCTTGGAAGTGATGTGGAAAGTACGGTAGAGCAAACCACTCGGCTCATGGAACATCGGTTAGCTAACAAGCAGAATTAAGTTGTATGGTGAAATATGTTAGATCGGAAAATAGAATCCGCGGTTGAGGAACTTAAAGCTGAAGTTGGGGAATTATTACAAAATTATCGTTGTGATCGTGAATCCTCAAATAAAATGCTACACCAACAAATCCAAGAGGATCACTTAAATCTGCACAAAAATGTAAGCCATTATTTGAAGGATTTAGCTGATACTAGGATTGAAAATAACCGCAACCAAGCGGGGAGTTTGAAAGCAGAAACAGTTCAGCGCAAACATGATATTGCCAGCTATCTTGCCAGTTTAAGGCAGAAACGGCTGAGTATGCGATGTGTGAGTACAAATGGTCATAATGTGCATGAAGACCTTTGTAAGGAAGATGCTGCTGTAACTCCTCCTTTGCCTCTAGCCGAAGAACCGACCAAAGAAGAGCCTATTCAGTTATCTGAGTTGGTTTATTATCTCTTATCAAATAATTCTGACCGACTTAGTTTGAACGATTTAACCGAATATTTTGGTGTCGCTCGGGTAGAAAAATATTGGGATAATTTGCTAATTCTCGCCGAAGAGTTTCGACCCGGTAGTAAAAAAGAGCTGGTACGACAGCGCCGCAGAAGCATTAACACAAAAGCAAAATAAGGAGTTATTACTATGCTACAATCTCAAATTAATCTGAACCTGCGCTTAAATTATCCTGCTCTCGCTACTGCCATAGAACAAAATGCCGAGGTTGTTGAAGTTGAGTTAGCAGAACGCCTGCTGGAATCAGGTGTATTTGCGCAGTATGCCTCTGCTACCCTTGCCAATACCGTTGCCAACCAGATGGTTTCCTTAGTTACTGTCAGCTTATTGATTGGCGACCTCACGCCTTTCTATAACATCGTTATCTGGGAAAGCAATGCAGTCATGAACAATCAGGGCTTTTTCAAACGGGATAGCGATATGTCCCTGATTAACATATTTCAAGGTATTCTATTAGATCGGCTTGACCCTTCTTTAGCTGGCGATATTCAGGCATTGGCTAACCAAATGCGTGCAATCTTCGAATATAGTTGGCGTGAAATAGTTACGGGAATGCAAAACAAGCCTAAAAGCTAAACAGATGGTGACATCCCATTTTTGGGGTAACGCTGTAAGCCTCAAAACAAGTGTGCCAACAAGGTCACTCTCTTAGCTTGGCTTTGTGCAATTTTACAAAACCGTCACCGACCGAACCCAACCCAGTAGTTCACATAATGTCGTAGTTTACGAGCTAAAATTGATGCCTTGGATGCTGAGACGATAAAGCGGGTAGTTCCAGCGATGAGGCTCGACCGACTTATATAGCTATAGCTACCTAGCGCGAATGGGTTCGGCTATATTCCAACCTAGCCGATGAAATTGGTCGCTACCGCAATGAAATTCACGCCTTACTTTTTGTGATATTCCCAGAATATAGGCAGGTCTTTGGTAACCCTTGCCGTCCCCCTGCTTTTGATATGGGCACTTAATTATTTTTGGCTCCCTTATCAGCCTGCTGAGGCGGTAAGGTTAATTAATTCCTGAAATTTCATTTCTTTTATCTGACTTTGCAAATACCTTGCGAAAATACTTGACAAAATAGCTAAACTAAGTTAGGATTAATTTACCAAAGGGTAGGTTATACTTTGTCTATTTTGATAGTCTCATGTGGAGTTATTTAGTAATTGCAAGAAGAACAAACAGCTAATAATCACAATAGCCTGAATAACCTAAACCCTCAAGAGGCTGAAGTGCTGGTACAAATATTGCACTCTCTTAGGCAAATTAAATATGGCTATATCCAGATTACAATTCAAGATGCCAGGGTAGTACAAATTGATCGCACCGAAAAACAGCGTATCAATTGTAAGTAATAAATTTAGGGATTTTGCTCTAGAGATTTTGGAAAGTTGCGCCGCTTTGAACTTGAGCTAAAGCTAAGAAAGAACGAGCAAGCTAAGGTTTTTAGCAAATCTAAAGCTTATGTGCCTGATTAAAGCGGCGACTTATCGCGACAGGAAAGGCGCAATAGCACCTTCCAGTAATGGTTGCACTTGTCTAACCAGAGAAACCCAGAAACCAGACCTCAAGTTACTTTGATTGGCTTATTCCATCTATGATTCACAGTCACAACACTTTTAGCGCTAAAGTTTGATTGAGCCAAGTTCTCTGGGTTATTATAAAATGCGCATTATGTCACATGCCTTAAATAGGCTCTAATTCATTTCTATGACTAAATTTCTTTCTTTACCCTTTTATTTAGCCAATCGATAGCCATTCCCAAACCATCATCTTTACCATGTTCGCTACTGATATAAAAATAATAACAACGTCCTGCTAATTTTTTACCCGGTACACTAAAATCTTGCGAACGGACACAGTAAGGAAGAGATCCTGATGCTACCGCGCGATCAAGCGCTATAATTTCTGCACTACTCCAACCGGTTATTGAAAATTTTCGGTTGTCACCAGTGTTACTTAATAATTCCAATTAGACCTCTTTTCTACTGAAGTGATTATTTATTTTAATTAAAGAATCTCTTCGGTTCTTTATTTTTAGACAGCTCTAGCCATTGCTCTATTTTTCAGACAGGTTTTTTGATCGGTAAATTCTCAGGCAACTGGTTAACGCTGCTACTCCGTTGATTTTTACACCGGAAGATACTCGCAAATAACTCCAATCGCTCTCGCTATAATTTGACTGTACCAGTTGCTCAAAATTCAGCAATTGTTCTTCTTCCGCTTTGCTTAAGGAGATCAGTACCCCTTCTATTAATAAACGGTCTGCCAGAACAAGGCAGGTTCTTAAAATACTGGCTGCTTTAACCAACGAGTTGCGTATCTTTGGTTCTATTTCGCTCATAACACTTTTCCTCAGAATTACTATAACTACCGCTTATTAGCGTGATACTAATCGAATTGCTTTACTTTTTCATAATTTGAACTGGCGATTGTCAAAAAATTGTTATCGTTAAATCCTAATTTTTGAAGTAAGGTAGGATGCATACCGGAGTAAGCCTGTACTTTAACGCTACCATCATTGCTATCCATCTTCCAAACCATCCCTATGCGAATGGTTTTACTATTGATTTTGAAGGCTACCAACGAATAGCGCGGAATTGCCTCGGCTTTCTTTTTTGAATCATATGACACACGGATTAAAAATTTCATTATTTCCCCTAAAAAACATATAGGTTTTCTCTCTCGGATTGTCACCAGCGACAGCCCGAAATTTTTAGAACTAAAATCTTGTTATAAAGGTAGGAACTGTTAAATAGCTTCTATTATCCCTTAGCTTAAGGGTGCGGGGTCTGGAATGTTGATAACAATTTCAGACCCAAACCGGAAGCGGATTTTCAGTTGCCACCGGATTTTTTATTATCAAGCCCGAAACTGCAATAATAAGAAGTCCCGGTTTTCAATTATGTTTGATTTATGGCTGAAACCGGAGTAAAACAATCTCAACTTTAAAAAAAGCAGAAACGTAGAAAAGAGGATAAAGATTTTAAATCTTGAAAGATTTAAGTGGAAGGGAACTTAAGGTATTTGTAATTTCCAACTAAGAAAAAATGTTTTACCTACGTAGGTTATTATAACACCTTTTTTAATTCAGTACAAACCGTATTAAAAGTGTGTAACAGGGCTATTGCAAGAAAGAAATTGCTTCCCTATAAAACGGTTCTCAAAGGGGTTTGGGTAAGGGCGTGCTGTGCTTTCGTAAGAATGCATCGCGGGATGTGCGCCCTCGTTCAATTTGAGGAATTCAGGTAGGGCGGTTCATACCCTTCAAGGCACAGGCTAGGCAGACGAACCGCCCTTACTGCCTGTACCCTGAAAGGGTATCTCCCAGATGGGGAATACAAAAACTATTTTCTTAACGTTTGGGATGGACGTTGAAAATGGAAATGCTGACTTTGCATGCGTCCTAGAGTGTTTTAACTATATGCCTATGGTCAAACCCCCTTGTCGCTATCCTCTTCTCAAGACCCCTCCCTGATTTTATTTCCGCGCTAAAGCCATCTCTTTGTGTTTAAGTAACTGTACTAGGCTGTTAAGGGTAGTTTTGGCATCCCCGAATACCATTAAGGTATTCTTGGCGTAGAATAGCTCGTTGTCTTCTCCGGCAAACCCTGAACCTAGGCTACGTTTCAGGATTACCACAGAATGAGCTTTATCCGCATCAAGTATCGGCATCCCATAAAGTGGGCTGTCTTTCTTGTAGCGTGCTGCCGGGTTAATTACATCGTTTGCGCCGATTACCAGCACTACATCCGTTTCAGAAAATTCATCATTAATCTGATCCGGCTCAAATAACAAATCGTAAGACACATTTGCTTCTGCCAAAAGCACATTCATGTGACCGGGCATTCTACCGGCTACCGGGTGGATGGCGTACCGCACCTTTATGCCTTGGTGCATCAGCAAATCCCCTAACTCTTGCACCGGATGTTGCGCTTGGGCTACTGCCATACCGTAACCCGGTATGATAATTACCGATTGTGCGCTGCTCAACAAAAATTCGACATCTTCGGGGGTATAGCGCGTAACTGTTTTTGCCTGCGCTTGCGCATGTAGTTCGCCCGGTTTTGCGCCTACTGCCCCAAAAAGCACGTTAGTAAAAGAACGGTTCATAGCTTTGCTCATAATCATCGCTAGGAAGAAACCGGAGGCGGCGTTTAATGCGCCTGCGATAATCAGCACATCGTTATTGATGGCGAAACCAGTCGCAGCCGAAGCTAACCCGGCATATGAATTTAAAAGCGCCAGCACTACCGGCATATCTGCGCCACCGATTGGCAGCACCAGCAACACCCCGATTAGCAATCCTGCGCCTAGCATCAAATAGAATACAACAGAAGTAGCAGGATTTACCAATAAAAATCCAAATAAGCCCAATGCGCCGATAAATAAAATCAAGTTAATAATATTCTGAAAGCGATAGGTTATTGGAGCGCCGGTGATGAGTTCCTGAAGTTTTATAAATGCAATAAGACTTCCGGTAATTGTCAGCGACCCGAAAAGCACCTCAATCCCCAAAACTGTCATTAGCCAGCTATCTATGTTTGTCGCTACGTGTTCCTCGAATTTAACCACGCCCACCAGAGTAGCGGCTAATGCACCAAAAGCATGGGAAATTGCCACAAGTTGGGGCATCGCCGTCATTGGCATCAATCTTGCCAGTAGTCCGCCGATTAGCGAGCCGAGCATAATACCAACAATGATCCATTCGTAACTAACGATCTCATTTTTTAGCAATGTACCAACTATAGCCAGTAACATGCCAAGCTCAGCGTATAACATCCCGCGTCGCGCCGATACGGGCGAGCATAGCGCTTTTAAACCCATAATAAATAATATTGAAGCGGCGAAGTAGGAAGCCTCAAGCAAATAATCGTTCATTGAGGTTTTTCCTCCTTCCGCTTGAACATCTTTAGCATTCGGTCTGTGACAAGAAAACCTCCCACGACATTTATAGTGGCAGATGTGACCGCAATAAAGCCAAGCACTGTGCTTAATGTTCCTTTGTTACTGCCTGCTGCTACCAATGAACCGACCAATGATATACCAGAAATGGCGTTGGTAGCTGACATCAAGGGGGTGTGAAGCAGGGGTGGCACACGTCGGATTACTTCAAAGCCTAAAAACCCTGCCAACGCCAGAATATAAATCATTTCGAATAATTGTAGATTCATACCATTACTCCTTGGGGCAACAAAGCTTTTACCTGTTCATTTAGAATTTCCCCGCCCCGTGTTACACACGCAGCTTTTACAATTTCGTCCTCATACGAAGGGCTTGCTTTCCCATTGGGGAAAAGATACTCGAACAGGTTGAGCAGATTATGACTGTATAGGAGGCTTGCATCTGCCGGTACTGCCGCCGGTAAGTTTACTGCCCCAATTATGGTGACATCGTTTGACTCGATTGTTTGGTTTGGGGCGGTCAATTCACAGTTGCCGCCCTGTTCCGCTGCGAGATCAACGATTATCGAACCCGGTTTCAGTAGTTGCACCATTTCTCGACTTATTAGCAATGGTGCGCGTTTACCAAATACTTGCGCGGTAGTAATAACCACATCTACTTTTGGCAATCGCGCGCTGATTACCTCACGCTCTTTCATAAGAAATTCGTCAGATTGTTCTTTGGCATAGCCCCCGCTTGTTTCTGCATCTTTTGGCAACTCCATCTCCACAAAATTTGCGCCCACACTCTTAACCTGATCCCTAACAATCGGGCGTGGGTCAAAAGCTTCAACTCTAGCGCCAAGCCGTTTGGCAGTAGCAATTGCCTGTAAACCTGCCACCCCTGCGCCCAATACCAGCACGGTTGCGGGTGATACTGTACCGGCAGCGGTCATCATCAAGGGGAACATTTTCTTGAGCTTGCCAGCCGCCAGCAGCACCGCTTTGTATCCAGCAATTGTCGCCATCGCGCTTAAGGCATCCATATTTTGAGCGCGGGCTATACGCGGTATTAATTCCATTGAATAAGCGGTAATTTTGCGGTGGGCGAGAGCTTCTATAATCTCAGGTTTGGCAAATGGAGCTAAGAAACTGAGCAAAGTTGCGCCTTCTTGCAGCATATCGGTTTCGTAGCGACCAAATTCGGGATGAAATTGGGGTGGTTGCACCTTAAATATTACATCGACTTGTTGGTACAATTCTTTGGCGTTATTTACTAATTGTGCACCCGCTGCTTCATATTCTTTATCGCTACAAAATGCCAATTTACCGGCGCACTTTTCCACAAAAACTTCGTGATTTTGTTTTTTTAGAACCACAACAAGACCGGGCACCAGTGCCACCCTAGTTTCACCGAGATATATTTCTTTTGGAATACCGATTTTCATTTCATTTTCTCATTTCTTTCACTATGAAAATTTGTTGTGATTCAGGAACGAAAACAGCTTGTATCTTTGATAGCGCAAGGGAGGGGAAATTATTCTAATGATACCGAAATGATTCAGGAGATTTTGACCAAAAATAAAATAGGGCAGAGGATTTATAGTCTGAGAAACGCAGGTTATATTAAAAAAATGAGCGGGTAATCGGCAAGCAGTTTGCCCGCCAGCGTAACGGTAGAAGTCCTTATTTACTGGGTTAGTTCCTACGGAACTAATCGGCGAAACGAATATCTTGTTCAAAACCTTCACCCCTTTACCAGCGCCATTGAATGGTTTGAGGTGATTATCAAGATGTTTTAATACTGGATTCGCCTACTTTTTAAAAGCCTTTCCAAAACTTGATAACCTTTTTTACTCCATTAATCATAAGTTATAAGAATCAATAATGAGGTCTAAGTCGGTAAATATAGGGTAGATAGACATAAAAAACCTTTCCGCTGCTTCTCTACAACTGGAAAGGTTTTAAGTAGTTTTCAGAAATTTACTTTAAGCTTAATGAGGTATTATCGAGAATAGGAACTTGGTTTTCACCATACCCCACAACAGTAGCACCGAAGCAAGCAGCGCGAAACCATAAAAGAAATAGGGTAGGTCTCTCACGCCCGGTATGTTGTAGAAAATGACAATGATAACTAGGTGCATAGCGAAGGAGTAAAGGCTAACCTCACCAATTGGGATTAATAGCCACCCCAACACAGGTTGCAATAGTTTCCATAGCCAAGTAGCTGCCAGAAAAAGCCCCTGGAAGATTACGAAGATAGCAAATATGCGCTCCGGTGGAAGTAAAGCTTTATCGTGCATGTCGGCGATGTAGAAATGCACATCAATTGACCCGAAGATTGTTTCTACTCCACCGTTAATTTCGGCTATATACAAACTCACCAGCATTACCGACATAGCGCCGATTGCCATTGAGTAATATCTATACAGGTTGCCCTTTGCACTGAAAAAGTTAGCTATTGCTTGGCGGTGGTAGCCCATTACCATTGCGGTAACGAATAGCGCTTGCCAAGAAGCCAGCGGAAAGTTGCTGGCAAAAGGCAAGCTAAAGTTGCTTGGATAATACATATTAGCAAACCAGATAACCCAGCTTACTATCAATACATGCTTGGCTTTGCCTTCTTGTAGTAGGAAGAGAATTAGAGGGCTAATCGCTAGGAAAAGCACGTACATAAACAGAATACTAGAACCATGATAGGCAAACCGCATTGTCAGCGTACCGAGTAACAAATCAATCGGGTCTGTAATCTGACTCCATTGCCGATCAGCCCATAATTGTAGCGGAGAATAGTTTGCCAGTAGCACAAAAAACAGGGTTAATCCCACTGCCAGCCAATATATTTTTAAGGCGCGTTTCAGTATTTTGGTACTGGCAACCCGCAAGCCTTCTTTTTCGATAACCTTGAAATAAACTATGCCTAGGATAAAGCCGCTTATGATAACGAAACCTTCGGCGGCGCTTATATAAAATTCTCCCCGCGCAGTGAGGAAGTAAACCCAACTATCCGGTCCAAATACCCCGATATGATCCATCAGCATTACAAATAGGCTTAAGCCTCGCAAAAAATCAAGGCGTAAATCCCGTGAACTTGCTACTGCTGTTTCATATTTCCAACGCCAGCGCACTCCTTTAGCAGTAGTTACTGCTGTTGCACCTGCAAGCTTACCTTGCAAATTGGATTCTTTAGCGGATAACATCTATATTTATACTCCTAAAAACTAATAAAAAAACGAAAGCTACGGATACTTTATTTAAACTTTCGCTATATCTGAGGCTATCGTTGTCTACGAGTTAAGCAAGTAATTTGTTTTCACAAATTCTCTCTATTTTATATATTAATTTTATCTTTCATTTGTAAAATGAATGTAAAATCCACTCAAGGAAAAGGTAAAATCACACTTATATGATGTTCATACCAATACATCACTGATGTTACATTTACTACTACTAATACATTCAAATAGGTTTTGCTACCGTACAGATATAAAGGAGAGGAAAAGGAGGAGAAGGTTGAGGCAGAGTGGTAAACTGTAGTTTTCTTACCGACCAAAGTAGAAAGCAAAAGGATACCAAAATGAGTGACAACCTTCGCCGACATCGTGCCATAAAACAGCAATTGTTGCAACTCCACCCACAAGCGCAGGGGCGCGAATTACAATATTTAACAATTCTAGCGATGGTGATCAGTGGGATTGTAGGTAGTCGGCATAGTGCGTTGCCTAATATCGCCGCCAAAGTGCCAGATAAAACTAAACGGGAAAGCCGCATCATCCGAATGCGCCGATTGCTCAAAAATGATAACTTTAACCAAAAAGTGGTGTATGCTCCTTTCGCCAAACAATTGCTGAGTAGCCTGTGTCATTGTCCACTGGTACTGGTGATAGATGGCAGTCAGGTTGGTGCTGGTGGAATGGGCTTAGTAATCAGTGTAGTATATCAGGGGCGGGCTTTACCTTTGGGTTGGTTGGTGGTTAAGGCTAAAAAGGGACATTTAGCTCAAGCTTTGCACATCAGATTGTTAAAGCAAGTTCACTCGTTGGTTCCGTCTGGTAGCCAAGTAGTCTTTTTGGGTGATGGTGAATTCGATGGCTGTCGTTTGTTAAGACGGTTAGATTATTACGGTTGGCAGTATGTCTGTCGTACTGCTAAAAATAGCCAGGTCTGGTTGGATGAACAAGCTCATTATGCCATCAGTAAGTTAGGGGTTCAGCCTGGTCAGGTAGTGAGTCAGAGCGGCGTAGCATTCAGCAAACACGAGTACGGACCAGTACTGGTCATAGCGGTCTGGCAAAAGCCTTACCGTGAGCCACTTTATCTGGTGAGTAATTTGGCTCTAGCCCAGGAAGCAATCCGGTACTACAAAAAGAGGTTTAGGATTGAAACCTTCTTTTCCGATAGCAAGAGCCGAGGGTTTCGGCTGGACAAGAGCCATTTGGATGACCCTAAACGGCTAGAAAGGTTATTGTTAGCGGCTTGTCTGGCTTATCTTTGGATTGTACATCTGGGTACGATAGCTTTAGCTGAAGGCTGGAACCGGGTCATTCATCGCACCGAACGACTGGATTTGAGCCTGTTCAATTTAGGTTTGAACCTGCTTGAGCATTTTTTGAATGAACATTTACCCTTACCAGTCGCCTTTATCCCTTTTCTTTTAGAGGATTTCTAATTGTGTACGGTAGCAAAAAATAGGTTTAAGATAAGTATATGTCTGAAAACTTAATGAAAATATGGCGGCGACTCTGGCTGGAATTAGTAATCGCCTTCGACTTTGTTCGAGGTTTTTTCGAGCCGTTTATGGCTTATCGAATTGGTTATCTAGTGATAGTAAAGCGTCGTTATCGCCGCCCATGGACTACAACTCTAAAAGATGGCACTACCTTGCGCCGAGGTGATAAAATAATCAGACTGCATATGAAGCTTTTTATGCCACGCTTCAGGGGTGCCGACAATGATTTATCTTATTCACGTTATCTATATCGGTTATTAGCGCCCGAAATGCCTAATCTCGCTGCTTTATTAAGGGTTGACCCCGCTTGGTCTGATTTTAAGGCAATCATGGGTCAATCTCACGTAGTAGGAAAATATACCGAAAAATTAGGCTTTGAAACCAGAGCAATACCAGATTGGTGGATTGTGGTGGTGGATTTGCTTGGTCGTGGTGCAATGCTCCTAACCGATCCCACGCCACGTTGCTTGTTGAAGATTCTGAAGCCGCATGGAGTACGAAAACCACGCGAAACTTGGATTGGCTGTTCCACTTTAGTTGCACTTCACAACGATACTCAAGTAGAACCGCCCCGCTTGCGCCGATTATTCAAGTATTTTTGACAAGGAGAGCTTAAATGGCTGAAGGAAAAATAGAGCATAAATTACGCGAACTGGGTATTGAGTTACCACCTATCTTTAATGTTCCTCCCGGCATGAATTTCTTGCGTTATGTACAAACCGGTGATCTTCTTTTTATTGCCGGACATGGCCCTACGGGTTCTGATGGGAGACTCGCTTATCAAGGTAAGGTAGGAGGAGAGGTGAGCTTGGAGGAGGGTTATAAAGCCGCACGCTTGACCGGTTTGAATCTTCTTTCAACGCTAAAAGAGGCACTTGGAGACCTTGATAGGGTCGTAAAGTTCGTAAAGGTTTTAGGTATGGTCAATGCAGTGGAAGGTTTTGGACAGCAACCTTATGTAATCAACGGCGCTTCCGATTTGTTTGTGGCAGTGTTTGGTGAAGAAATAGGCAAGCATGCCCGTTCAGCGGTGGGGATGGGCGGCTTGCCTAACAATATGCCGATTGAAATTGAAATGATTGTACAGGTAAGGTAATTTGTCCATGCTATTCCGAGTCGGGATGCTTTTTCAATATAAGCATCCCGACTTTTAATTATGACCATGAGTTTTTACCACCGTATCTTTTGTTTTCGCGCTTGGATCTCCTGTTACTGTAAAAGTTACGCTGGCTTTTAAAGTTACACTTCGCGTATTGCTAGCATCATTCTTGAATGTAATTCCGCCGATATTCCAAGAATAGCTCCAGTCATTCCCACTACTATTAGTCATTAATGCGGCAGTACCGATAGACGTTACTGAATTTGTTTGCACGGTATAATTAAAGCTAACCCCATTGCTGGAATTAATAGTAACTCCACTAAAAGGTATTACAGTAGCAGTCAGATTACGAGTTGATAGTGCGCCCGTTTGAATATAAGAGTCATACGGGTTTGGTTGTACATCGTATGGTTTCCATAAGACAACCGCGCCCATATTAGCATCAAAAGAGCCTTTCCAATTTGGACTCATCTGGGCGAAAAGCTTTCCATCCCAATCGCTACAAGTAACAGCGTCCAGTGTAGCGGGTGCAGCTTCGGTGCAATACTGGATGCCTAGCGAAACTTTCCGGTCGGTTGCATTATTTATTAGGTTTGTGGTTATACCAGTTTCATCCAAAGGCCAAAATGCTGATAAATTCCATTGCAATAGTCCCGATGAAATAACCGCATTGGAGGGCGTGCTGGTATCATCGGTACGAATCCCTAATAATATCCGGTTTGCCGGAGTTGGACTATTGGTAGGATAAGCAAATATTCTCACCAACTTGACCGAATCAAGCGCACTTAGCTCAATTAAAGCCTGTGGCGAAGAATTAAAATAATCGCTGGCTTTTGGCTCTGTTCCGGGCTGATTATCGGTCAGGTTAGAGCTACTCAGATTGAAGCGTGCGCCACCAAGAGTCAGACCGCTAATACTGGATAGGTTGCCCGCTAATCCCGGAGATTGACACCCGGAATCATCCGGTGAGGCTGTGGTACAGAGTCGCCAGCTTAGAGTTATTCCATTTTGCGGGTCTATTTTTGGCGTGTCAGAAGTATGATCCCATGTAACAGTCCAAGGTCCAGACCCGGTAGGCAAAATACTTTTAGGTCCTGATATTGTGCTTAATGCGGTGGTGGTACTAACTCCCGAAGAGTTTTTGTAATTGACATCAAACATTACCCGCTTGATTAAAGCCGCATTTGTAGGAATGGCAACCGTAAATGTAGTCACACTGGAAAGCATCAAATAATTCGCGGAGGTAGGCGAACCGCTTAGCGGAGCTAATTGTACAGGCGCTGCTCCTTTACTGTTCATGCTGACCGTCATGTTTATCAGCTTAATTTTAAGCTGAACAATATTGGTAGAACCGCTATATGGAACGCCACTGGAAACAGGTCCCCATAATGGTACGGCTGTAATGTATAAGGTGTCGGTAAGTAAATCGACTGTGGCTTTTAGCTGTTGCAAATTAAGAACCAGATTCCCGGTTGCCTGCTGAGTTGTGGCGTTTACCTGAGAATTTTGCAGCGCTAATGTAGGGGTTATATTACCCGCTTGGTCACTCAGAATCCATCTAACCCCACCAACATTATTTCCGGTTACGGTAGCAGTTAGCGGAATCGTAATTGAGGTAAGCGGTGACGCGGTACTATCGAAGGCGATTGGTAAAACGTTTGTCACATTATAAGGGCTAGTACCGTTGACAATGACATTGCTTACCTGTGGTTCAGGTATGGTCACACTAGTGTAGCCCGTAACGTCCTTAGCTTGGCACACTTGAGAATCTAATTCTCCCTGACCCCAGCAAATCCGGTAGGTCAACTTGACTCCCGGTTGTGGCGGGATCGTGGCGGTATTCCAGACATAGCTAACGGTATCCGATAATACTTTATTATTTATTGTTGTCAGCGAGGTTGTAATAACAGTAGTTGGATTGGTAGGGTCGGTTAGATAAGTTGCCAACAGAATAATAGAAGATGCCCCGCGCCCTGTAACCGTACCCGTTATAGTGGTGTTCAGGCTGAGGGTGGTAGATACAGGTGGTGTAAAATTAACCGCCGCTTCCGGTACATTCCAGTTCAGCGGGGTAGTATTAAACGGGCCACAATAGCCACTGCTATTACAGGCTTTCAACTTTATAATAATTTGCTGATTTGGCTTGATTCCCAAAGCCGATGAATCAAAGGTAATCCCAAAATTATTGGTGCTGTTGGCATCGGTGCTTAGTAGTACGTCCGCGCGCGCCGTACCATCATTTGCCTGATAGGTAACATAATAGCGAATTGATGTTACTCTTGCAGTCGGTGTGCCGGATACATTCAAAATAGTAGGTTTGGATAAATCGGTTGGTACAGGCGTGGCAAACTGAGCGATTAAATCGGGAATAGTACCCTGTACCGCCGCTTGCACCGGATAACAGAAAATGCCCGTAGCATTTCCATCCCAGCATATTTTAGGGGTAAAGGTGATTGGTTGAGGAGGCCATGCCGCCGTGTTTATTTGTATTGACCATGTAGCAGTGCCGTTTGAAACTGCGCTAAGCGTTGCCGTGTCGTTTTTCTCTACCTGTTGTCCACCTGCCGTCGGGATATATTTATAATTTACAAATACTACGGTACTGGCACTGCTGATTTTAGCAGCGGAACCGCTTAATGCCACTAACACCGGTAAACTGGCTTGATCCGTGCTACTCAATGGGCTAACCGTTAGCGTAGGCGCTTCTACGGTAAAGGCAGCAGGTAACTGATTAGTAGGGGTAGTACAATTAGCCACATTATCGTCAGTACCCCAGCATACTTTAGCATCAAGGATGATGCCGGTTTGAGGTGGGATTCCCGTAGTATTCCACTTCACCGTATTATTATTAGCTGCGTTAGCCTTATCTAGCGTTTTAGAAACTGTTGCATTGGTTGTATCATTGTAGGTGTAAGTATAGGTGATATGATCATAAACGCCTGTAACCTGTGCGCTCAATGTAACCGTTCCTACTAACTTGTCGGAATTAGGACTCAGGGTAATAGTTGCTGCGGGTTTGGGAATACTCAAACCTGCCAGTGGTTGTACCAGTTTGATACAACTGCCTTCATCGGCAGTCCAACACAATTTACCGCCGATCTCGATCGGGGTTTGCGGTGGTAAAGTTGAGATATCCCACGTTACGCCCCAACTATTGCCCGCATTTGCTTGTCCGGGTATGGGTAATTCCGCAATACTTCCACCAACACTCGCAATGTATTTGGCTGTAAAGCTCACATGATTAGGCGCAGCTAGCCCGGTAGGTATAACGGTAACTCTTATATCCACCGTTTTACCGTTTAATGGTCCCGGAATAGGCGAAACAAATTGTACAGTAGGGGTGGGCTGTTGGATTATGACAACGGTCACCGGCACTTGCACCGCCCCGTTGTTATATACAATGTTAAATGTGCCGTTTACCGGAGCTTGGGTGAGGTTAAAGGCATTAAGGCTCACGATTAGCTGCGTATTGCCGCTAGGCGGGATTGTACCCGACTGCAAGTTAAATTTTAGTAAGGACGCTAAAGCCCCACTTGGTTGCTGAATATTCCATGCGACTGGTCCTTGCCCACTGTTTGAGAGTTGTAGGAATGTTTGGTTAGTGAAAGCATCGAAATTCAAAGAATTTGGCGCTACTGCCAATACACCGGGCAGCGCAGTAGGTTGTGGAGTTGTATTTGCTCCTCCGCCTGTTCCATTATTGCCACCTTGTTGGTCACCACCGGGGGCAGTGGTCTGGTTGGCATTGCCGCTCTGATTAGTACCTTGACCTGTGGTAGTAGGGATTAGCGAGAAAGTAAGGTTGCCTTCTGGAGTATGATTGCCTGCGCCATCAGTAGCACGGTAAAGAATAGAATAATCACCCGCTTTTTCAATTGTAATCGGCACTGCAACAATGTCGTTATTATAAGGTTTCCAATCATCTTGGTTGATTTTATACTCTATAAGAGCGATGCCACTTAAATTATCGGAAGCCTTAAATTCGAGGGATATTTTGTTTCTGGCTATAAGTTGATTACCCTGCGCTCCGGTTGGGTCAAAGTCGCTCAATTTAGGACGTACCAAATCCAGCCGTGGTGGGGTTTTGTCGATTATAAAATGAGCAGTAATCCGGTTAGTGCCGTTATCCAGTACAAGCGTATATGCGCCCTCTTTCTCGATAAGGTCACCCGATGTCACATTTACATTGGTTTCAAGTCCGGCACTGGGCAAAAGGTTGCCATCAGTGGTGTTAGTAGTCAGCATATTCAAGGAGGCGCTGACTTTGGTTGTATCTGAGACTTGATAATTAAGCGGTACTGATTGGGTATATAGCTTGCCATCCACTGGGCTTGTCAGAGTTATTCCAGTTTGCTGGGTGGTAGTAGTGTCGAGTCGCCCTTGACAACCGCTTTGACCCGCTGCTCCGTAATTTATCAACCAGCGTAATTGGTAGCCTTTCTCCATGTAGTAGGCAAGCGATTTGTAGCTGGTACCATCCCAAGGGTCATTAATCCGATAGGTAGCCGCAATGTTGTCCGAGCCGCTAACCACTACTACAAATTGTGTTCCGGTTTGCCCACCGAGAAAGCCTACCACGGCGGGTTGCCCTGATTTCAGGATGGAGTTGAGCGAATCCCAGTTAAAGTCCTGACGTTGTGCTCCGGATAAAACTCCCTTGCTACAGCGAACGGCAGTAAGCGACCAATCCATCGGAATTGCATCGGGACCTAAGCAACTATTTAACTGGTCGGGGTCGGTATCTGCCTTGTTATAGTTCAGTAGCATTGCAGCGGTGGTAATGGCACAACCGGAATCGCCAATTTTAAATGTCTGTGTGCCGATTTGGCTATTACGCCAGCGCGGGTCATTCTGGCTGTAATTTATAACAAAACAATCACCGCCGGGGGCGGGAGCAGGGGTAAGGTCTTTGGTAGGTACTTGTTGGAATCTATCGGTAACAATCGCAAAGTTTTGGGTTTGTGCTATTTTTGGAATAGCGTTGACTTTTTTATCGTTTACATTGACCGTGAAGGGGTTATTGATGCTATTTGAATTAACAATGATACGCGAATTGTCGGTTGACCAGCAAAGAGGCCCATCCTGACCGGGATCACCATAAAAATATTCAGGTACTAGTTGGTCGGGTGTGCCAAGTGATATTTCGCGCTCTCTACCACTCGCTGCAACCTTGAACAATTCAAGTTTATTGGTATTACGAACTATATAACTCAATTGGGTGCTATCCGCAGACCAAGTTGGGCGGGTAGTCCATAATCCACTGGCAACACTTACCGCTCTGGTTTTGGAGCGTGAGTTAAGGTCTAGTACATTGATTGCAGCATTGTCTAAAGCCTCGTTTTTTGCGGTTATATATGCCAATTTACGTCCATCCGGTGAAATAGACATCAGGCTGGCAAAATTACCGGGTAAAACATCTACCGATTCCTGAAAAACACTTCGCGGGTGCGAGCCATCGGGTTGTACTATTATTATATCGGTGGCAGTTTCGCCCATTCTGAGAGTAGCGCGCAGGTTTATATTAGCGGGTGTGCAAATAGCAGGCGGTAGAACCTGATTGCTTGTAGTAGTTTGCGTATTGGTAGGCCACATCAAAATAAGTAGCATTATCACGAAAGCTACCGGCAATAGCAGCGCCAGCGCCAGTAAAACCGGGCTTAATACAACAGCACGTAACCACGGTAAAGTACACGCTTGATTAAGCACCCCGTTTGTTTCGGTGGTCTGTCCTTCGATACCCACTGTGAAGTCGTACATCCGGGGAGAGCCAACCCAATTACGCCTGCGTAGCTTTATTTCAAGCGAACTGGCGGTTATTTCTGCTTGTGGCGGGATTGTCACTACCGGGGGATTAATCAGAATTTCCATTCCCTGCACATTGGTACGTGCATACAATTTCAGGTTAACCGGCTGGTACTGATTATTGGAAATCCCGATCTGACATATGGCGGTTTTTTTGCGAGTTTGTACCTCTTGCGGTTGTAATTTGAGTTCTTGTGTTACCTGTTTTATTTCTTCAACATTGAGCAATAAGGGCTGGCTGGCTATTATACCCGGCTGGCTGCTACTACCGACCAACAACACGGGAGCATAAGTACCGGGTGCGGCATTGGCTGGTAAGTTGAATCTTAGTATTGTAGAGCCTTCGTTGCCGGGGGAATCAGGATATAAAAGCATCTCAAGTTGATCGAGTTGCGCCCATCCGGCGGTAAGCTCACCTATGCCAAGCTCAAAACGTTCTACCCCTTGCGTATTATTAATCAAGGTGACGGTAAGCTCGGCGCTTCCACCCGGTTTTAAGGTTATTTGTTCAGATGAAAGCTTTAGCTCAACTTTCTGGCTCAACCGTAAACTCCTATTGCATTTATAAATTCCAGCTATAGCTAACTATTAGTCATTGCAAAGTTAAAGCCCGGAGTACCGCTTACTGCTACAGACACATTGTAACTACCCGTAGTTGCATTGGCTTTGAAATTACCCGCATCGGCAAAACCGCCGCCGGAAGAAGTAATTGTAATTGTACGGGTGGTATTACTGAATGTACCACTCGCGCCTGCTGCTGGCGCGGTAAAAACTACCGAAACACCATCAACACCATTCCCATATATATCACGTACAACTACCCTCAATGGTTGCGCAAAGGTGCTACCCGCCGCAACAGATTGTGATGCAGGTATAGTTGGGCTGTCATTTGCAACTGTAGCAGGCGCTCCGGCATTATTAGTCATTGAGAAATTCAAGTCGGGAGCACCACTAACCGCTACTGTAACTGTAAATGCGCCTGCTGCGGTATTGGCATTAAATGTGCCGGGGTCTGCCACTCCGCTGGCATTGGTTTGCACAGTAATAGAGTTACCGGAAGAAAAAGCTCCGGTTGGAAATGGGAACATAACCGCCGGCGCTGTGAAAGTGACGTTGTAACCAGCCGCTACAGGATTGCCATGAGTGTCTTTAACTATAACACTCATTGCGCCGTAAGCATTATTTACGGTTACATTTTGTATGGCTAATACTCCTGTATGAACAACCATACTGGCGGGAACATCCGGCAGGTTTGTGAAATTATAGGTCACTTTAATTGAAGGAAATCCGCTAACTACTGCAACAATACTATAAGGACCCCCCGCTACGCTATTAGCCTTAAAAGTTCCCGGATCTATAACCCCGCTACTATCGGTACTAAGTGTAACTGAACCTAAATTATTGCTATTGAATGTACCGGTTGCGCTTACTGCTGATGATGCGGTAAAGGTCACACTCTTGCCTGATATTGGGTTATTGGACGAGTCGGTTACTACAACTTTCATATTGCGGGTGAAGTTGTTAGTAACTATGCTAGATTGGGTTACCGATAACAAATCAACTGCCGTAATATGGGCAGGAACATCCGGTAGGTTAGTCAAATTGAAGCTGAAAGCGGCAGTAGCATAGCTTGTTACTGTTACCTGAACATTAAATGGTCCACCTGCTATGCTGTTTGCGGTAAAAATGCCCGGATTTGCGATTCCATTAGCATTTGTGGTGGCAGAAGTAGTATTTGTTCCGGTGCCACTGAAAATACCGCTTGCTCCACTGGCGGGCGCACTGAAATTAACAGTGTATCCTGAAATAACCGGGTTGCCATAGGTATCTTTTACCAACACTCTTAACGGCCCATAAGCATTGTTAACGGTAATAGATTGGGATAATAATACGCCTGAGTCGGTTGCCAACGTAGCAGGCGTACCCGGATTATTGGTTAGTGTGAAATTGATTGTTGCCGATGGAAAACCTTGCACCGTTGCGGTTACCGTATAATTTGTTCCGGCTGTGGTATTTGCTTTTAAGTTACCGGAATCTGCTATGCCACCCGTTGTCGATAGCGTCGTAGCAGTATAGGTACTGGTACTGGCGAATACTACCCCCGGACTGGTGGAAACGGTTGAAGTAAATAAGACAGTATAACCACTCAAGGCGTTTTGTCCGGAATCCTCCACACGAACTATCAGGCTATTGGCAAAGTTATTATTGACGACAGTGTTTTGCCCATCACCGTTTGTTATAACAAGTGCCGCTGGATTATCGGTGTTGTTAATAAGGTTGAAAGTGACCGATGTTACAGATGGGAAACCGCTAACGCTGGCAGTTACAGAGAAACTACCTGCCGTTTTATTGGCAGTGAAAGCTGATGCGGTGGCTACCCCACTCGAATTAGTAGTTGCCGTTGAAGTATAGGTATTACTGCTGGAGAATTTCCCGCTAGGAACAGTTGGTGGGCTATACTGTGGCGCAGCAAAGATTATCACAGTACCGCTTACTGGGTTAGTATGCGAATCGGTCACGGTAACTTCTAGGTTAGTACCGAAAACGGTTTTAATCTTGGTACTTTGGGAATTGCCATTACTTATCGTCAGATTGGCAGGGTCTCCGGCTAGATTGGTCAGATTATAATTAACTGTAACTGCCGGGAAACCGTTTACTACCGCTTGGACAGTATAACTTCCAGAAGTGGTATTTGCTTTGAACCCACCGGAATCTACTAAACCCCCTCCACTGCTGCTAACAACCGTAATGTTGTTGGTAGTGGCGGTAAAGATCGCATTAGCACTAACCCCACCGGCGGTAAAGGTAACTTGATAACCATCGAGGGTGTTATTTCCTATGTCGGTCAAGGTGGCTTTGAGATTATTGCTGAATCCGCTACCTACAATTGCGCTTTGCCCGTTACCGCCCGTAATGGTTAATTTATTAGGGTCACCTTTCAAATTACTTAAAGTGAAATTCGTGTTTACAGCCGGGAAACTCGTCACTTTAGCATTTACTGCATAGTTATTGCCCGCGACAGTGTTGGCTGTATATATCGATGCGGTCGCCAACCCATTAGCTCCGGTTGTAGCGGTAGCGGCATTGTTACTGGTGCTTGCGAATGTACCGCTTGCTCCGCTTGAAGGCGCAGTAAAGGTTACACTTGTGCTTGGAACCGGGTTATTAAAAGTATCGGTAATAGATATGGCTAGGCTGGTGGTAAAGACTGTGCCTATCTTAACGCTCTGGTTATCTCCCGCCATTATGGTTATAAACGCCGGGTTTCCGGGATTATTTGTGAGGGTGTAGGATGCAGTCACGCTTGGGAACAAGTCGACCGAAGCTAGGACAATAAAGTTAGCACCGGCAATTTTGTTCGCAGTTATAGCCCCAGAGTCTACCAGTCCACCTCCGGCGCTTGTCACAGCATGTGTATAAGTACTGGAACTGAAAACTATACTCGCGCCAGTGCTAGGGGCGGTAAAGGTAACGTTGTACCCATCGAGAGTATTACCGCCTGCATCTTTTAAAGTTGCGGTTAAGTGGTTAGTGTAGCCCGTATTGACGGTGGCGTTCTGTCCGCTACCCCCGGTTACAGCCAGAACAACCAGCGTATTCGGATCACCGGGCAAGTTAGTCAGGCTAAATACATTGGTAGCGCTTCCAATAGTTGCACTAACCTGATATGCGCTGAGGCTGGCAGTGCCATTTGCTGTGAATACAGGAGCAGTAACCACTCCACTGGCATCAATTATAGCGGTGGCAACATTATTATTGGTAGTGGAAAATTTTCCGCTTGCGCCACTGCTCGGTGCAGTAAATGTTACAGTACCGTTTATCAGCAAATTACCCTGTGAATCTTTTACTCTGGCAGATAATTGGTTAGGGAAAGCGGTAAATATCTTGGCATTTTGCCCATTACCGTTTATCGGGGTGATAGTTGCTGCGGGTCCGGGAACATTACTGATGGTAAAAGTAGTTGAAATGGCAGAATTGCTGGCTACTACCGCCGAAACTTGATAACCATTTCCGGCAATAGTGTTGGCGGTAAAACTTGTGGCGGTGGCAATACCACCGTTCGCGCTTTTTACGGTTGTAGTATTGGTGCCGTTGGCAAAAGTGCCGCTTGCTCCGCTTGAAGGCGCAGTAAAGGTTACATCCTGACCGTCGAGATTATTAGTGCAGGCATCTCGAATCTGCACCGCAAATGGAGGTGCATAAGCGGTGGTTACAGTAGCGCTAATATTGTTGCCTGCGCTAATTTGAATGCTGTTCGGTGCGCCGGGCACATTAGTCAGGCTATAAGTTGCGGGTATATACGGACCGCTGGCAACAGCATTTACTGAGAATACGCCGGGAGTGCATGTAGCTTTAAGATCAGGAGCAGTCGCTATCCCGTTTACATTGGTAACAGCGGTTGCACTTGTGCTGGCGGTAGAAGGAAATATCGCCCCTGCCCCGTTTGATAGCACCGTAAATGTCACAGTTATATTTTGTACGGGTAAGTTTGCTGCATCAACTACCGTTGCTTGGAGAGAAGTGCCAAAGTTGGTTTGTACAATAGTTGATTGCCCTGAACCCGCGCTTGGTTGTATCGGGGTTGAGTTAGGTAACAGATTGTTCAGTAACAAATTAGCAGTGAGACTCGTGCCTAAAACACTTACATTAACTGTATATCCATTACCCGTATTGTTATTAGCTGCAAATGGAGGGGTTGTAACAAAGCCCCCTATGTCGGTAGTAGCGCTAAAACTGTTTAATGTAAAGGTGGGTCCAAAGAAAATGCTTGGACCAATTAACGGGTCGGGTGCGCTAAAAATTACGCCAATCTGTGGTAAAGGGTTTTTATTTGCATCAGTAATCTGAATTTTGAAAGGTTGCGCAAAAGAACTACCCGTGACCGCACTTTGTCCTGAGCCGGATATTATATTGATTATACTAGGTGGTCCGGCTTGTACCGCTAGATTCGGGAAGGATGCCAACGGAGTACAGATACTTTCGGAAGTATCATAACAGGCTTTCACATCCAATATAATGCCTGATTGTGCCGTAATGGTAGTTGTATTCCAACTTCCTTGCCAGCTAGAACCACGGATGCTATTGGAAATCAGGGTTGGCGTACCAGAACCAAAAGTTGCATATAACGAAACATGCTCGATATTATTTGTCGGACTACCGATAGTAACATTTAAGGTAGCAGGCAAAACCTTGTTGCTGGTGAGATTCTGGTTGGGTGTAACGGTTGCGCTCATGCGAGTACGCAGGTTAATGACATCCGGCATATTCACACAGACGCTTTCGTCCACGCTGCTGCATAATTGCCCTTTGAGATTAAAAACCCGCTCTGGTCTAATCGACAACGTATTCCAAGTAACCGACCAATTGTTATTTGGTGCGGGTGATGATGGTATAACTACCTCTGAAAGATCATCCTGGAAAACTATTTTAAGCTTGGCATGGTTAGCTCTACCAGTGGCAGTAACCGAGATTATTGCGGAACTGGCTAAAATACTGGCATCAGTAGGTGTAGCAATAGAACCACTCAGTGGAATATTAAGGTTTGCTATCTCTGGAATGTCTGTACAGATTGATTCATCGGCGCTTACGCAAAATTTACCCCGCAACTTGATAGCTGCTTGAGGGATTATTGTAGTTGTATCCCAATTGATACTAAAGCTATTGCTGGCAGAAGGTTTGGCAGTTAAAGTTACATCCGCCGCAGGTAAACCGGCAGCCGTTACATAGGTAGCTATTAAAACTGCGTGATCTGGTGTAGCAGTGCTTTGATTGGTATTAATCGTCAAACTTATAGGCGTAGTTAGACCAAGCACTGTTCCGGTAATCGGTGAAGAAAATACTGCGGTTGGCAATGGTTGCGGATTAATAACTACATTTACGGTTTTATTGCCACCGTCAGAAACGATCTGGAAACTGGTACTTTGCGCTTGGAAGGGTAAAGTAGTTGAAGCCAGACTCACGCTTAAAATCGAAGCTGTGCCAGATAGTAATGAACCGCTGTTGTTACCAAACTTGAGAAGGCTCGCGCTAGTTCCCGGAGAGACTGTCCAGTTTAACGAACCTGTGCCGGTGTTACTGAGTTTGATATTTAACGAGGAGATGCCCGGTCCAAAGGTTAACTGAGCATTATCAATTGCCAATAACCCGGTAACTCTGGCAACTGCGGAAGTAGGTATTATAGTTGGCAATGGCGTTGCAGTGGGTAACGGCGTTGCGGTGGGTAGCGCGGTTGCGGTTGGTGGCACAGTTGGTGTGGCTTTAGCTGTAGGCGTCGCAACACTAGTAGTAATGGCACGAGTTGTAATTATCGGTGCAGTAGTTACGGGAGCTTTAGTAGTCGGGACAACACCTCCGTTATTATTTCCACCTGTATTGGTTGAGTTGCCCCCGATCCCGGCTGCGGCGGGCGCTTCCCGGTTTATTGGTGGTTCAATTGTAAAAGGGGCAGTGCCTACCGTAGATAGATTTCCTGCTCCGTCAGTAGCGCGATAGTTAACAACGTGATTGCCTTTGTCTTTGACGGTAATAGAGTTTGTGGTAGTGTCGCTGGTATAAGAACGCCAAGGACTACCATCGACCTGATATTCAATAGAGGAAATGCCGCTTAAAGCATCTGTAGCATCCAGTTGTAGGGTTACCGGACCGGAATATTTGTTGGTTTTTGGATCAGCCCCTGTAAGAATCCTAGCTTTAATTTCTGGCGGTGTGGTATCAACCGTAAAGAAAATATTACGATTTACTTCAACAGGTGGGCTTGCCGGGTTTTTAGCCTGAATCGAAATCGCATAATTACCATCTTGCCGGAAAGGTATTTGCTGACCTTCGGGTAGATTTACTACCGAACTTTCGCTAGGTGGGGTTCTAGGACCTCGGATTTTGACAGTCGCAGTGAGGGTGGTTGTTAGTGTTTTCCCGGTAATATCGAACTTGAAATTCACATCCTGCCGATACATATTACCATCTTGGATGCCATTGGTTTCAATGGCAAGTGGGCTAGTCTCTGGGCTAGTATTATTCCCCCCACAGAAGAAACCTTGCCCCTCGTAGGATAATAACCATTTAGGGCGATAACCGAAACTGAGAAAATTCTGAAGATTCTTGTAAGTGGAACCATCCCATGGGTCAACTACCTTATAATTGCGCGCATCTCCCCCTGAACCGCTAGTTACAACTAGAAAATGATTGTTAGTTGGACCACCTAACATTCCTACTATGGCAGGACCGCGTTGTAAAATTGAATCAAGCTCATCCCAACTGAAATTATCACGTCCGCGCAATTGTAGTCTCATATCGCTACAATTTTGCCCGATAAATGCCCAACCGGTTGTAGTTAAAGGGCTGGTATTGTCTCTTAGACAGTCCACTAAAGCGTCAGGTTGAATTGAGGTAGTGCCTAGTTGATTCAAATATTGGTTAAGAAGAATTGCCGCAGCGGTTATAGCGCAACCGTAATCCCCCACTTTGCTGGTAATCCCAACCCTGAGCGGTACATCTGCCCATCTTGGGTCATTCATACTAAAAGGATTGACCACCGGGCAACTGTTATTGCTCTGATTGGTTGGCGGTGTAGCAGAAGAGTTAGAAAATAGCGGTATAAAGCGGTTTGCCACTAAACCTGTGTCCGGTTGGATATTCGCTCCGATTTTTGGAGGCGTTATATTTGGTATTTTTGGAGTCGGTAGATTAAAGCCGGGTCGTGGTCTCTGTACCACTTTCCCTTCTGGAAAGCTGATTTCAACCTGTTGATTTTTAAGAGCGGTTTCCTCCCCGGCTTTGGGACGAATTAAGAGACTGCTATTAGTGGTTGTCCAACAAAGTACCGGCTGCTCATTGCCGTAAAAAAGGGTAGGGTCAAAATACTCAGGTGACGATAGGAAAGTTTCTTTAGAACCAGCTTTAAGACTAATATAGTACATTTCAAGGCGGCGTGGGTCACTGGCTGCGGCATCCGGTGAAGGGCTAGGAGTAGTTCCAAGGATGGTCGTACTAGCCGTAGTTGTGGCGTTAGTGGTGGTAGTGGTAGCAGCGGTGGTGGCTGCTGTGTCACTCTTCACAGGTTTTTTCCGCTTAACATACACCAAAGTTTCGCCATCGGAAGACCAGACCGGCGCAGTGGGCCAAAAACCGCTAGGTATGTTTACTAACAGAGTAGGCTTCCGCGTATCCAAATCTAATATCCATAGGTTAGTATCATCCATAGCTAGATTTCGCGCAGTCACATAAACCAATCTTCTACCGTCCGGCGATACTGAGACGAGCGGTTCAAATATACCGGGAAGCACATTTGCACTCTCAGTTCGTACCGGGGACAATGGGTCTATTCCGGCGCGCCCACTAACGAAAATCGCTGTATTCCCATTGTTGGTTATCAGATTTACATGTCTAAGAGAGGAAGGTCCGCAATCTACCGCTAGAGCCGGGGTAAAATTGCTAAAGAGGAAAAATAAACCCGCTATTAATAAGCCGAATACAATCACAAAAGCGGCTACCATCATTACCCAACGGCGTTTGAGCCATAATACGGGCGGCAAGGCGCATTTCTGGGTAAAATTGCCTTCCAGTTTCCCGGTATAGCCATCCAGATTAATCACAAAATCGTGACGTACCGGGTCTTTAGCCCAGTTGCGTTCACGTGGGCGCACTTTCAGAGTGATGTGCGCTTCCTGATTTTGGTCAAGGTAAACTTCGCCGGGGGCAAGGTCATAACGGCAGGCATCTTCACTATCTTCTGCATATAGCGCATACAAAGCAGGGGCGTTGCCTTGATTCGCTAGGAAAACACGGTAAACTTCACCTCCGCGCCGAGAAATACGCTCTGTCGGTTGTAGTTCAAAAACCTGCTTTTCTACCTTAGAAACTACCAATCGGAAGGGGATAAGCAAGCTATTATCCGCACCGCTGCGGGCTTGAATAATTATTTGACCATGATAAGCTCCGGCAGTGATTCCTTCTGGTAAACTCAACTTAATGGTAATAGTTTGCTGGTCTTCTCCCTCGCTAGGGTTACGGCTTGCTTGACCGGGACGCAAGGAGAAATTTGTCGGATTGAAAACAAGCCACTCGGGATCTAACCCGGCTGCTTCTGGGGTACTAAGCGGCTGAAGGTATAGCGCAAACTGGTCAATAATCTCACTTTGATTTGACATGGTTAAGGTAACGTCAGCGGTTTGACCGGGCGCAAGCTCAACAACTTCACTTGTAATTGTATATTTCAGCATAAAGTTCTATATCTAGTCCGTTAGGACTGTGTCTGGCTGATTGCCCAGTCAATAACTTCTTTCCAGCAACCGCTTTGTCCCTGTGAAAAGGTAGATAACATCGTTTCTACCAATAAGGGATAGGCAAACTTGTATTCCATACCTTGCTCTTCAATTAATTTGCACCCGGTCAGTTCAAGTAAGGCAGAACCTAATTTGGTTTTATCTAGACCGATCCACCAACCCGCACCATCTGAGCGATTCAAAATAATCTGTCGCAAGACTTCAAATTTAAAGTTATAACCAATGAGTGCGGCAAGCCCAAGAAGTATTTGTGCCTCTGGTCTTAAAACATTTACGATACGCTTTACGTATGAAATAACCTTATCAGGAAGTATGCGCTTTTGCGTCTGGTTTAATTTCAGCGTACTGTCTTCAACCAGTAAAATCCCATCGTCACGCCACGCGCTTATCAAATCTAGTGTTAAACGGGGATTGCCTTGACTTAATCGCCCAACTTCATCCAACACTTCATTCCAAACATACTGCCCCGCATACAGGGTTATCAACCGCAAAAGTTCGCCCGCTTCAAAGCGTTCCAATTTGAAGATAGAGTCCGGTGTTTCGCCTGCCCAATCGAGTAACCGCACCAATTCAGGTTGTGCCAATTCATTGGCTATTGGGCGCAAAGTAACTACTACCAATAGCGATTTCAAGTTGTGGTGGCTCATCAAAGAGCGCAGCAATCGCAGAGAGGCAGAAGGCATATGTTGGATGTTTTCGATAATTAGTACCATCTTCCGCTTGTGTTGTAACCAGCCTAGTAAATGGGCAATCGCTGCAAAAATTGCCTGTGAATTAGGCTCAGCCACATTGGATTCGCTCAAATGCGATAATGAGGGTAAAAAGCGGAATAATTCGGGGCTGCAATTGTTCAGACATTCTTCCAGAACTGAAGGTTCAAGGCGCGATAAAGCCTGTTCAAGCATATCGAAAACGGCATAATAGGGCGTATCGGTTTGATCGGGATGACAGATAGTGTATAGAGGTTCAAAACCGGCTTCGTTGGCTAGAAAGGACATATGTTGGGCGAGGTGGGTTTTACCTATTCCCGCTTCCCCCCAAAGTAGAGTTAAACTTCCGTTTCCGGCTATAGCCTCTCCAAGGCGACGATCCCAAATCTCAAGTACATTATTACGTCCTATCGTGGGTTTGGGAACTGCCGCGCCCTTACCATTGAACGGAATTAAAGCGAAATCTTTTTTAGTGACGGTGGTTGCGGTATTTATGTAGTTATTGTTACGATGGTTCTCATTTTCAGAGATTGGGGCTTTAACCTGTGTCGGAGATGAGGCAAGTTGTCCGCTGCTTATTTTCTGGTATAGCTGTTTCGTTTCTGGTAATGGCTCAATATTCAGGCGATTTTTCAAGCGCTGTGCAAAGTTGCGGTAATAAACTAAAGCTTCTTCGCGTTTCCCCGTTTCAATTAAGGTCAGCATTAATTTTTGAAGTGCTGCTTCATGTGAAAAATCGCACTCAAGCACTCGGTGGAAACATTCGCGGCATTTTTCAATCTGACCTTGCGCATAGTAATGAGATGCCATTTGCATCAGAATCTCGGTTAATTCGTGCCGCAAGGCTTCGCGCCGTGCTACCGACCAGTCTTCATATAAATCTTCGAGTAGGTAATCACCACGATAGAGGGCAACAGCCTGTTCATACAACCGTAAATCATTGGATAGATGCGCTTGCCTAAGTAGTTTGGTAAATTCATCGGTATCAATCCAGTTTACCATAGCGGGATAAAGCTGGATTTTGTTTCCTTCGGTGCGTAAGTAGAGCGAAGCAAAAGCGCCTTTTAATTCCGGTTCAAGGGTACGGCGCAAACTATAAACCGCCTGATTCAGATTGTTGGAAGCGCGGTCTTGGTCAAGTTCGGGCCAGAGGAGTTCAATTGCTTCTTGGCGACTAATCTGATAGCCCCGGCGCGAAAGTATTATTTTGAAAAGGCTGCGGGCTTTTCCATTGCGCCATTGGTGACTTTCAATGATTCGCTCGTCTTGCTGTACCTCAAATCTCCCGAAAAAATATACCCGCAACAATGGTGCTACCGCAGTTTGTTCACTCCAATTTGGGGTTATATCATATCTGGATAAGGCCATACAGCACCTTTTCTATTTCTAATTTGTTATTTTATACACGCAGAGTCATTAATATCGCAAGAACGTAAAGTTAGATAAAGAGTTCCACCTTCGATTTCAACTTTTGCTACACGTTGTTGGGTATTTATCAGCCAGTTTTTCAGCTTTTGATTGATTTTGTTCATCACCTTGTTAGTGGTACTTTTCTTGTCCATTGGAATCAGGAACCATGGAAACGAATCGGGTTGATTTTTATCATCTGCCGTAAAAAACAAGCTGCCTGTTTTTTGATCTACATCCACTTTCCCGGTCATATCTGCTGAAACAACACCCATTCCCCATAGAGTGATTTTAACTTTCTGGTCGGTTTCAGAAAAAGTTACCGATATACGCATGAACGCTGCCAAAGGATTAATATCGTTTTGCAACCTGTCGCTAAAACTTTTTTGCTCAATCCTTAGAGGGCTGCGTGGTTGGTCATTCAGATTTATCCGGTCAGCATTTAAGATAAATAGCTCCTGGATTGTCGGTAAAATTAAAAATGACCACAAAATAATAACTAGTAAGAATAGAAAGCTAAAAAGGCTCAACAGCGGATGACGTGCGATAAAAGACCAACGTGATTGGTGAATATACTCGCCTTCAACAGTTATTCCTTCGGTAATTACAGGCGCACCTGCCACCGTCCAATTCGGTTCTACCATAATCTCAAATTGCTGAGGCTGTTGTGCTTCATCCCGCGGAGTCTTGGGCTTCAGTTGCACCTGTACTTTAATTGCCTGTGAAGTACCCGGCATTACCTCGATTTGCGGCGGAGTGAACCGCGCTGCACAATACTGGTATGAATCGGTTAATTGCAATTTCATCAAACCCGGAGACATGCTCCGGTTTCGCAGTAACAAGGTGTAGTTTGCCTTGAAGCCTTTTGAACGGCGTGGTTGTAAACGCGCATCAACTTTTAAAGGTGCTAGAACATCAACTTCGATACGCAATTCAGTGCGTACTCCGGGTTGGGTTCGGGCGGTAGCTATGATCTTCCCAGAATAAAGATTTGGTCTTACATTCGCCGAAACGTCTATCTTGAAGGTAATACTTTCCTCCCAGTTGGGCAGGAGTTTGAGCGTTTCTCTGGAAAAACTGAACCAACCTGTCGGAAGACCCACCAATGAAAAATCAAAATCATCAATTAAGCC
Source organism: Candidatus Chlorohelix allophototropha (assembly GCF_030389965.1). Taxonomy (NCBI): domain Bacteria; kingdom Bacillati; phylum Chloroflexota; class Chloroflexia; order Candidatus Chloroheliales; family Candidatus Chloroheliaceae; genus Candidatus Chlorohelix; species Candidatus Chlorohelix allophototropha. The sequence continues at coordinate 804,181 of NZ_CP128399.1, forward strand.
CGTTTGGTTAGCTAATTTGATTACCTGCTCGGCACTACCCCCTGCCAGAACTGTCATTCTGGTGGTTTGAGGCTTTAATTCAAGCCGGGCTGTACCAGTAGTAAGCACTTTCGTAGTTTCTCCTGCTGTTGAAAAATCACAAATAGCCGGAACATATTCTCAACCGGTAGATACCAGGTTATTTAATTAACGGGTGGGGATAAAAATGGTTGTATATTTTCCCCTCCATTCCGCTATCTTGATTACCCATAATTTCTGCTAATGATGGGTTAAGATGTAAAGGGCAATTTATTAGTATAAATTATAACACTATTATTATCACATTTACATTACAAGATTAATATGAATCGTTAAATGAAGTAGGTCACAGAAGAGAATAAATCGAAAATCGGGTAAAACATAAGCCGATTAAGCGAAATTTAAGCGAAAATTAACTCAAACTAAGCGCATACTAAGAAGTTATTGCTAAGCTTATTTTTGGGCGGGTTATTTAAACCCGGATAATTAATACCATTTTTTTGAACATGGTTGTTCATTAAAAAGGAGTTAGGATTTTGACAACACGCAACTATTCCTCCTTCCTTTTGCGACTTTGGTTGCTGAATGACCCAGATAACACCCAAAATGAAAACCCGCTGGTTTTACAAGTCCAGCATCTCCAAAGTGGCGCTACTTGGCGTTTGAACAGCCTAGAAGAATTACAAAATCTATTACAAGGTGCAATGTCTGGTGAGCCTGATTGGGTTGCGCTTGCACCTCCTCAAAATGAAGATTTAGGTCCAACTCAGCCCGGAAATACAAACAGGTAGAGTATTATGAGCGTTTCATCTGCACAAAAAACCAATCTTGAATATCTTTTTTCCGAATTGCGGCGCGTAACCTCGCTTTTGGCGCATCGATTTCAGGAATTGGTTGCAGCCGGGTCGGCAGAAGAGGATGAATTTAAGGGCTTATATGTAACCGAAGAAGAAGTAAATCAACTGCTGACTGATCCTACGCTTTTTTTACCGGGCGATTATCAAACGGAACCGGAAGTTACCCCAACCGTTGAACTAATGCAGAGAATGCGGTTAGCGCATCTTCAAAAAGTTTTAGGGCTATCGGTATTTGAACTTAACGTTCTACTGATTGCACTTGCTCCTGAATTATCACTTCGCTTCGAAAAGATTTTCGCGTATTTACAGGATGACGTTACACGTCGCCGTCCCAATGTTGATCTGATACTACGTTTACTTTGTCCAAGTCCGGCTGCTCAGATAACAGCTCGTCGTTGTTTTGACTCTGACGCTCCTTTATTGCGTTATCGGTTAATTGAACTCGGTGAAGAAACCCAGAATCGGCAAAACTCGTTGCTGTCACGCACTATCAAGCTGGACGAAGGGGTAATTGCTTACCTACTTGGCGAGAGTCGTCTGGATGTCAGGCTCAGAGGCTTGGTAGAGCTTTCTCATATCACACATGCAATCCAACTGCCGCTTGAAACCGCGTCCAATATACAACGTTTGGTTGAACTCGGTCAGGATAATATCGGTTTTGTCTGTGTGTTGGCTGGCACAGACCTATATACCAAAACTAATATTGCTGAGGATGTTTGTAAAAGTTTGGGTATGCAACTGCTTGTAGTGGATTGCACCCAAATACCAATAGCTCCCAAAACCGACGGCTTTTTGCGTTTATTGGAAAGAGAATCCAAATTACAACTTGCGCCGCTTTTCTTTGCAGATTTTGATTATCTGCTAAGAGAAGATCAGGTAGCACAGGAAACTTGCCGGGCAGTGGAACGCTTGCTGGCTGAGCAAACTGGAATAACTTTTGTATCAATTGAACAGCAAATACCACCTTTATTGGCTGGTAAAGCTCGAAGGGTTATTACTATCCAATTGGGTTTGCCCGGTTATAGTGAGCGTCAGCATCTTTGGGAAACTTTGCTTGGTAACGAAGCGGCAGGCTTAGATTTAGAAGGCTTGTCCAGCCGTTTTCGTCTCAGTAGTGGGCAGATATTGGCGGCAGCGATTACAGCCCGCAATACGGCGGCATGGAAAGGTCAATCCTATCTGACAATGGAAGACTTAGAATTGGCTTGTCGCCGCCATTCCAACCAGCGTTTAAATTCAGTCGCACATAAAATCACACCACTCTATCGCTGGGATGATTTGGTACTTCCGGCAGATCAGTCCAAGATGTTGCGAGAGATAACCGCACAGGTTAAACATCGCTCGCTAGTTTATGAAAAATGGGGATTTGAACGCAAACTCTCGCTTGGAAAAGGTTTGAATGTAATATTTGCCGGGCAAAGCGGCACCGGCAAAACCATGTCTGCTGAAATTATTGCAGGCGAGCTACGAATGGATCTTTACAAAATAGATCTGTCCAATGTGGTTAGTAAATATATCGGCGAGACGGAAAAGAACCTTGAACGGATATTCACCGAAGCTGGAGAAAGTAACGCAATACTATTTTTTGATGAAGCCGATTCAATTTTTGGCAAACGCAGCGAGGTTAAGGACGCACACGATCGCTACGCCAATATCGAAACGGGCTATCTTTTACAGAAAATGGATGAGTACGAAGGTATTGTGATATTGGCAACTAACCTGCGTAAGAATCTGGATGAGGCATTTGTACGCCGAATGCACTTTGTAATTGAGTATCCTTTCCCGGAAGAAGAAGACCGTTATCAGATATGGAGCAGGGTTTTTCCAAAAGAAATGCCCTTGGCGGAAAGCGTTGATTTACGTTTTATGGCGCGGCAATTCAAAATTGCCGGTGGCAATATCAAGAATATTGCGCTTACCGCTGCTTTCTTGGCGGCAAGCGATGGTTCTGACGCTATGGTAGAGATGTTACATCTCATACGTGCAACCCGGCGTGAGTTCCAGAAGATGGGCAAATTAATCACCGAGACCGATTTTGGTCAGTATTACAAATGGATTAGTGAGGTAGTCAGATAAACCTGAAGTTTGAGAGGTGTAAATATGTCGAATGAGGCAATGTTTGAGCGCGAGCGGTCATCGCAATCGCCTGAAGCGGAGGAGGCATCCGAAACTATCGCCGAGCAAACTCCGGTGGTATCTCCGGTGGCAGCCAGCGCCATGCTAGGTGGTCAAATGTCTAAAGTACAGCGCCGCGCGTTGGTACAAAATGTGGCGGAGAACTTTGGGAATAAACAGGTGCAGCGTATGCTTGGTACAGTAAGCCGCTCGGCATCTTCCGGTCCTGAGGGCGGTTCTTTAGAAGAAGAATTGGCTGATGCGGTGCAATCCGAGAGAGGGCGCGGCGCTTCTTTACCTGAGTCGACTCGCAGCACCATTGAATCTAACCTCGGTCAAGATATGTCTCAGCTAAAGGTTAGCGTAAATTCCGATTTGAACCAAGCAATGGGGGCGCGCGCTTTTACCAGCGGGCAAAATGTAGTTTTGCGGGATACTGCCGATCTTTCAGATATTTCGTTGCTGACACATGAAGCGACCCATGCTATCCAGCAAGGCTTTAGCACAACCCGCCCCACTTCAATTGGCGCTGCCGATACCGAGCATGAACATGCTGCCGAGAGGAATGCCACTCAAGCTGGTGTTGCCAATGGTGTGCAGCGTCATGCGGAAAGTGATGAGGTTCAGATGAAACGTGATGAGGCAGTGCAGCGAGAAGCGGAAGATGAAGAACTTCAAATGAAGCGTGATGAGACTGTGCAACGGGAAGCTGATGACGAAGAACTTCAGATGAAACGTGATGAGGCAGTGCAGCGAGAAGCAGAAGATGAAGAACTTCAGGGGTAGCTAGAGGTAACGATGATTGAAGCGCTTGATGAATCCATAAAACTATTGCTAGTAGAAAAAATGCCACTTAACCTTACTGAAGTGGATGTCAGCTTTGATGTACCCAATCGGGAGTGGAGCGCTTCGATTTCTAAGCCTACCTTGAATATATATCTACACGATATTCGCGAAAACCTAAGCTTGAAGCAAAATGATTGGGCTATGGAACGCGATGATAAAGGACGGATTATTAGAAGCAAGTATGGTGGTCGCTATGACTTGTCGTACTTGATTACAGCTTGGACAACCAATGTCGAGGATGAACATCGCTTACTCTGGTACACCTTAGCCACATTGGTACGCTTTCCGGTATTACCACGCGAAGTCTTACTTGATCCATTGCAAAAGCAACCCTATCCGCTATACACCAAAGTGGCGCAACCAGACGGAGTATTGCGAAATGTGGCAGATGTGTGGACTGCTTTGGATAACCAATTGAAGCCAGTTTTACCTTATGTGGTAACAGTGGCGGTTGACTCGACCGTAATTAGCATATCCTCCGAAGTACGCAGCAAGTTTTTGCGCTTTTTGCCGCCAGAAATGTTTCTCTCAGATGGTGAAGTGGTTGTTTCAAACGCAAATGGCAGCACAAATAATTACAGTGAGCATTTGCAGATCGGTGGAAGGATTATAGATGCCACCGATAAGAATAAAGTAGTGCGTGCCGAAGTAGTGTTGCTGGAACAAGGGCTAAATGTAAAAACCGATGCACAGAGTCGTTTTAACTTTAATGCTGTTGTACAACGCCCAAAATATACCTTTTTGGCAATAGCGCCGGGGTATGTAACCGTTAGAAAAGTAATAGACCTTCCTTCCCAATCATATGATCTTGAAATGCAACCGGAGACCGAGCGGGCAGGAACTCAGAACCAGAATAATTAATATTTACAATTCTTTATTTTGACAAGTAAAGCCAAGTTCGAAGGAGAATGATATGCCACAATACCTTTCCCCAGGTGTTTATGTAGAGGAGGTAGATCGCGGTAGTAAGCCTATTGAAGGTGTTGGAACTTCAATTGCCGCGTTCGTCGGCTTTGCCGAAAAAGGTCCTCGTGCAGCAACACTTGTAACCAGTTGGGAACAATACCAGCTAACCTTTGGTGGGTTTATAGCTGGCGCTTTCATGCCAGCTTCTGTTTATGGGTTTTTCCTGAACGGTGGCACACGTGCTTACATTATGCGTGTCTCTCCAGCGGTTACTATTCCTCAAAAGAGTGGTGCTGGTACTGCTTTGGAAGTTACTCCCTTACTGAGCGCGGGCGATGAGGCAGTTTCGGTGACGGTTAGCGATGGCGCTGCCGGACGCTATAAACTAACGGTACATCGCGGTGATACTACCGAAACCTTTGATGATCTTAGCAGCAATAAGAAAGATAAAGCAGGACGTTATGTTGAGGATGTAATAAACGATGCGGCAAAAGGCTCGAAATTTGTCAGAGTTCATGATGCCAGCGGTAACAGAGCCGATGCCGATGTCCGCGCTCCTAAATCAGGTTCTTATTCTTCCCCCTCATCCGGAGGCGATAATAAACCTGCTGCCGAATTACCGCCCGCCTCGGTTCGTTTGAACGCTCGAACGGGTGAGGATGTACCGGCGGTTGAATTGCGCCCTGCTCCCGGTGTTAGTGGTTCTTTGACCGTAGCGGTTGAAGAGATTGCCGGACAGGATGAATTGTTCAAATTGATTGTGAAAGCGTCTTCGGGAGAGTCAGAATCTTTTGATGTAAGTTTCAAGAAAGGTCCTCAATACCTAGAGAGTGTTATTAACGGCGGTAGAACAGGGTCAAAACTGGTACGAGTCAGGGATCTAACGGGTGATAGCCCGACAAGCCCTGCGGACAAACGCCCTAATCCGGGACAGTCCACATTGGCAGGTGCAACTGAAACAAAGGCATTGTCCAGCAAAATTACTCTTACCTCTGCCGATTTTACCGGCGATGTGATGAGTCGTACCGGTTTGGGTGGTCTAGAAGCATTGGATGATGTTACTATTGTTATGTGCCCTGATTTGATGTCACTGTACCAAAAAGGCGTGGTGGATATGAAGGGGGTACAGGTAGTACAAACCGCGATGATGAATCATTGCGAAGCCATGAAGAATCGGGTAGCGATTCTCGATGCCCCTCCCGGAATGAATGCGCAACAAATCCGCAATTGGCGTATGCGCGAAGCCAACTATGACAGTAAATATGCGGCATTGTATTTTCCTTGGATTGAGGTGGATGATCCGGTCAATAAGGGCAAAACCACTCTCATCCCGCCGAGCGGTCATATGGCTGGAATCTGGGCGCGTAGCGATTCAGAACGAGGTGTGCATAAAGCTCCTGCCAACGAAATTGTGCGTGGCGCTATCGGTCTTGAAATGCAGATAACAATGGGCGAGCAAGATGGCTTGAACCCTGAAGGTATTAACTGCATCCGGGCTTTCCCCGGTCGAGGTATTCGGGTTTGGGGTGCGCGTACCCTTTCCAGTGACCCAAGCTGGCGTTATCTCAATGTGCGCCGCCTGTTCAATTACGTGGAAGCTTCTATCGAACGTGGCACACAATGGGTTGTATTTGAGCCAAACGATTTCGATCTGTGGCAGCGTATTAAGCAAGATATAAACGCCTTCCTCACTACGGTGTGGTTGAATGGCGCATTGTTCGGACAAACAACCGATCAAGCCTACTTTGTCAGATGCGATGATTCGACTAACCTTCCGGCTACCATTGATTTGGGTATGGTCATTACGGAAATCGGTATTGCTCCGGTCAAGCCGGCTGAATTTGTGATCTTCCGCATTGGACAGATGACTCAAGGTGGCGCTTAACCTTCTATACATTTTTTTGGGCTACAAGTTCAAATTGTAGCCCGTTACCGGATGCACTTTATTTTTGAACAGGAGGCTATACGATAAATGGCTGAAAAACATTCATCAGAACTGATAGGCGCCAGTAGTTTCTATCTGGATTTAAGGTCGGGTCCCCAGATTTCACTCAAAGAAGTTTCCGGGTTAGAAAGTGAAACTGAAGTGCGCGAACTTATGCAATCGACTAAAGACGGTAAGGTGATAATTATAAAATCACAAGGCGCTACCCCAGTAAAGCCCGGAAAGCTTACCATTAAATATGCGGCTTATAAGGGTGACCCCGTTTTAGATTGGCGGCAACTGGTAGTGAATGGCAAAATGGAGGAGGCCCGACGCGACATCCATATTGTCATTTATGGAGTGGACAATAAAGAAATCATGCGTTTTACCTGCAAAAACTCTTGGCCCTCCAAATATGCTTGGTCTAACCTGAGCGCCAAGAGTAACGAAGCGCTCGAAATTACAGTAACCATTGATCACGAAGGACTGGAAATCGCCAAGTAATTGGCAGGGCGGTAAAACCTTAACTTTGCCGCCCGTTTTCTACCTTCTGTCTATCTTTTTCGATAGGAGATATGCATGGCTGGCTTGCAGACCGAATTTGATTTCGAGTTGCCCAAGGGTTTTATTGATACAACCGGTACTCTACACCGCAAGGGGAAAATGCGGCTTGCTACTGCGATGGATGAAATTATACCGTTGCGTGACCCGCGTGTGCGAAATAATCAGGCTTATCTTTCAATAATACTACTGTCCAAAGTTGTAACTCGTCTCGGAACCCTTGAAACAAGTGATATTAATACCGGGGTTATGGAAAGATTGTTTTCAGCAGACCTCGCTTACCTGCAAGCTTTATATAATCGGATTAATTCGCCCACCTATGATGGCAAAACTTGCCCTACCTGTAATAGACCCTATTATGAAGATGAGGGTGAAAGTAGCGAGGAGGTGGGCCGTGAAGCAGTAGTGGGGGGATAGTTTGCTACCCCTCGGAGCAACTTTACGAGGAGGTAGCATATATCGCTTACTACTTTCACTGGAGCGCGGATGAAATCATGGCTTTGGAGCATGCAGAGCGTCGTCGTTGGGTTGAGCAAATTAGCTGGATTAATGATAGGCTCAACGGTCCGGTTGAGCATTCTATATAAAGTAGGGCAAAGGAAGTATGACAATAAACGCAAGTATATCGGCGAGCATCTCAACCGGGCCTGCTTCACGCAAAGACCCCTTATTGCCGAGCAAGTTCTGGATTGAAATTAATGGAGTAATGGAAGCCTTTTTCACCGAATGTAGCGGGCTTTCTATCCAAACTGAAGTGATGGAATACAAGGAAGGCGGGCTTAATTCGCGTACCCATAAACTTCCGGTGCGTTCTACTTTCTCGAATATTACTCTGAAAAAGGGTATGACCACTTCCAGCCTGATTTACCAGTGGTATATGAAAACTGTTCAAGGTAAACCCGAAACCCATGATTTTAGCATTATTGTCTATTCAAGCAGTTCTCCCGGCAAGCCTGTTAAACGTTGGAATGTAAGCAAAGCCTATCCCATAAAATGGAGCAGTTCGGAATTTAAGGCAAGTGATGGGCAGGGTCATTTGGTTGAAACCATTGAACTGGTGCATAACGGTTTTGTAGAAGTACCGCAATCAATTTAAATTATGGCAGAAAATGAAGAGTTAAAACCGAATATTACTGCCGGACAGGATGCAAACAAGAACATCAAGCCTGTTAGTTCTCCTGCCTTTGCTTCTAACGCCTCATTTTCGATTGCGCGACGCTTCGGCTATTATGATGCCTTATCCTCGCGCTGGTTAAATATCCCCCCCACTGCTCGTATGGGAAATTCTATCGTAGCGCGTTATAGCGTTTTTCCGCTTCCGTTTGATGCGCTTGGACGTGGTTTGCTGAGTGTGCGGCAGCGAAAAACTGCACCTCTCGCGCAAGTGCAACGCAACGTGAGCAATTTATCACCAGCTAAACCTACTTCTTACAATCTAGCGGAGGCTCAGCCGGAATATGAGTTTGAAGAGTTCGGCTATGAGAATGTTCAATCGGATTTTGACGATACAATAATAGCTAGTGATCCAGAGCCGAGGCAAAATTCAATCAGTTCAGCTTCATCCATTGCCCGTATCCGGGAATTTCAAACACCGGTACAGCGCAGCCTTGAAGGTTTGGCGCGTAGCCGTGACTGGCGCGGTATGGCAGGGCAAGATGCGTCTGAACTTGAGGGAGCGGTATTCAACTCATCCGATTCATACTACCTGGATATGGTTCAGGCTTCACGTTCCGGTACACCAGTGCAAGAGGAATCTTTCGTCAGCCCTTCTACTTCATTTAGTGATTCAGGCTTTAGAACAAGCAGTTTGCCAATACAGCCTATTTTGGTTAGCTCTGCCACTTCTTCACTGCAAAGGTTCGTTGCGCCCGAAACATCGGTTTCTTCTACAGAATCGCGCCCAACCGAAGTACCCTCGCCTGCTACTCCAATTCAGAAGCCGACCCATACGGAAAATGAATCGTTATCAGGCTACTCTGAGCCTTTGCCTACCTCACCGAATCAAGAATCAGGTAGTAGCACTCCAATTATAGCTAGCGGTGAAACGGCTGTTCCTTCCATTCAGGTTGCTCAAGGTGTTTCTGAAATAACCCAAACCTCTGCGCTTCAAAATATAGTTTCCAGCCCTTCCGAGACGGGCGGTCAATTGAACTCGCGTGTAAGTTCTGAGTCGCTTGCAAGGGCTTATACAAATGAGGAACGACCGAGCTATTCCTCGGAATCTACCTTAGCGCCTATGGTCTTTCCGCGAGCGCGCCGGGTTAATCCTGCCACTCACCAGAATTCTTTATCCAGCCCAAAAGTAATGCGCCAGCTTTCTGAACTGGCTGCCAGCCGTGAGTGGGGCAATACACTGGAATTCGGTGAAGCGCAAGGAATTCCCCCAATTATTGAGGGTGGCGCTTATACTCCGCCCGAAATGGTACAACGCAATGCTTCTTCTCCTACACAAACGACTCAGGCAGACTCTACGGCAGCCACATCTATTAATCGCAGCCTTGCCTCCGGTTCGGATTCTAACATTACTAGCGCAACTAACCGACTTACCACTAATCCAGTAACAAGTACCGAATATTCGCAAAATCCTATCTTACAAACTAATCTGGGTATTTCATCAAGTCTTGATTCTAAACAAGAGAGTGCCACTACTTCAGCCTTTCAACCGCAACCTAGTCAAATCTCCCGCTCAATAGAAAACAATAATTTAACCCAGAACGATAATGCTGTTAGTAGAGTAAGTGCCAGTATTTCAAGCCAATTACCAGAAAACTTTCCTGAAGCGAAAGAACTAGAAGCTATAAAGGAAGTGGCGCAAGAACCTGAAACGACTACCGCCACTTTGACTACAGCATTGCAGGGACAAAGCGCAATAGCCCGCGCAATTCAGAGAGCGGAAGAGGTTGTTGCAGATGAAGAAAATGATGTTGATAGGTCATATCCCCAATCGGTATCGACAATCGAATCTCCACCGATGGTCTTTCGCAGCCTAGCTACGGGAAATCCGCTCACTGTCACAAGCAATGAAAATGGAGAAAGTATTGCGCCTGAAAACCGATTAACGACAAAGGCGCAATCTAATATTTCCGATAACCGCGCTCCTGCATTGAATGAATTTGAAGAGAGCAATGCCTATGCTCAATCGCCCTCTACCTTGCCTGTTGGAGCGCAGGCTATTAGGCGATTCACCGAAGAGCGTGCCAATATAGCCGCTTGGGCTGAAAACCTACCGCAAACTATTAATGCCGGATTTGAAACTCCTTCACAGTCTGTAGCTGAAACCTACGGCGCTTCTCCATCTATAAACCGCGTGTTTGCCGCGCAGGATAAAACTGGGAACGTTATTGACGAAAATGCTACTGCTGTGACTTCAATGAAAAATAATCCTTCTGAAGTGGCACACACTGTTATGCCAGTGCAAGGTTTAATGTCTTCAACAAACTCGATTCAACGTATTGCTGACCTTGCATCTAACCGCGAGTGGGGAAATGCGTTTGATTTTGAAGGCTTTAATATTGCCGACTCTCGCCAATCAACCAAATCGCCGGATATGGTTTATCCTACTATTACGCCGAACTTGGCAACTTCCTCTGTTCAACGTACCGTTGCTGCGACTGTTGCTCCTTCTTCAAACATAGTTGGCAACCCTTTAGTCGCTTCAACTCTTAGGGAATCTGGCATATCGCCAATAGGTAGTTCAACTACCCCTGCGACTTATCCAACGCCTTCTGGTCAACATTTTGAATCAATTGCGCCAGATCAGGGATTCTTCGGCACTTCCATTTCACGCGCAATTGAGCGTGCCAAGCAACCAAACCAAGATACTGTTGTAGAGAAAAGCACCTCTGATTTAACTTTCACTACTCCAACTTTCCAACCGATTAGAGAATCTGGAATACCTCACACGGTTGGTTCAACTATCCCTGTGACTACCCACACGCCCCCTGGTGTATCCGCTATATCAGGATTGGAATTTTCCCAGACTTCAATTTCGCGTGCAATGGAACGCACTGCTCAGGCAGACGAATGGGTTGCTGCTACTATAGGCACACCTGATTTAAATTTTAGCATACCACCTCTGATAATGCGTAAAGTGGGCGATTTTACACCCACTAGGCAAGACTTTACTACTAACGATAGACCAGATTTTGCAGAATCGGTGCAAGCTTATACCCCCGGTGCATTACCGATAGCCTTGTCATTTGAAGTGGCTTCTTCCGCCAATGCAAGTTCCTCAATAATGCGCAGCCTACCTGAGACTGATTCCAGCTATGATATAGGGCAGGTTTATCTTACTGATATAGCGAGTACTAAAGACATACCGCAACAAACGCTGTTTGAGAACAGGTCTAGAGCGGACGTGCCTTCTTCTACCAATATGTCCCATCTATCCAGTGTTCAGCCACCAACCTCTCAGACAAGCACTTCTGTTGGTGAAGGACGAAAGGTTCAACCAGAATCGTTGCAGATTGGGAGTGGTTTTACTAATGGTTCAGGTTTATTCCGTTCAACTTTACTTCCGGCTTCCTCGTCAATAGATAACACCTCTCAGCCTGCCGGAATAGAGCGAATGATAATGCGCCACTTGAATGTGGCTGCCACTTCAACCGAGTCGGCTTCCGCTGAGGAAGATGTACTAAACTATCCTGCTCGCAATGTTGTTGATCAACACGCTGATATTGAACGTACCGTATTGCGTCATATCTCGCTCGCTAATGCCTCACAAGCTAGCGGTACACACAGCGAATGGGCTTACCCTTCTAGTGAGCCGGTACATCTGCGTCCAGAACCCGTTATGCGCGGTGCTGAAACAGCGGTGGTTTCCTCTGGTATCCAGAGGTTTACGGATGGAATCTCTTCTGAAAGTAACTTCAGCCAGAATTCATCTCAGTTAAGTGGAAATTCACAGCCACAAGCGGAAGTGGATATTGAAAAAATTACGACAGAAGTGTATCGCAAATTGAAACGCGACATGCAAATTGAACGCGAACGCTTGGGTTTGAGAAGCGGTTTAATGAGATAGAGCAGTAAACGGGGAAAATAGTATGTCACAGAATAATATCACCGGGGGTTTACCCAAAGATAAAAAAGCAGTTATTGTCATTAAGAAAAAGAGCGTACCTGAAAAGCGTCTGACATGCCACTTCAACCCGACCGATTATACTATTTCGCGCGATGTAACTTGGCAATTTAAATCAGTACTTGGCAAAGATGTGCCGGTAGCTGATTTTCAAGGGGGCGGCTCTAACAAATTAACCTTAAAACTGCTTTTCGATACCACTATGGAAGCGGGCGCACCTAAAGATGTACGTACTGACACCAAACACCTATGGGATGCCGCTTATATAGATACAGGCAGCAAGGATGCCGTAACCAATAAGGGCGAACCGCCTCATATCCTATTCATTTGGGGTACCACCTGGTCGTTTGAAGCAATTATTACCAATATCAGCCAAGAATTCACCCTTTTCAGCGATAGTGGAATACCCTTGCGTTCCAATGTAACCTTGAGCATGACGCAAGTGGTAGATGACCGTAACTTTGGACGGCAAAACCCTACCAGTGGGGGTATTCAGGGCAAAATCCATGTAGTGCGCGAAGGCGACCGCCTTGATTTGATTGCCAACCAGTATTACAGCAAACCGATGAAATGGCGTGATATTGCGGATTATAACAATATTGATAATCCTCGCTTAATAAAGCCGGGTATGCGTCTGGTAATACCTGAATAAGCTCTTAGAATCAAGTGAGGTTAAGGTAGTGACAACTGAGCAGAAATTAAATAATCAAAAAACCATTGCTTCTTGTCATATAAAAATCGGTGGTAGCCCGGTTAGCTCCGAGATTATGGATTCTATAATGTCGATTGAAGTGAACCAGACCTTGTATCTTCCGTCTATGTTCACGATTAGGCTGCATAACGATAACTTAGCGTGGACTGACAACGCAAAGTTCAAGATAGGCAATGATGTTGTGATTTCGATGGGTTATGGCACTGCTACTGAAGTTATGAGTGGGGAAATAACTGCAATTGAACTAGAATCTTCAATTTCCAGCTTACCCGTTCTGACGATACAGGGCTATGATAAACTACACCGCATGCAGCGAGGACGCTTCACTCGCACTTTTAATAACTCTAAGGATAGCGACCTTGTATCTAGGCTTGCTTCCGAAAAGGGTTTATCTGCTTCAGCTTCCGATACCAGCATCGTTCACCCCTATATTCTTCAAAATAATGAATCCAACTTGGAATTTTTGCAAAGACGCGCCAAACGGATTGGGATGGAGCTATTTTTTCAAGATGGCAAGCTAAATATGCGTAAGCATGTACAGGGAAGCAAGGTAGCTACCTTATCCTATGGTGAGGATTTACTTACTTTAAATGCCAGAATTAGCTATGTAGATAATGTTACTGAGGTTCTGGTGCGGGGTTGGGATGTAAAGAAGAAAGAAGCCATTGTAGGTAAATCCACATCAGCTACAGGTTATTCTTCACTCACTTCCAACAATGAGTCTTCGGCAAAAAAGGCTTTTGGCACAACTAAGACCGCTGCTGTTTTCAGCCCGGTTATGAGTCAGAGTGAAGCCGATAAGGTGGCAGAGGCTATCTTTGAGGAGCTTTCAGGCAGGATTATGCAGGTGGATGGGAGCGTTTTAGGTAATCCTACACTTCTACCAGGAAAATGTATTGAACTCGCCAAGATTAGTACCACCTTTAGCGGGACTTATTATTTAACCTCTTGTATCCATCGCTATGGAATTGAGGGCTATATCACCGAATTTGCAGCAAGTGGCAAACAAGCTAACACCTTTGCCGAGCAAGTTGGTGGTGGCGAGAACCATTGGGAATTATCACGCGGGGTTGTAATCGGGATCGTGACGAATCTAAATGACCCGGATAACTTGGGTCGCGTAAAGATAAAATTCCCGTGGTTACCACAGGCTGACGGTCAGGATATAGAAAGTAATTGGGCAAGAGTAGCAATGCCAATGGCAGGCAATAATAGGGGCTTCTTCTTTATGCCCGAAGTAAATGATGAGGTTCTGGTAGCTTTTGAGCAGGGCGATTTACAGCATCCCTATATTATCGGCGCACTCTGGAACGGTAAGGATGCACCACCAGAACTAAGCCAAGCGCTTTCTAGTGGCGTGGTAAAGCAACGACTGATTAAATCCAAAAGCGGACATATTATCACGCTAGACGAAAGCGATGATAAGCCTAAAATCAGCATTGTGGACAAAACCGGTAGCAATAAGATTATTATCGACTCGCAAAACAACACTATCACTATAGAGTCGAAAGATAAAATCAGCATAACTTCTACTACCAAAGACATAGAACTTAAGGCTGCCGCCGGGAAAGTGACCTTGGATGCAAAAGAGATTGAAATCAAAAGTAGCACTAATACGAAAATATCCGCTACTGCCAAGATGGAAGTACAAGGTTTGAATCTGGAAATGAAAGCTTCTGCCTCCGCCAAGATAGATGGCGGCGGTATGACTGAAATCAAGGGCGGATTAATCAAGCTAAATTAGGAGGTAAAAATAGATGCCACCAGCCGCAACTATGGGAGATAAAGCTAATGGACTATGCACCCATATTATTATGGTTCCAGCTCCTCCCGCTCCACCAGTACCGACACCAATTCCGCACCCGTTCGTTGGTACTATAATGGGCGGGTGCAGCACCAATGTCCTTATAGGGGGCAAGCCTGCTGCGATTATGGGCGCAACTGTACAAAATCTCCCGCCACATGTGCCGCTAGGTCCGGGTCCTTTTGGTCCGCCGCCACCGACCAATTCTGGCACAGTGATTAAGGGTAGCGCAACTGTGTTGATAAATAATAAACCGGCGGTGCGTGCCGGGGATACTTCAACTATTTGTGCCACCAGCGCAGTTCCCGGCACTGCAGTAATTGTCGGCACTGCTATGACTGTTCAAATCGGAGGCTGACTTGGATAGAGACGGTCTTACTGAACTAGGATTTATCGGCTCGGGCTGGACTTTCATTCCCGATAAAGGTACAGGCGTGAATGGCGATGGCGGGATTTCTCTATCCAGCGGAGACCGCGACATTGCCAAATCAATCTTTCTGATTTTAAGTACCGCGCCGGGTGAAAGGGTAATGCGTCCTGAGTTCGGTTGCGGCATTCACGATTTGGTGTTTGCCTCACCCGGTCCGCAAGTTTTCGGACTCATTTCTTACTATGTTACTCAGGCGTTAGGGCGTTGGGAGCCACGTATTGACGTTGAGAATGTTGATACAACGGTGGATGAGCGCAACCCTGAACGGCTTATCATCAATATATTTTATACTGTTCGCCAGACCAATAATGAACGCAATCTGGTTTATCCGTTCTATGTTATACCGCGAGGAGAGGAATAAGAAAGAATGTCTCTGCCGCAAATAAAACTGGACGAACGCACTTTCCAAGATTTAGTGGATGAGGCAAAATTGCGTATACCGCGCTATTGCCCAGAATGGACTAACCATAATGTAAGCGACCCCGGCGTAACGCTGATTGAGCTTTTCGCTTATATGGTTGACCAGTTGTTATATCAGATTAATCGTGTGCCGGAAAAAAATTACCGCTCTTTTCTGGATATGATCGGCGTGAAATTAGCCCCGCCCAATCCGGCGCGAACTGAGGTTACTTTCCGACTTTCCGCGCCCCAACCCGGTGCGGTTATTATTCCAAAATATACCGAAGTATCGACAGTACGCACCGAAACCAATGAAGCGCGGATTTTTACCACCGAGAAAGATTTGCAGATTGTTCCGCCTTCTTTGAAATATGTGTTGACCACCGCCAATTCGCAAACTTTTTCAGACCGCAGCAAAATGACTCTAGATAAGTTACCCAATCCGGTGGCAGTGTTTCAAGATGAGCCGCAACCCGGTAATGCTTTTTACTTGGGTTTTAGCCAGAATATCTCCAGCAATACGCTGGTGGTAGGGTTGGATTGTGAAAAAATCGGGGTGGGCATTAACCCTGATGATGCTCCTCTAATTTGGGAATACTGGGACGAGCGCGAGGGTGATTGGCGTTCGCTGGAATTGATGCGCGATACCACTGGCGGTTTAACCGTGCCATTTGCAGAGGTTGAGTTGGCAATACCCTCTACCGCCGGACAACATGAGATTGAATTGGTCAGCGGTTCGGGCGACCCGTTGATCGCATGGTGGCTGCGCTGCCGTTATCGCGAACTTAGCAAAGGACAACCGGATTATAATAAATCCCCGGTGATACGCAAATTCAGCGCGTATACAATCGGTGGCACAGTCCCGGTCATGCATTGCCAGATAATCCGCATGGAAGAATTGGGACGCTCTAGCGGAGAATCTGGGCAGCGTTTCCGCCTGCGCAATACTCCGGTATTGGCATTGAATCATGCCGAGAATGAAACCATAATGATTGAGTATCTGGATGAACGCGCCCCGGAAATCTGGAAGCATGTGCCGGATTTCTCAGAGTCGGATGCCAAATCCAAAAATTTTACCTGTGACCCGGTGACGGGGGAAGTAGCTTTTGGTCCTGCTATTCGCAATCCGCGGGGCGAAATCGAGCAGCGCGGCGCAATTCCGCCCTTCGATACACGAATTAATATGATAGCCTACCGCAACGGGGGTGGAATAGAGGGTAATGTTGGCAGCCAAACCCTGACTGTTCTGAAAAGCTCGATTGCCTATGTAGATAGCGTAAATAATCGTCGCCCTGCTACGGGAGGAACTAGCGCTGAATCTTTGGAGCATGCTTTACAGCGCGGACCTCGCACCCTACGCGCCCGCAATCGGGCAGTTACCGCAGAAGATTTCGAGGTTCTGACGCGAGAAGCTACCAGCGGGGTAGCGCGGGTACGCTGCCTTACTCCCAGTTCAAACGGCAATGGCAATGGTAACGGCAACGGAGAGTATGAGCGGATTGACCCCGGAACGGTGATATTGCTGGTTGTACCGGAAATTGACCCAGAATTACGTGAATTGCGCCCGGAACATTTAAACATCCCCAATTTTATGCGTACCGATATTCTGGATTATTTGGATGAGCGACGCTTGATTACTACTCAGGTTCAATTGGCTATACCTAAATATCAGTGGGTTACGGTTCAAACTAGAATCAAATCTACCAACTCGTTTGCCAATGAGCGCATCAAACGTGAAGCGGAACGTCGTTTATATCGCTTTATTCGTCCTGTTCATGGAGGACCTGACCCTTCGATGCGCTACGAGACACCAGGTGAAGGCTGGCCCTTTGGGCGGATACTCTATTTATCCGAAATCTTTCCCATACTACAAACCATTGATGGAGTTGAATTTGTAGAACGCATACAACTTTTCCCGGTGACAGATATTTCGCGTGGGCAAGCCGGGAATCCGGTAAATGAAATAAATCCCGGTGCGCGGGGGTTATTATGTTCGTACCGTCATCAGATTGTATTTATTTAAATGGATACGACTATGCCTAAACCTTCACTCTTTGCCATAGCGCTCGAATTTTTCAATAGCCTAGACTGGCATTATGAGATTGCCGGAGATGGTACTGCCTTGAAAGTGAATTTTGAAGGGGAGAATGGCGAATGGCAGTGCTATGCTGACATCAAGGAAGACGAAGAACAGTTTGTCTTTTACTCGGTTTGCCCGGAAACAACCCTGCGCGAACATCGCTCGGTTATGGCAGAGTTTCTGACACGCGCAAACTACGGGATAATTATCGGCAATTTCGAGATGGATTTCGAGGATGGGCAAATCAGTTATAAAACCAGTATAGATGTCGAAGGTGCGAGCCTCACAACCGCGCTATTGCAACGTTTGGTTGAATCGAATCTTGACATGATGGATTTGTTCTTACCGGGCATCAGAGCAATTAATCAAGGGAAAATGACCCCTGCCGAAGCTTTAGCAAAGATTGGGTAGAAAGAGAAATGACTACCGCTTTTGAAAAATGGCTGGAGTCCAGCAAAAATTACCAAAGCCCCAATGGGGTGGAGAAACCTCAACCTAGCGAATTGTTAAAGTATCTGCCGGGTCTTTATGCGCGGGATGAGTTTATGGGGCGTTTCCTCAAGATATTTGAAGATACCCTCAAACCCTTGCAGCAGATGACGGATAATCTGGCTTACTATTTTCATCCGCTTATGACTTCTCCTGAAATGATGGAATGGCTTGCCAATTGGGTAAATCTTGCGCTAGATGAAAACTGGTCTTTGGAACAAAGACGTAAGTTAGTTCTTTCAGCCTCAGATTTGTACAGCAGACGCGGCACTAAACGCGGTTTGGCAGAATACCTAACGCTATATACCGGCATTGAACCGGATATAGCCGAATATATGGATGGAATGTCGCTTGGACCTGAAACGCTGCTTGGCATAAATACTACGATTGCAGGACGCGAACGCTATGGTTTTACCGTTACTCTGCGGATGAACGGAATCAGCCCAGAGGAAATGGCGCAGAAAGAAATAATTATCCGGCGTATTATCGAAGCCGAAAAACCAGCTCATACTATTTATCGCTTGAGAATTTTAACAGGTCAACAGTCCCAGAAAGCTTGATAACTAGCACAGGAGATAGAAATGACCTTCCGACCACAGACAACCACAAAATTTCGATTTATACGGGTAAACCCATTCAGAGGTTTACTTATAGATGAAAATACATGGGCTGACGCGCATGATTACCACCGCAATATGATGCGTTTTCACTTGCTCTCAATGCACGGAGTGGGTATCGTGCAGGGTCTTGAAGTAGTAGCGATGCAACCTGCCGACAATCGCCTTACTGTAAAACCGGGAGTAGCGATTGATTCGGAAGGTCGCTTGTTGTATCTTTCCGAACCACAACTTATTACAATGCCTCCCGCCGATGCAGTTGCTACTGCTTTTATAGTATTGGAATATCAGGAAAAACAGGCGCAAATGCAAGCAGTAACCGATGGCGGCAAGGCACAGCCAACCCGTGTGTTGGAAAGCTGTCAGGTTCGCGCCAGCCTTGAGCCTGTCCCCGGTTCGATAGAGATTGCGCGTATCAGCTATAATCCGGCAACCAAGCAAGTTCGAAATCCTACGGTAGTTATGCAACCCGGTCCGAACGAAATTGATATGACGGCGCGAGTAATGGCAGCCGGAACAGGGGCAGTTGCAAACCCGGTGCGCCAGAATCGTATCAGCCTGACGGTTGGAATAGTACGCTACGGGCCTCCCGCTAGTTCGGAATGGAAACGCCATTCGGATGGGGTGCGCCGTTTGCTGCGTGATGTAGGCGCGAATACTATCCTTGATGCGAACCTATTGGATGGCGTTAGCCCAATGGATGAATCTGCCATTCGTAGTTGTCGGGTATTGTATATGACGGGGCGAGTTGGGTTTGGTTTCAGCCCGGAAGAAGAACAATCATTGAGGCGATTTCTTGATCGCGGCGGTATTTTGTGGTGCGAACCTTGCCGTAACGGCTTACCCAGTGGCGCTCCAGATGATTTCAGCCGCTCTAGTATTGAACTGGCACAACGCCTAAATCGACAATTAATCCAGCCGCGCTTTGGTCATCCTCTTTTAAACTCCCGTTTCCTTTTTGCCAGCCCACCTCCTGCGCTTGACCCTGCCGGAGTGGTAGTCGAAGCCAATCGACTGATAATTACCGGGGGGGATTATGGTTGTCTCTGGGAAGGGCGTGGTCAAGAACGAGCCGAGCCACCCTCCCGCGAAATCTTGCGCTCTGCCGGAGAGTTTGGCGCAAATGCGCTCTTTATGGCGGTTGAGCAAGGCTAATCATATTGAATATTATGTCCTGTCGGCTATAATAGGGCTATTGGGGGCAAGCATTTTGGGGGTATTAGTAAGTTCTATTAACAATGGAACATCCTAGCCCCTTGTTTAGTTTTCCCTAGGAGTTTTTAACTTGGCAGATGCAGGCAATCTGGATCTTGAATTGCATATAAAACCGGTGGATACCGGCTACCAATCCGAATTGAAGACGGCGGACGGCTCGGCTATACTCAATAGTTTTCGCTTGTCCTATGCCCCGCATGAAATAGAAAACCTCATCACCTATTTACGCCAAGCGCAACAATACGGCAATGGCTTACAGAGTCCAGAAATGCAGGTTATCCAGCAATTCGGCTGGAGTCTTTTTAATCAGGTATTCAGCAATCAGATGGAAGGTGCGCTGCGTGAAAATTTAATTCAGGCGCGGCGTGAAGACCACAAAATTCGTCTAAGGCTGGCGCTTGACCCGGAAGATTCTTTACTTAACCAACTTCCGTGGGAATATTTATATTACCCAAGCGCTAATAGCTATTTGAATCTTGCAGGCAACCTTATTTTTTCACGTTCCACCGGGAACGGGCTTCACTACGAATACGCAAAAATCAGTTTACCGCTGAAAGTGTTGGTTTGCGCCGATTCCTCTGCCTATTGTGTAGAAATCGAAGAAGCAGTCAAAGAGCAGCATTATCAAGGATTGCTACAAGTCATTTCAGCCCCAGATGTGGCGGCTATTACGAATGTCCTTGCGAAAGATGAATTTCATCTAATCTGGTTGAAATGCAACTTTGCAGCTAAGTTATCGGATAGTTCCCAAAGTTTTTCTATCTCCGAATCTAGCCGCTGGCTTTCAATTTGTCCGAAATTGCGCATCCTAATTCTTGAAAAAAATACTAATGAACTCACCGAGATGAACACGCTTGGTAATTCGCTGGTACATGAAGGATGGGGCGGTTGTGTACTGATACCCTTCGACTTAAATTCAGAAGGGCGTGAAATTGTAGCGCGTGAGCTGTTGAGCGGATTGGCGCAGGGCTTGGGCTTGGATGAGGCGGTAGCGCGTACTCGTGAACAACTCTTTAATAGCGGGCATGAAGCGGATTGGGGCGATTTGCTGGCTTTCAGCGCACATCCTGCCGGGAAAATGTTCCAGATTGAAAGCCAGAATCCCGAAGATATGCGCAAACGGCAATTATCTACTCTGTCGCGGGATGCCAAATTATCATTGGATCAGGAGAAATGGGCGCAGGCGGAGGAATTGCTGGTGCAATTACTGCAACTTGAACCAGACCGCCCGGAACTAAAGAAGTTGCTTGACTATGCCAGACGTAATCAGGCGTTGGATGAGCAATACCAGTATGCTAAAACTCTGCTACAAGAAGAACGCTGGTTGGATGCTCTGGAAGAATTTCACAAAATTAAAGCGCAGGATTCCCGCAATCGTTTCAAGGATTTGCAATCTCTAATAGCAGAGGCTGAGTCGAAGGTACAAGATAGTCAGAAAATAGAAGAAGCAAACAGCCTTTATTCTTCCGCACAGATGGCGATAATGCTAAAAGATTGGACTCTCGCCATAGAGCGTCTTGAACGGGCGTTGCGCTTGTATCCGGCATTAGAAGAAGCCGAGAACCTTTTAAAGCAAGTCAGGTTGCAGCAACAATTGCTGGAACTTTATAGCGTAGGGCGCGATTGCTTTGAAGCTGAACGCTGGCATGAAGCGCTGGAACGTCTTTACAAGCTAAGGGAACTAGATAGCGGGATGCTCTATGGCGATATTCATAAAATGATCGCCGAAGCCGAAGCCAAAGAGTCGCAGGAGCAAAAAAAAGCCCAAATAATTGAGCTTGAGGCTGAATCACAACACTATTTTGAGCAACAGCGCTGGAATGAGGGTATTAGCTGTCTTGAACAATTATTGCAATTAAAGCCTGACCACCCGAACGCTTCTGAAAAAATCTCTTTTGCCAAAGTTCAGTTAACATTGGCTGATCTCTTTGCAAAGGGCAATACGGCATTAGCTCAAGAACAATGGATGGAGGCAATAGAGTTCTTTAGCCAGCTACGTTCGCTGGATGGGCTGAGCCAATATCCGCAAGCAGCATTGTTGGTAGCTGAAACTGAGCTAAAGATAGATAAAGCACAAAAACGCACCCGTACTGCTACTATGCTGGAAGAGGCCCAGGCGGCATTATCGAAAGAAGCTTGGGCAACTGCTATACGCAAACTTGAGGTGGCGTTAACTCTCGAACCCGCTAACTCCGAAGCCTCGGAAAAACTTGAGTACGCCCGCAATCAGCAAACGCTTAGCGCTCTGTACCAGAAAGGGCGCGAGCACTACGAAGCCAAACGCTGGGATGAAGCGCTAGAGTTATTTGGCAAGTTGCAAACGCTTGATAAGTTGGCGCAATACAGCGATGTCGAAACTCTTATTTCAACTGCCGCCGCACAGCGCAGCGATTCGCAGCTTGAAGCGATGTACGCAGGGGTACAGATTGCGCTTGAAAAGCAAGAGTGGGCGGCGGCTCATCAAAAGCTCGAATCAATTTTTGCAATTAATCCCGGCTTCAAAGATACCGCTGAATTGCTGAGCAAAGTTCGCCAAAGAGTAACCGAGAACCTTTCGCAAAATGCCGCCGCGTTTTTAAGCGAAACTGTAAAGAGCGATAGCGGTGAGTATGGCTATCAAATTGACTTAAAATTGACTACTTCTCTGGCAGGTTATCAACTAGAGATGACTACCAGCGAAGGCAATCGGTATCTTGGCAACTTTTCCCTGACCTATAACGCCCAGCAATTGGACAATTTGCTGTGGTATTTGCGGCAGGCGCGTTATATTGATGCCGGGTTTGATAGCCCTGAAATGCGGGCGGTTCAAAAATTTGGTTGGAATCTCTTTATCGAACTGTTCAACAATGAGATGGAAACTGCCTTACGCAATATTCTGGTACAAGGCGAGCGTGAGGGAAAATTTACCACTATAAGGCTGTTGCTCGGTAGCGATTCCACCTTAAATATCTTACCGTGGGAATATTTGTACTATCCCTATGCCAACAGTTATTTAGGGCTGGCAGGTGATATTTCGCTGGTTAGGTTGGTAGAAACCGAAAAAGAACCTGTTCCGGCGCAAGTGCGTGGTGCTGTGCGGGTTTTGAGTTGGGTAGGAACACCAGAAGGCTATGAAAAAATAGACTCTGAAGAGTATAGGCAAATGCTGGCTGAGTCGGCGGGCGAATACCGACAACGGGGTTTGGTAAGTCTAGAGAGAGTCAAGGGTGCGACATTTTCGGCATTGCAAAAACAACTTTGGGTGGGCGAATACCATATTTTATGGATTGTCGCTCCGGTAGAAAGAGGCGAACTGAGAGTTAATGGTGAAGACGGTGAACCAGAAAGCTTGAGTGCCCTAAAGCTCTGGAATCTGCTAAAGGAACATCCCGGTATCCGCTTAGTAGTTTTTGAAACTTCGGTGGGAGATGGTTCAACCGGAATTAATACTATCGCACAAGCCTTGGTTGAACAAGGATTAGCTGGATGTGTGGCATTGCCTTTTGAAATTTCTGAAAAGAATCGCGCAGTGTTCTCGCGTGAAATTCTGGGCGGAATAAGTCAGGGCAAAAGCATAAATAGTGTGTTGGCACAAGCTCGCTTTGCCATATACGAGAATAAAAATCAAGTCGAATGGGGTACACCCATTTTATACACACAGCGACGCGATGGCATTCTATTCAATATACTTTCAACCCCCCCTGACGAGCAGCGCGTGAAGCAGCTTGAAGCTCTAGAAAATGAAGCGGACGCTGCTATTGAACGTGAAGAATGGGTTAGAGCAATTGACCGCCTTCAAAAACTGCTAGAACTTGACCCCTCTAGAGAGGAAGCTGCCCAAAAACTACGCAACCTTGAATTTCAGCAGGAACAAGCTCGGCTTTACGCCGAAGGGCGCGAATATTTTGACTCTGGTAACTGGGGGGAAGCGCTACGGGTATTTCGCACTTTAAAAGAAAACGATAGCGAAGGGCATTATCTAATAGTCGAGTGGCTCATAACAGATTCGCAACACAAACTAGAAGAACAGATATATGAAGAACACCTGTCACAGCTTTATACCGATGCCGTCTCAGCTTTTGAAACCGAAGAGTGGGATGCAGCTGTAAATGGGCTTGAAATAATTGCCAATAAAGAGCCGGAGTATCGCGAGGTAGAACAATTATTGGCGCAAGCTCGTCAGAAGTTAAAGGAAGCTCAGGAACGAGTTCCGCGACTTTATGAAGAAGCGCGTCAAGCTCTAAAAGAAAAAAACTGGGTGTCGGCGATTCAAAAGCTGGTAGATGTATTGGCAGCCGAACCGGATCATCCCACTGCACAACAATTGCTGGATAAAGTGCGCTATTACCAAATTTTGGAGGCACTTAAATTTACCCTGAAAATGCATATAGAATCCAAAAAATGGGATGAGGCTGCAATTACGCTAGAGTTATTGCGCAAACGCGATAAAAAAGGGGAATTTACCGATATTATCAGTAGCGCGAAGGTGGTCATCACCGAAGTTAGCACTAAGATAAACAATCTTATGGGTGTAGCCAGAGTTGCGATCGAAGAGCAAGAGTGGGATAAAGCTGTTGAAAAATTAACTGCCGTCCTTGAACTTTCCCCTGAACATCCCGAAGCCAATGTATCTTTACCGCGTGTCCAACTCAGCCAAAGCTTGCAATCGGTGTATCAAGCCGCTCGTGAACATTATGCCACAGCCGCATGGCATGAAGCTTTGGATGGTTTTCGTCAAGTTAAGATGATGGATAGAGGCGGCTTATATACCGATCTCGATTGGTATATTACCGATACACAAGCGCGTATGGAGGAGTCCAACCGCCAATCGCAGTTTGTGGCAATGGAACAGGAAGCCCAACTTGCGCTTGACCGAGGTGAATGGGCAATTGCGCTACAAAAATTGGAAAATCTATTAACTATATTTCCTTACCATCCTGAGACTCAGAATAAGCTGACTTACGTTAAACAGCAATTGGAACTTGAGCAACTTTACATAACCGGGAATGATCATTTGCAAGCAGGGCGCTGGCAAGAAGCTTCCGAGACACTGCGTCGATTGCAAGCCTTTGATATGTATGGGCGTTACCCGCAGGTAGGTGGAATGATTGCTTTTGCCGAGAGTAATTATACCCCTCAGATTCAACCGATTACCAGTAGTTTTCCTTTAGTTAGTGCTGCACCAGCACAACCCCGTGATAAGAAAGCTCAAACCTCACAGAAAAACGCTAATGGTAGCCAAGCAACCGAAAAAAATAAAAACAAGGGGACAAAAAGCACTGCAAAAACCGAGGTCGCTAAAAAACCGCGCATCCCTGATTCTACCGTTTCTTTCAGAGTCAGGCTCTTGTTTTTCTTCTGGGGGCTAATACCGATAGCTTTGCTTGTATTACTGATAATAAACTTGTTGCGACGGTCTTGAAATAGTTTCAAAGAGCATGTGCGCCTTATTACCTTCGCGCAAGCGGTCCCGAAACTCACTCAGCACCGAACATCTTGATAAAACACATCCAATTCATTGTTAGAGTTCTATTTTTCAATCTTACGAAATTATCCTAACAAACACTCGCAACCCTTTTCCCAAGAGGGTTCGCCAACGGTATCGAGATTGCGGAAAACTCAAACCGACTCCGTAGATTACAACCACGAACACTTGCTACCAAGTCTTTGATCGAAGCACCTCAAAAGTACTATATATTGCACTATGCCGCTATTTTTTTACGTTTTTGGTAATAACACCACAATAATTTCAGTAACCTATAACATAGCATGCACAAAGGAAATATTTTCCAGCGGCACTTGCCAAACTGAAATTTAGTAACTGGATAGTCGTGATTGAAGAAAAATGGTAAGCAGGGAATTGAAGGAAGCCGCTTAGAACTAAGCATCTCTAAAAGATGTGTGCTTAGCAATAGCAGTGTTTAGACTGTTATTGGCAAAGTTGGTTGATTTCCTGTTTATCTGTTGCGCCCTTTGAAACAGGAGGTTTCCTTTATGATTTGGCAGATAGACGGGGAAAAATCAGCGGTTGGCTTTGGCGTGAAGCACATGATGTTCTCTACGGTGAAGGGTTATTTCCAAAAATTAGAAGGGAAAATTGACTGGGATGATGAAAACCCCGGCAACTCCGAAATCGAGGCTATCATAGAAACAGGCAGCGTCCACACCGATGATACAAACCGGGACAAACACCTGAGAAAAGATTTCTTTGACATCAAGAATTACCCTTATATGACCTTCAAAAGTACCAAAATTAAGCCAATAGGGGAGAACAAATACCACTTGATTGGAAATCTTACGATTAAAAAGGTAACTAGGGAAGTTAACTTTGAAGTAGTTTATTCAGGACGTGCTGGAACACCCTTCGCTGGGGATTTCTCAAACTTTCGGGCAACTACGCAAATCAACCGCAAGGATTTTGGCTTAGTATGGAGTGCCGCTATCGAAGCAAGCGGCGTAATGGTAGGGGATCAGATAAAAATCGAGCTTCTCATAAGTATGGCAAAAGAGTATTCTGAGTTCGCCGCTGCCTAACTCCTTTTGGGGTTTTAGGTAGCGCCATTTTTCACATTTATTTAGGGTAATTTTCCCTTCGGGCTGTGCTTTGGCTGGTTTTTGTACGCAATTTTGCCAGGCGTTGATCTATAGCGGTTTCTAGCTCCACAAAAGTGGCTTTTGGATGTTGCGCGCGCCTTTCTTCCATTTCGCTAAAGATGACTTGGGCTAAATCCTTCCATTTTGACTGTTTTTCGGGCAGGTTTGTCATGTTTTCCTGCTCCTTTTTCTTAGCCTACCCTTTTTTACCCGCTTTTGTCTACCCCTTTGCCCCTTGCAAAATTTTCTCCCAAACTCTACATTAACATAAAGTTTGACAAATGGGGTAGAATTAAGGAAAATGAGTAGTAACTTTAGCATAGTGCAACAACTCGGTTTATGTCTCTTGAATGCTCCATTTGTGCGTATAAGTTGTTACCTCACTGAGGTAAATTAGCCAATGAGTGCGAGAATGAACCAATCCGATTATGTAGGTAATTTATACGAAAATCTGCCTGAACCCTATAGCTCTGAAGCAGATGAAACAGATGCTGATTTGCTGGAGGAGGATATAGCGCCTCTGCCCGGTATGCTGGATTTTGAGACTTGGGCAGATGAACGTATAAATATTTTCGCTTCGCTTGATGCGACAATGACGCACCATATTATGGAAGCGGTTTCAGCCCTTAGTGAATTACGTCGCCGTTCCGAAGAGGATGCGCGTCGAATTGCAATGCAACTAGAGCAACAACGCCTATTATTGCACAATGAAGTAAATACGCTGAAGCAAGAGCGTACCCGTTTACAAGATGAATTGAGGATTGTACGGCGCGAGGTTGAAGAAGAACGCGCCCGAAAATATGCACTTGAAAAAGAAGCTTCGCTTATGCAAGGTGGCGTTGAAAGCTCACCCAGTGTAGCGCGTGAAGTAATTACACTTACTCGCCGTGTTCAAGAATTGAGTGAGCAATTGCAGGCTTTTATGCAAGGCAAGCCTATGCCTGAAGCGCCCATACGGCAAAGTTATACTCCTGCTTCATCTTCACCGCTTCCTGAATCAAATTTTGAGCCTGAAGCTATCCCTGATGAACTGGATAAGATGATGCATTTGACCTTGCAAGAGT
Organism: Candidatus Chlorohelix allophototropha; assembly: GCF_030389965.1. NCBI lineage: Bacteria > Bacillati > Chloroflexota > Chloroflexia > Candidatus Chloroheliales > Candidatus Chloroheliaceae > Candidatus Chlorohelix > Candidatus Chlorohelix allophototropha. The sequence goes on from NZ_CP128399.1 coordinate 831,868, forward strand.
TTTCGGATGCACCCACCCCCCAGCTAAAGCCGAATGGTCGAATGAAAAGGCAACCAATTGAAGAATCGGCACCTTCTCTTACTTTGCCTGAAACTCAGAAAGCTCCAGAACCGCAACCAGAAGTTCCCATATTGGTAAATGCTTCCGAACAAAAAGCTGAAATACCCTTCGAGCTACCTTCGGTTGAACCACAGGAAAAAGTTCCAAGCAAACAAGCAAAGGAAGCTGACCAGCGCCTGCAACATTTATTGGGACGACGTTTCTCGCCACCCAGCTTTGAAGCAGCCGCAGATGCAGGCGAGATGCCTGCTAGGGTCATTTCTTATAAAAAAGATACTACCAAAAAGGATACTGCAAACCATAACGCGAAGGAAACTCGCGCGAAAAGCGACAAAGCGGCGCTGGAGGATTTAGGTTCTAGACTTGGCATTGAAGATGTCCAAACTCCTCCACCCATAACTTCTATAAAGCTTGGTCCGGGATTTGCCACACGAAGTTATAATTCTGGCAATAGTTTAATGGATATACTTGGTGATTTATTGCCAGATTCATTTTCGAGTTCAGAGCTTAATAATGCAAACAGCTCCGAGGAACCGAATTCGCCCACTATAGTTAATATTCATCCCGGAGAGACGATTAGGGATTTATCATCGGAAGATGAAAGACCGGTAATACCTCCACACTTGCTACCGCGTACCAATCCTGCGGCGGAGACTATAGTGCCTCCAGCACGTCTCAGCCCACCCCCCGGCGCTACTACGGGTAACGAGACGTTCAATCCCGGTGACATCGAAACCAAGTTGACCATTTCGAATTTGCAGGGGCTTTCGTTGCTAATGATGGAAAAAGTGATTCGTAGTTTGCCCGGTGTACATCAGGTTACTGTAACTGATTTTCGTAAGGGCGAACTGGTTATGGATGTGCGCCACCACCCCTCTCTGGCACTGGATAGAGTGTTGCCTCAATTGCCCGATCTGAATTTGAAACTCATCTCACGAGATGACGGGCTAATGTTTGCTCAGGAGCGATAACCGGGATGAGTAGGGTTACACCACTTTTTGAACTTCAACAGGTAGATTCAAATATAGACCGCCATAACATTAATATTGCGAATATTGAAACAACCCTGTTAGATAAAACAACGCTTGAGGCTGCACGGCAAGCGGTTTCTGACGTAGAAACATTACTCCGTAATACTCGTACAAAGTTGAAAGACTTGGAATTTGAAACACAAACTGTGGAAAAACATGCTTCTGATCTGGAAAAAAAGTTGTACGAAGGTCTGATCAAAGGCGTTAAGGAAATGAAAGCGGCGCAGAGTGAAATAGATACCTTCCGCAAGCGCCGAGCCGAGCTTGAGGATAGCAGCGTTGAAGCGATGCTGGAAGTGGAGGAAGTTGAAAAATCGCTGGAAGTTGTGCGACAAAAGCTTGCGACAGTAGAAAATGAACGTGAAAAGTCGCTAATTCCTTTAACACAAGAATTGACTAAGCTTAAAAAAGAATTGGGCGAGTTGCAACTCGCACGCGAAAAACAGGTTAGAAAAATAACACCTTCTGATCTACCACTATATGAAAAGTTACGCTCTCAGAAACAGGGTGTAGCGGTTGCCGAACTACTGATGGGTAAAATTTGTGGCAAGTGCCGCGTTGATATACCCCTTTCCAAGCAGCGAGATTTGAAAAGCCCAATTGTTATTATAACCTGCCCAAGCTGCGGGCGGATTCTATATTTGCCCTAGAGGTAATCCGAAATGGTAATCCGAGATGGGTCAGCCAATCCTGAAAAATTAATCGCTCAACTTTCGAGTGAGACGGATGTGGCTGATGCGTTTGAGCGGTTGGTGAATATGGGCGACTCGGCTATTCCGGCGCTTATTAAGGCATTGCGCAACTCCGAACAGGAGCGAGAGGTGCTATATTCAGTGCTAAGTTCTATCGAAACTGATGCCGCCTATGCTGTGCTAACCGAACAACTTTTCAAAGCTACCGATAAGCAAGAACAGACCACCCTAGCTCTTTTGTTGGCTCAGGATGGTCGCAGCGAAATTTCACCTTGGCTTGTAAAACAACTTCCTCCAAACTGGCAAGATGGTAAGTGGTGGAATCGGGTTGGTCATGAACAGTCTGAGCATATCGCTACAATACTGGCATCCTTAATAGCTTTGGATGTTGCTCCAATCTATTTGAACTGGTACGAAGAAATTTTGGATGGGGATGATGAGAAAAAACAGGATATTGCCATCTTCATCGCCGAATTACTGAACGAAGTCGATATTATCGAGTACGAGGATATTTGATTTTGCGGCAAAACCTGGCAATTGCAGGCGGCAAAACCATCCTAGAAGTTTTGCGGCTTGCGCGGCGTGGTGGTACTGCGCTCCCCGGTCTTGTAGCGCATCGCCTTGACCCCCATATACTGACCGGAATGACCGCGCGACTCTCTGGAGGTTCTGCGCTGGTAACCGGTACAAATGGAAAGACCACTACTACTCGCCTTTTTTCTTCGATTCTAGCCAGCGCTGGCTTAAAAACGGTCAATAATCGCAGTGGTTCAAACCTGATTCGCGGTTTGACCAGCACGCTTCTTTCCCAAGCAACTTTTACCGGAAAACTCGAAGCCGACATTGGTCTCTTTGAAGTAGATGAGGCTGTTTTCCCACAGGCGGCTACCGAAATTATGCCGCGCCTAGTGTTGATGAACAATCTTTTCCGTGACCAATTGGATCGCTATGGGGAAATCGAGACTATTCGGCGACGTTGGGTGGAAGCGATAAAGAAATTACACTCCGGAACTTTTTTAGTTCTCAATGCGGATGACCCTTCAGTGGCTTATCTTGGAAGGTTTGCGCCTGCTGGTGTGCGAGTGCTTTACTACGGGCTGGATGCACCCGAACAAAGCCGAGAACACTTACAGCATGCCGTTGATGCCACCAAATGTATTGTGTGTGCTACTCCTTTGCAATATTCGGCAATATATATTTCACATATGGGGCATTATCACTGTCCAAACTGCAATTTTGCCCGACCTGCGCCGAATTTTATCGCGCGAGAGGTACGTTTGGAAGGTACGGATGGCTCAGCTTTCGTGCTGGAATTTGAGGGGCAGCGTCTCGATTTGCGAGTAGGCGTTCCGGGCTTGTACAATGTTTATAATGCTATTGGGGCAGCAACCGCTTGTATTGCTCTTGGCATTGCGCCTGAAAATATTCGCCGAGGTTTGGAAAGTTTCAAAGCGGCTTTCGGGAGAATAGAACGCATTTCATTGACGCAAGGGCGCACTTTATTGCTGGCGTTGGTCAAGAATCCGGTAGGCTTTAACGAAGTTTTGCGCATGTTGCTTCAATCTCCGGGCAAATTGCGGCTGATGGCACTGTTAAACGACCTGATAGCCGATGGTCGCGATGTAAGTTGGATTTGGGATGTAGATTTCGAAATATTGCAAGACCGGGTGGAATGGCTATATACCGGTGGTATCCGTGCCTATGATATGGCGTTGCGCCTGAAATACGCCGGAGTTACTCCTGAGCTGATTTGCGCAGAAGAGAATATTAGCAGGGCGTTGGATGAGGCAATTGACCGTCTCAAGCCCAATGAAACACTTTACATAACTCCTACCTATACCGCGATGCTACAACTTCGCGAGATTTTGCAAAAGAAAGGGCTGGTTGTGCCTTTCTGGGAGGAGTAAAAACGGGGAAGCGTCAAGGCTTCACCCTTACTTGTCAGGAGAAGTAAGTATGTCACAAGAAAATAAACCCGAAGATATAGATTATCCCTTTCCAATAGCTGCTGAGGATGCGCCGCCTGCTCCTCAGCCCACTTATACTTACCAACCACAACCCGTCTCTCAACCGGTTTATAGCTACCAGCCTCAGCCTGTAGTTGCGCCGCAACCCGCCCCAATTCCACAACCGCCCACCCAAGCGGTTTACACCTACCAACCTCAACCCGCGCCTGCCCCTACCGTTGAAGCAGCTATGCCTATGCCGCCCGTGCGCACCGGAACAAATACCACCGCAGTTGAAGTGACGGTAGGAATTATTACTTTTCTCGTATTGCTGGCTATTATTGCTTCGGTACTATTTTTGGTTTGGTGGAGATGAAACTCGAAATCGCCTTTTTGTATCATGATCTGATGAATATTTACGGCGATCGGGGAAATATCATTACGCTGGTACAGCGTTGCCAGATGCGCGGCATTGAAGCGGCGGTTTCTTCTCTAACCATCGGTGATTCGATTGACCCTGAGAAATATGATTTGTACTTTTTCGGCGGCGGTCAAGACCGCGAGCAATATGCGGTAGCGGATGATTTGCAGGGCAAAAAAGGCGAAATGCTGCTAAAAGCCATCGAGTATGGCGCGGTTTCGCTCAATATCTGCGGTGGTTACCAATTGATGGGGCATTATTACCAGCCCGATGATGGTCCGAAACTGCCCGGTATCGGTGCGCTGGATGTGCATACTGTGGCGGGAAATCGTCGGTTTATCGGCAATGTGGTAGTGGATACAGAATGGGGCGAACTGGTAGGTTTTGAGAATCACAGCGGTTTGTCCTATATCGGCGCAAAGGCACGCCCACTTGGTAAGAGCGTGGTGGGCTATGGCAATAACGGTCAGGATGGCTTTGAAGGAGCGGTGCAGGGTAAAGTGTATGGCTGTTACCTGCATGGCTCGTTGCTGCCTAAGAATCCCCGCTTTGCCGATTTGCTGATTACACAAGCGTTGGAACGACGCTATGGCAAGGTAGAGCTTCCCCCGCTGGACGATGGAATAGAGTTGCAGGCACATGCCGCTGCTATAAAACGTGCAAAAGAGACTCATTAATCACTATGGCAGATTCAATTCTTGAAGCGTTTCTGAATAATTGCGAAAAGTCTCCCGACAAATTATGCCTCAGCTTTGAAAGCCAATCCCTCAGCTATGCCGCTCTGGCAAAACGCGCGCACCGCTTTGGCGCAGCCTTGCAAGAATGGGGCTTGGAAAAAGGAGAGCGGGTGGCGCTATTCCTCGAAAATTGCCCGGATTTTCTGGCAGCATATCTGGGAATTTTCATGGCGGGGGGCGTGGTGGTGCTGGTTAACACTGCTTACAAGCAAGTGGAGTTGCGCCATATTTTGAACGATAGTGGAGCGCGTTTGTGCTTCACCGACCGAGAGCGGTTGCCCGAACTCGAAAGATTACATTCCGATTTGTCGAGCTTGGAAAAGATAGTAATGCTCGGTGCCACTCTTGACAAATTTCTTCTATGCGAAAGTAATTTCGCTCCCCATTTACCACAACCTGAAGAACTGGCGATTATTGCTTATACTTCCGGTACAACCGGGCGTAGCAAAGGGGCAATGCTACTGCACCGCAACCTGATTTGCAATGTTGAGTCTTTACGACAGGCATGGGGCTGGACTGAAAATGACCACCTGCTTTTAACCTTGCCTCTCTTCCATGCGCATGGCTTGATGGTAGGCGCACACGGCACGCTCACTTCGGGAGCGAGCGCAGAGCTAAAACGCCATTTCAACGCTACTGAAGTTTATGATAGCTTGCTGACCGGGCAATTCTCAATGTTTTTTGGTGTGCCCACAATGTACACCCGTTTGCTTTCAGAAGCATCACAACGCTCTGAAAAGCCCGCGCCCTTGCGCTTGTATGTAGCGGGAAGCGCCCCATTGAGCGCCCAAACCTTTGAGGAATTTAAAGAGGTTTTCGGGCAGCCAATTCTCGAACGCTACGGCATGACTGAAACTATTATGAATATGACCAATCCTTATGAGGGAGAGCGTCGCCCCGGTACGGTGGGTTTGCCCTTTCCCGGTCAAGAGGCACGGGTGGTAGATGTGAAAACTCGCCAGCCTTTACCACCCGGCATGGATGGCGAAATCGAGGTGCGCGGTTCGCATGTATTCAAGGGCTATTGGAATCGCCCTCAAGCTACTGCCGAAAGTTTTAGCGTGGATGGTTGGTTTCGCACCGGAGATTTGGGGCAAATGAGCGCGGATGGCTATTACACCATCAACGGACGCGCTAAAGAATTAATTATCACCGGGGGGTACAATGTGTATCCGCGTGAGGTGGAAGAGCTTTTGCAAAGTTGCCCCGGTGTTGCGGAAGTAGCTGTATATGGCTTACCGGATGCGGAAATGGGTGAGAAGGTAGCGGCAGCAATCGTACGAGCCAATCTTTCGCTGAGCGAAGAAACAGTGATTACCTTTTGCAAGGATAATCTTGCCGGATATAAAAAGCCACGTCAGGTTACATTTGTGGAAGCCTTGCCGCGCAACGCTATGGGCAAAATTCAAAAACACTTATTGCGCTGAATCGTGCGGTAAAGCACGCTAAAGAATAAATTCTCTTATATTTTATTTTCATTTCTATCTGATATATACAATTCCACCTTGTCGGGAAATAAATTGTTACAAATTTAATAATTAATTTACAAAAAGGGCTGGAATAAGAGCTTCAAAACTCGTATGGTATAATATATTGGTTCTGTATATAAGGAGTTATTACATGTCTGTAGCTTTACAGGTAGCCCAACGAGTTATTGCCAACGTTGAGAAAGTCATTATTGGCAAACATCGGGAAGTAGAATTGACCCTTCTGGCGTTATTATGTCGGGGTCATATACTTATTGAAGATGTGCCCGGTGTTGGTAAGACTGCTCTGGCAAAAGCTATTTCGCGTTCACTGGGTTGCACCTTCAAACGTATTCAGTTTACCCCTGACTTGCTGCCTAGCGATATAACGGGTATTTCGATTTACAACCAGAAAATGGGCGAGTTTGAATTTAAGCCCGGTCCAATTCTTTCCCAAATAGTGCTGGCAGATGAAATCAACCGCGCTACTCCCAAAACGCAATCCGCGTTGCTGGAATCAATGGAAGAGCGGCAAGTGACGGTTGATGGTATAACTTACCCATTGGCTGAACCCTTTATTGTGTTGGCAACCCAGAACCCCATTGAATACGAAGGCACTTTTCCATTACCCGAAGCCCAGTTAGATCGATTCATGATTCGAATCTCTTTGGGTTATCCTGCGGCACGAGATGAGATTGAAATTCTCAGTCGGCAGCAAATGACCCATCCGCTCGATAGTCTTGGGCAAGTGGTGAGTTCGCAGGAGATTGTGGCGGCTCAGGCAGCAGTGCGTGAAGTGTACGTGGATGAACTGGTTAAGCAGTATATTGTGGGAATTGTAGAGGCTACCCGCAAGCACGAAGATGTTTACCTAGGTGCAAGCCCTCGCGGTAGCTTGGCGCTTTATCGAGGCTCTCAGGCGCGCGCGCTTTTGGATGAGCGCAACTATGTAATACCGGATGATGTGAAAGCGGTGGCAAGTATTACGCTGGCGCATCGTCTGATTATGAGTCCTAGCGCCCGAATGAAGAATGTGACCGGAGATTCTGTAATCGATGAGATTTTACGGCGTGTGCTGGTACCGGGCACCAGAGTTGGAAAATAGCAGTGAAAGTTTTCCGATTTATTCTGGCAATTGTCCTGATTCTTTTTGCGGCACAGGCTATTAATTTCCGTTTACTCTCAATATTAGCTTATACCCTGCTTGGGGTGCTGATTTTCAGCTTAGTATGGGCAAAATTGAGCCTACGTTGGTTGGAAATTACCCGAAGTAGTCCTAGTGAACGTGCGCAAGTTGGAGATAGCTTTGAGGAATTGATCACACTGCGCAACACAGGGATTCTGCCCAAACTCTGGCTGGAAATACACGATAGTTCGGAATTACCAAATCACTATCCCAATTGTGTGCAAAATTTACACCCGTTAGGAATAGTGCGCTGGAAAGCTCGTACCCTTTGTGTTTTGCGTGGACGTTATCGGCTCGGCCCCATCACGGTTACGGCAGGCGACCCTTTTGGACTATTTCGCTTCAAGCGGGAGTTTAAGAATACGCACCACATGACGGTGTATCCAGCCACGTTTGACATCAACAAATTTGAAGCGCTGATGGGTTCGTTGCCGGGTGGCAACCCAATCAGACAGACCAGTTACCACGTTACCCCTGATATTAGCGGTTTGCGCGAATATCGCCCCGGCGACAGCCTCAATCGAATCCATTGGCGTTCAAGCGCGCGCCAGAATAAATTAATTGTAAAAGAATTTGAATTTGACCCAACCGTAAACGTGCAGATATTTCTGGATATGGATGCTTCAGTTCACTGGGTAGTTGATCGTGCCAATAGCGGAGCAGTGCATGGGGCGAAACTGGCAGCGGTCAGCAGTCGTTCTATTGACAGCACCGAAGAATATGCGGTTACAGCAGCAGCAACATTGGTGCGTTACTATCTGGATAATAACCGAAGCGTTGGTTTGCTGGCTTGGGGGCAGGAACATACTATTTTACCGCCAGATCGAGGCATACGACAGTTCTGGAAGATTATGGAAGCGCTAGCGATCATCCGGGCGCAAGGTAGCACCGAGTTTGGGCAATTTCTGGCAGCAGAAGTTACGCGCACCCGCAGCAGTGATACGCTCATCCTGATTACTCCTTCGCTCAATGAAAGTTGGTTAAATCTACTACCTTTGCTCTTGCGGAGAGGCTCAAAAGTAGCGGTGGTGCTATTAGAACCACGCACATTCGGCGCACAGGTGGAAAGCTCTATGCTGGCGGTTGGTTCGCTGGCGGCTATGAATGTGCCCCTCTATTTGCTCAAACGTGGGGATGATATTGCAATGGCGCTGAATTCAGAGACGGCAGGATTAAGGCGGTAAATAATGGCGGTAGTTCGCGAAAAACTCAATAACAGTTGGCTACGACGGTTACATCTTGAAGAAGGCTGGCTAAGTTTTGTGCTGCTCTTCGTGGTGGTAATGACGGTGGTATGGTCAATACAATCAGCTCACTGGGTTGCCGGTAGCGAAGTATTATCAACTGCGGCGTTATTGGGTTTTGCGGTCGGCTTCGTGCTTGCGCGCACTCGCTTTGTACCGGCGATACTGGCGCACTCATTTATGCTAAGCGTGGGTTTGGTGTTGGTGGGTTTGTTCATCTTTCCCTATACTGACCAACGGTTTGATGAGTGGTATTACAAAATGGGTAGCACAGTTCAGAGGGTGGCGCGCTGGTTAGCTTCGGCTTTTCAGGGTCGCAACATCTCCGATGAACTGGTAGGTCTGGTAGGACTTGCCTTTCTTTCATGGGCGTTGGCTTATATTTCAGCTTGGATGTTGTTCCGCCGCCATTCGGTGTGGTGGTCTATCAGTCCACCGCTAGTGGTGCTGCTACTTAACCTAGCTTACAACCCGCCCAATGCTCTTTTCAATTTCGCTATCTTTCTGATTGCTGCGTTGTTGTTGGTGATTCGTTTCACTGTTTTTGAAAACCACGAACTCTGGCAGCGTGCCCGCTTATATGTAAAACCCGGCATTCTATCTTGGACACTGGGTTTAGGTTTTGGTATTACTTTTCTATTACTGGCGGTTGCTTTTGCCGCGCCCAACAGCACCGAATTTAAACCGCTACAGAACATCTTTGAACAAGTATCAGCGCCCTTTCAAAACATCCAGAACGGGGTGAATAGCTTCTTTTCTGTACCTAACGGTGGGGAAAGGCGCATTGGGCGACTCAATACCGGGTTTAATACCTTTAATAAGTCCTTTACTATCGGCGGTCCGATTTACCTCAGTAATGAACCCGTCTTGAACGTTAAAGGCACTGACCCTTCATATTTGCAAGCGGCAGTAATGGATCAATATGATGGAAAAGGCTGGGTTGCTACATATCAGGATGTACCAGATAGTAATGAGCTGATTTTCCCGCAACTTTCGCTAGGGGTTGACCAACGCCTACCCACCAGTCCTTATACCGGACGTTTTGAGAATACATTGGATATTGTGCCGCTTCAATCTGGTATCGGAACGCTCTTTACCGGAGGCGAGGCAGTAAGCACCAATCGCAATACTTTGCTGGCTTTCCATTGGGAGAAAACGGTTATACGCGCTAACCTTGCTCAAATACAGTCAAAGGAAGTGGGCAAGGATGTGAACGGGCGCGCCCGGATTTTGTTGGTAGATACTACTACCAATAAACCGATACCGCCGGATTTATTGCCGTTGATACGCTTGCTGCGGGATGCAAATACTGTGCCCGGTTTTATAGAGGTGCGCTCTAATGGCGATAGTGCGGTGATCAGAGTCGGTATCGGTGGGGTTTTTAATAGCGGTACTGCAAAAAGTCTAACGGATGGCACAATCCAATTACAAACCGGGAATTGGATTATCCGGTTGGATGGTACTGAAAGCCCCAACTTTACACATGTTTGGGCGAAACGCTCTGATAATACAATCGGTGATATTGAATATCCCCTTACAGCGCGTGGAAATGGGGTCTTTTCTTTCGGACAATCGACTTCAGGCGCTACCCGACAAGATTTTGAAACTACTTCGATTGGTAAGAATATAAAGACAGAATTAGACCAGCTTGTAAATGCGCCTTTTCCCTCTAAAGCGGATTATTCGATTGCTAACGGCGTGCCGAACTTTTTAGCTTATGAAGGCTACCAGCCGAATTATGATGATTTGCTGGCAGTAACGGCTGCGGTAGTGCCGAGCAGTGGTGATAGTTATCGCACTGTCGCCCTGCGCTACAGGGCTGACGAGCAATCTCTGCGCAGTGTTTCTACCACTACCGCAGCAACACGCGGTAGAGCAGCTATTAGCCCGCAATATCCTGACTGGGTTAAAGAGCGCTACCTGCAACTGCCTGATACTGTGCCGCAGCGCGTGAAAGACCTAGCTAAGCAGATTACCGCCGGAAAAACCAATGATTACGATAAGGCGAAAGCGATTGAAGCTTACCTACGTACTTTTAAATATAATCTCCAAGCAGGCTTCACTCCAGATGGACGCGATGTGGTAGATTACTTGCTGTTTGATAGCAAGGAAGGCTATTGTGTGCATTTCTCCACAGCTTTCACCGTTATGATGCGTTCGATAGGCGTACCTTCGCGGGTGGTTACAGGCTTTGTCGGCGGTGAGCCGGACAAACAGAATGGTGGTTATTTAGTGCGGGCTTCGGCAGCCCATGCATGGCCTCAGGTATTCTTTTCTGGGATTGGTTGGGTTAACTTTGAGCCGACTCCAGCTTATAGCCCGATTGTTCGCCCTGCCGATCCTGCTTCGGTAGCGCCACTGCCAACTCCCACGCCCGAAGCAACAGTTGTCACGACTCCTACAGCAGCACCGCTCACACCTGCGCCAACTACTACCGCGCCTAACCCGACCAATTCGGCTGTTGCTGGCTCAGCCGGAACAGGAACTCAAGGTGCACAGGTTAGTATCGAGATTCCATTCTGGGTGTATTTGATTTTAGCTTTGCTGGTTGCTACCGCTGCAATATATTTTGGATTCAAGGCGTGGTACAGACGACAATTTGTACTCAATGATACTTCCCCGCGTGCCGTATATGCTCGTTTGTTGCTTACAGCCCGGAAAGCTGGTTTGCCCAACCGCCAAACCATGACCCCTTATGAGTATTCACGCTTCCTATCAAGCTATTTGCCGGATGCCTCAAATTCGCTAGAGCAACTTACTAGCCGATACGTGCGCGCGCGCTATAGCCAGCAAGGCGAAGCGCATTTAGCAACAATGGAGCATACATCGGAAACAGAAGTTAGTGGCGCATGGCAAGCCTATATGCATACTCTTTTAACGTTTCGCAAACAACGGTTGCTAGAACGCCTGACTCCACGCTTTTTGCAAAAACATAAATAGTTTTTTGTAGGCGAGCTAAAAATATTGCAATTACCCTGTTTCAAATACACTTGCTCTTGTTAATTATGTCAGTTATGCTAAAATGAAGTAAGATACTTGTGTTGGTAGTTTTGTTGACCAATCCACCCTTCCATGTTGCTTATCATTTTGAACCTAATATTATCTAGTAAGCCCCTATTTGTAGTATATTAGCCTCACAAAAACAATCCTCCAGACTAATGTTTATATAGCCTATTTACTGCGTTTCTCTTTCCAAAATAGTATAGCTATCCCACAGGGCTTTGCAGAAGTAGCTCAAATTATTATTAATTTTCCTTGAACAAGACTTGCTGAAGCCGTCATATTGCTTTGTTCCTGCTTCCGGCGCGTGCAAGCCGTGAATTTTAAGCGATTGTAGAAGTCATTGGAAAGGAGATTGAGTTATGGATGGTCCTACCCAGTATTTGCAATGGGGCTTTATACAAATTTCAATTGCTAATCTGATTGTGATTGGCTTGCTGATTGTAGTGTTTGCGCTCGCCGTAATAGCTAGGCGGGGAGAAAAGAACCGCCCCTCTACCCTCGAAGCCTTACCTCTTTCTATAAATGAGAAGGTAGCCAAAGAAACCGAGGTGAACTTATGAACTTGACAGGTGCCCTTCGCAAAAAGGTGAGCGCTTGGATGCCACTGGAAGATTTGCTACCAGATGAACTACCTGCCTATGTGCGCTCTCCCGCCTATTTCTTCGGTGTCGCCGCTCTATCAAGTATGGTGCTTTTGATATTATCAGGAATTGTGCTGGCAATATTTGGACCGCATTGGTGGCATGCAGATGGGGTGGGTCATTTTGTGAATAGCCTCCATTTCTGGTGCTCCGAGTTATTTTTCTTCACCCTAACGTTACACCTATGGACGGAGTTCTTCAAAGGGTCCTGGCGACATGGACGGCGCTTGACATGGGTGGTGGGTGGCATTGGTTTTGCGCTGTGCATCGGCACAGCTTTTACCGGCTATCTGTCACAGACTAATTTTAGCTCACAGTGGATTGGGGTAGAAGCCAAGGACGCATTGAATGCAACTGGCATTGGAGCATTCTTTAATGTGCTGAATTTCGGGCAGATATACGGTTTCCATATTATGCTACTGCCTTTAATACTGGTACTGCTAGTTGGGTTTCACCTGTTGCAGGTGCGTATTCGTGGGGTAGTGCGACCCTACGCCGCGAAACCGCAAGAGGAACGTGAAGTGGAGAAGCTATGGAAACATAAGAAACCGAAGAAGGGTAGCACGGCAAACGAGGAATCTCCACCTATGCCATCTGACCAACGCAGATACTATCGGGGAGTACGGATGATGCCCTACGACCTAATCCGGGAAGGACTATTTGCGCTACTAGGGGTGTTTATTGTGAGCGTAGTGCTGGCAGCTATTTTTTCCTCTCCTGACGAGCCACCGTTGACTTTGCAATCATATTCACAACAAAGCCCTGTGCCTTTTATCACAACCGCTATGAACGAATTAAGTGGCGTGGGAGAAATTGGGCAGTATGGTCCTCCCTATAACAATAGTAACGGTGCGGTGCAGTCTATCGGATCAATTTCATTGCAGACTCTCGCGGGTGTAACAGTTCCTGTGGACGTAGCAAAGTTCTATGTGCTTGAACCGCTCTCTATTGCAGCTATTTCTGACCCAGACTTGGCGAGTGCGCTTCAGACATTTAGCGCTGCTTCGGACAAACAACAGGCAGATTGGGAAGATGCTTATACAAAGGCACTTCCTGATGCGAAGGTTAGTTCAGGTAATTTGGTTCTAGCTGATGGTGATTATGGTCCTCTGCCTGTGATGATGAATCGTTTATTGGGATTGGGTACAAGTGGGGCGTTAGACGGACTGTTGCTGCGGAGTGGGGGTTTTTATCAAAACGATTTTACAAAGCCTTTGCTGTTTCTCTCAGAGGACGCGCTTTCCACACGAGCAGAGCAGTTGAACTTGTTAGGCTCACAGTGGGGTATGATGAACGAAACGGGTAATTACCCCGGTCAGGCATGGCTGTGGTTATATACGTTTTGGTATCAAGTACCGCCCTTCAATACTTCTTCCAACGCAGATTTGCTGGTGTCGATTATAATGGCGATTCTGACGGCGATACTAATATTCTTGCCTTTCCTACCGTTTATTAACCGGGTGCCCTATTATCTGGGAATACACCGGCTGATTTGGCGGGAATATTACAAGGACGTAAAGAAAGCGCAAATACCTGAACCTGTCTAAGCTCTTAAACCCCCCTTCTCTTACAAGGAGGGGGGTGCAAAGTCCTCTATCATTCTTACAATACTAATTATATTTCTGGCGATTTACAATTCCCCATCACCGCTAAAATCTATATAATGCCAATTGAGCTATCATCACCCATTATTTGATATACCCAAAGAATCGGCAAAGACAAATGGGCGAAAATAACAATCTAGCCAACCGTATCGCTGCACTTTCACCGGAAAAACGCGCTCTTCTGCAAAAAATGAGTGTTGAAAAGCGAACGCCGCCAATTCCGGATTATTCGATTTTCCCGCAAACTCATACAGGCATTGTTCCTGTTTCTTTTGCACAGGAACAACTTTGGTTTCTTTATCAGCTAGACCCCGCACGTCTTGATTACAACATGCCGGCAGCCCTACGCCTACAGGGTGAACTTAATGTGGTTGCGATGGAATCAAGCCTACATGAAATTGTGCAACGTCACGAAATATTAAGAACCAACTTTAAGCTAGTGGATAGCTCTCCGGCTCAAATAATCGCACCTACTAGGGGATTACCTGTAAAGAATTTTGATTTACACTCTTTGCCGCCGGAGGAACGAGAGCAGCAAGCGCAAAAGCTTCTTGAAAGTGAAGCTCTCCGACCTTTTGACCTTGAGAATGGCTCACTTATACGCGCTTGCCTCCTAAAGCTGAATCAGGCAGAGCATATACTTTTGCTGGTAGCGCATCATATAATTTTTGATGCAGTATCCATAGATATATTTACGCGAGAACTGGCGCAACTTTACGAGAATTTTCCCAATGAAAGTAAGGAAGTAACGCAACCTCCTTTGCCCATACAATATGCCGATTATGCCCGCTGGCAGCGTCAATGGCTAAGTGGTGAAAGGCTGGAAAAACTTACCCAATACTGGGTCAAACATTTGGGTGGTTCGTTACCATTGCTGGAATTGCCTACCGACCATCCCCGCCCCGCTTCGCCTACCCTACACATCCAGACAAAACGCTTTGTTTTAGCGCAAGAGCTAACTAATAAGCTGAGTAATTTAGGCAAAAATAATAAAGCCTCTCTGTTTATGGTTTTGTTAGCCGCTTTTAATGTATTACTGCACCGCTATAGCGGACAAGAAGATATATTAGTCGGTGTGCCAATTGCTAACCGAACTCAGCCAGAGCTTAGCCAATTAATCGGGTATTTTACCAACACCTTAGTAATACGCTCTAATTTGTCCGCTAATCCAAGCTTTGAGGCTTTGCTTGAAAAAGTGCGGGATGTCACGCTAGCGGCTTACGAACATCAAGATTTACCGTTTGCAAAGCTGATAGAAATCTTGCGCCCAAAGCGTGAGTCAGGCTATTACCCGTTGGTAAGGGTTGCTTTTTCCCATCAGAATAATGCCCCATCTCAGGCAATGCTACCCGGTCTGAAAGCAACAAACATTGAAATCAGCAATGGTTATTCTTCTTTTGATTTGGCGATGATGCTTCAGGAGGAGAACGGCGTAACTAGGGGAAACCTGCTATATAGCCAAGAGCTTTTTGAATCAGCCACAATTGATGAAATGCTTGAGAATTTCAGGCTAATACTGGAAACTATTTCCACCAAGCCTGAAGCACAGCTTTCGGAATTGCCCCTGACTATCAAACCCTCAATTGCGAAAGAATCAAACCTGACGGCAAATCAGCTTTTGGTGTGGTTGGGTCAGCAATTACAGCCGAATTTGCCAATTTATAACGAAATAATGCTGTTCACCATTAATGGCGCACTTGATGTGGGGCGTTTTCAAGCCGCCTTTCAGGGGTTAGCGCAACGTAACGCCTCCCTCCGCACCGTTATTCAAGAGCTAAACGGTATTCCACAACAGGCTTTCAACGCCAATGTTAGCTATAAACTGGATTGTCAGGATTTTTCAAAAGAAGCTCATCCCGCTGATGCCCTTGATAAATTTGTTAGCGAAAGGGGCAGAATATCTTTTGATTTCAAAGAGCGTTTATTTGATACTGCCCTTATAAAACTTTCCGAAGATAAGTTTGCTTGGTATCTTTGCCTGCACCAGTTAATAACCGATGGCTGGACTTTCGCTTTATTGTATCGCCGTATGTCTGAGATATATGACTCACTGACGAGCAGTGAGGAAATCAAGCAAGAAGCCTATCCCGACTATTCAGAGTTCATAGAATATGAAGCTGCTTATCGGAAATCTGCCCAGTTTTCAAAAGCGACAAATTATTGGGATGAGAAACTAAAGAAGGGATATAGTCCGGTCTCTTTTTACAGCCGTCCCAGTCTCGAAAGAGCAAGCAAGGTTGAAAGGGTAACTGTTGAACTTGGCAGCGAGCGCACTCAGGCTATAAAGGCGATTGCTACACAGAAGGGCTTTGCTGCTTTAACCCAAGATATGGCGCTTTCCAACCTTTTCACTATGCTATTCCTTGCCTATCTTTATCGGATAAGCGGCAACCCGGTTTATTCATTGGGCGTACCTTTCCACAATCGCAATACAAAGCCCTTGAAAGAAATAACCGGATTGGTGATGACTGTTTGCCCGTTGCGGGTGGAAATTCAACCGGGCGAAACCTTTCTTTCGCTGGCGGGAAAGGTACAGGCTGAGTTGCGGCAGACCCTCCAATTTTCACAGTATGTTACCCACAACTCTCCTCAGCGTAAAACTTACGACCTGATGTTTAATTATCTCAATGCCACTTACGATAATTTCGCGGGTATGACAGCCGAAGTAAGCCTTCCTAATTCGGGCTTTGAGAATAACAGCCTTTCCCTACAGGTACAGCATTTTGCGCGTGACAAAGGGTTGGTGCTGTATTTTGATTTCAACTGTGACCTCTTTTCGCCCGAAAATAAGCAACGTGCCATTCGCCATTTTACCGCGATGCTCGATATATTTTTGAGTGATACCAATCGGGCAATCGGTCAGATTGAATTGCTGGATTCTCAAGAGGTTCAAATACTCCGCAAATTTAATGCAGCAAGCACACAATACCAGAAGGACAAACCTGTTTTCCGGCTGTTTGAAGAACATGCCGCCCTAAACCCTAACGCGCTTGCGCTAGAGTCAGGCTCTAGCAAAATGAGCTACCGCGAGTTAAATATTCGGGCAAACCGTTTAGCTTACCATTTACAACGAATTGGAATTAAGCCGGATTCGGTGGTAGGGCTATGTTTGGAGCGTTCTCCTGAAGCATTAATAGGGATAATAGGTATTCAGAAAGCGGGCGGGGCTTACCTGTATCTTGACCCACAACTTCCCGCCGAACGGCGCGAGTTTATGTTGAAAGAAGCAAAGGTGCATGCGCTTGTCACCGCTTCAGAGCTTTACCCGCTATCACCGGAGTATCTTGAGCATGTGGTTTATCTGACCGATTTTGGCGATGCTGAGATACCAATAGAAAACCCGCCAACTAGGGTTCACCCGGAGAATTTGGCATATGTGGTTTATACTTCCGGTTCAACCGGAACACCCAAAGGGGTAATGGTCTCACATGCTGCGCTACTGAATTTTACAGAAGCAGCACGACAATTGTATGCAATCACACCGCAGGATAGGGTTTTGCAATTTGCTTCGTTGAGCTTCGATACCTCGGCGGAGGAGATATTCCCATGCCTTGCCAGTGGCGGGACTTTGGTGTTGGGTGGGAAAGATATGCTTGAAACGCCCCGCGCTTTTTTCCAGAAATGCTATGAATTGCGCATTACGGTGCTGGATTTACCCACCGCTTATTGGCACATATTGGCAGCCGAAGTGCGTATCATTGACCCGGTTTTATTTTCAAAGTTGCGTCTAGTTATAATCGGCGGAGAGGAAGCGTACCCTACGGCTATGCTTGCGTGGCAAAGTGCAGTGGGCGATAGGGTTAAATTGCTCAACACCTACGGGCCTACCGAAGCAACTATTGTAACAACCCTTGCTGATTTGCGCGAAGTTGGAACGGGCATAGTACCCATCGGTAAAGTTATACCGAATACAAGGGCTTACATATTAAGCCCCGAAATGCTACAGATGCCGATCGGCGCACCCGGTGAATTATATTTGTCAGGTAGCGGGTTGGCGCGTGGCTACATTAATCAGCCGGATACTACCGCCTCTGTGTTTGTGTCTGACCCTTTCAGTGAACAAAGCGGGGCGAGAATGTACCGCACCGGAGATATGGCGCGTTATCTACCAGATGGAAACATTGAATATCTGGGTAGGCGCGACCGACAGCTAAAAGTGAGAGGCTTTAGGATAGAACCGGGCGAAATCGAAGCGGTATTGACCAGCCATCCGCTAGTTCGAGAGGCAGCAGTGCTATACTCTCATAATCAAGGTCGCTTGGTGGCGTACTTTGCAGCAAATAGCGCAGAAGCTTCTATAGTAGAAGAATTACGCCATTTTCTTGCGCGAAAATTGCCCTCTTACATGATTCCTACTCAACTTGTACAGCTTGAAGCCATGCCCCTGACAACCAATGGGAAAATCAATCGGAATCTTCTGCCAGAACCCTTACCGGAAAGCAACAATAGGGGTATCGCGCCACGCACTTTTGAAGAAAGCCTAATTGCCCAAATTTGGGCTAATTTACTGGGGCTGAAAGCAGACCAAATCTCGGTTTTTGATAATTTCTTTGAATTGGGCGGTCACTCTTTGCTAGGCACTCAGCTAATTTCTAAGCTAAATAATCTTTTCGGGGTGAAAACCCCCTTACAGGCTTTGTTTGATAACCCGACTATAGACGGCTTGATGTTGGCAATTAGCCTTAGTAAGGCACAACAGCTTGCAAAGGAAAATTTATTGCTATTACTGGATGAACTTGAATATTTGGACGAAGAAGAAATAAAGATAGCTCTTGGTGAGGAATCTCCATTTTCAAATGAACAAATCAATTGAGCAGCGTATAACTGAATTGTCGCCCACTAAACGCGCAGTGTTGTTGCGCCGCCTTCAGCGGTTAGTGGGCGCTGCAGATAATAATAAAATTACTCCCAGAGGTCGGGATTCTAATATTTTCCCGCTTTCTTTCAGCCAGCAACGTTTGTGGTTTTTAGACCAACTAGAGCCGGGAAACCCCACCTTTAATGTGCCGTTGGCGGTGCGTCTTTCACAAACTCTTAATGAAGAAGCCTTTGTCAGAAGCCTTAATGCAGTGGTGGCACGCCACGAGGTTTTACGTAGTAACTTCGTTGTAAGGGAAGGACACCCGGTTCAGGTGATTGCTACCGCTCAGTCTGTCCCTTTTATCATAGAAGATTTGCGTACTCTTTCGGCGGAAGCGCGAGAAGCCCGCGTTAATGCGCTTGCGCTTGAGGAAGCTCAATACCGTTTTGACTTGGCGCAAGGTTCACTATTGCGGGCGCGATTATTGCGAATCGGCGTGGCTGAATACGTTTTCTTGCTCACGCTGCACCATATCATCTCGGATGGTTGGTCAATGGGATTGCTGCTTAATGAGTTGGTTACATACTATCGGGGCTTTTGCAATGGGCAATCGGTCAATTTACCGACGCTTGAAGTGCAATATGCCGATTACGCACTGTGGCAGAGAGAATGGATGTCTGGAACAGTACAGGCGCGGCAATTGGCATACTGGAAAAAACAGCTTCAGGACGCGCCTTCACTTCTAAAATTACCGCTTGACCATCCCCGCCGCGAAGTAGAGCAATTTCGGGGCGCAACCGTTTACTTTAAGCTACCTGCACCGCTTACCCAACGCTTGAAAGAAGTGAGTCGGGAGCAGAATATAACGCTCTATATGTTATTGCTGGCAGCTTACCAGATATTGCTATATCGCATTTCCGGGCAGCGAGATATTCTGGTAGGTACGCCGGTGGCAGGTCGCAACAAGGCAGAAACAGAGGATTTAATCGGTTTCTTTGTTAATACGCTGGTAATGCGTACAAACTTCTCCGGGCGAGAAACTTTCAAAGAGCTATTATTGCAAGTCAGGAAAACGGCGTTGGAAGCATACGCAAATCAGGATTTGCCTTTTGAAAAACTGGTAGAAGCGCTTCAACCCGAACGTTCTTTAAGTTATAGCCCGCTATTTCAGGTGATGTTTACCTTCTTTAACGAACCTACCCGGCGCAAACTGCGCGATACCGGGTTTGAGTGGAGCGCGTTAGAAATAGATCGGGGGCTTTCTAACCGCGACCTTACCCTGCGAATGGAAGAATTAGATAATGTTCTGGTGGGACATCTCGAATATAATGTTGACCTTTTTGAAAACAGCACAATCCGGCGATTTATCGCGCAATTTGAAAGGTTATTGGTGCAATTGATGGAACATCCTGATGCTAGAATTGCAGACCTTGATTTGCTTTCGGAGGAAGAAAAGCAGGCAATAGCAAAAGCCGGGCAAACTCAGGAGAAATCCAGCCGCGACAAATTTAAACAATTTCTCGGTAAACGCCCCGGTGGTCTAAACCTTTCTCAGCCTGAACTGGTGAAAATCGGAAGCCTTTCACTGGATATGACATTCCCTTTGCTGATTCAACCTAGCGTTACTGAGGTGTCATTGGTTACGTGGGCAGAGAAAAACCTTGAATTTATACAAACCAATCTTGATAAATATGGCGCAATTCTATGGCGCAATTTCCCTGTGAATGACCCCGCAGAGTTTGAGGGATTTGCCAGAGTTATTGCGCCTGAGTTATTGGATTACGTGGAACGCTCTACTCCCAGAAATCTGGTACAGGGCAAGGTTTTCACTTCAACCTCGTACCCACCAGACCAGTATATTATGTTACACAATGAAGTTTCCTATTCGCATTGCTGGCCCATAAAGCTTTGGTTCTACTGCCAACATGCCCCTTCACAAGGGGGCGCTACGCCTTTGGCAGATAGTCGGCTTGTTTATCAACGCCTTGACCCGACTCTAAAGGAGAAATTCATCAGCAAGCGGGTAATGTATGTCCGAAACTATGGTGAAGGGGTGGACTTGCCTTGGCAGGAAGTTTATCAGACCAATGACCCCGCCGAAGTTGAAAAATATTGTCGTGATGCCGGGATTGAATTTGAATGGAAATCAGGCAACCGCCTCAGAACTCGTCAGGTACGGCAGGCAGTAGCCCAACACCCGCGCACCGGAGAAATGGTGTGGTTTAATTCAGCCCACATGTTTCATGTTGCAGCCCATACGCCGGAGGTACGCGACTCGTTGTTGGCAATTTTTGCGCCGGAAGATTTGCCTCGAAATGTGTATTTTGGGGATGGTACTCCTATTGAGAATGACGAGATAGCCCATATAAGACAAATTTACCGCGAATGTGCTATAAGCTTCCCTTGGCAAACCGGAGATATTATGTTGGTTGATAATATGCTTTTAGCACATGGACGTGCGCCTTTTTCAGGAGAACGCAGTGTGCTGGTAGCAATGGCAGAGCCATATAGCCTGTTGTAGAGTAGCAGAGAGGATAAGCCTTGAACATAGAGCGAAGCGGGGAAAATATTTCCTCCGGCGATAAAATGAAACTGCTCTCCTTGCTGCTTGAGCAGGATGGGCTGAAGCGGGAAGAAGAATCCCGTATTGTTCCTCGGCAGGGTGTTACTAATCCTCCTCTTTCACTCATGCAAGAGCGTCTGTGGTTTTTGGAACAACTGGGAGGCTTGGGGGCAACTTATAATATTCCGGCAATTGCACGGCTAACCGGGCGCGTATCGGAAGAAGCCTTAGCTGTTACTTTTCAGGAAATCGTTCGCCGCCACGAGGTTTTACGCACCACCTTTTCTAGTGAATCCGGCAGACCAGTACAGGTTATACACCCATCGTCCGGTTTCCAGTTGGAAAAGGTGGATTTGACCGGATTCCCTGAACAGGCACGCGAGGTGGAAGCGTGGAAAATAGCCAAAGAAGAAGCAACCCGCACATTTGATTTGCAAAACGGTTCACTTTTTAGGGTTAAACTGCTCCGTTTACACTCACAGGATTATTTTTTGCTTATGACCATGCATCATATTGTCGGCGATGCTTGGTCGCGCTACGTGCTTATCCGGGAAATCACCTTGCTCTACCGCGCTTATGCGGGAGGTGAAGTTTCACCCTTGCCAGAACCACCCATCCAGTATGCCGATTATGCAATCTGGCAAAGACATTGGTTCAGTGAAGAAAAACACAGTGTTCAGCTTGAATACTGGCGCAATAAACTTCAAGGCGCACCCTCAATTCTGCAATTTCCCACCGACCGCCCCAGACCGCCGATTCGCTCCTATCGGGGCGGTAGGGTAAATATCGTTTTTCCGTTAGAGCTACAAACTGCCTTAAATAACCTGAGCAGGCAACAAAACGCTACTATCTTCATGACTTTGCTGGCGGCTTTTCAGGTGTTGCTATGCCGTTACAGCGGGCAAGATGATATTGTAATCGGTTCGCCCATTGCCAACCGCACTCGCCTTGAAACTGAGAATCTTATAGGTTTTTTCGTGAATACGCTGGTGTTGCGTGGCAACCTGTCCGGCAACCCTACTTTTCTGGAACTGTTGCACCGCACTTCTGAAACAGCATTAGAGGCTTATGCTCATCAGGAGTTGCCCTTTGAAAAGCTAGTTGAGGAATTGCACCCTTCCCGCGATTTGAGCTATCAGCCTTTGTTTCAGGTAATGTTTGTTTTACAAAATGCCCCGGTAGAGCCTGTGATTATGCCCGATTTGGTTATCCAGCCCTTATCCATTGACAATAACACCGCTAAGTTCGATCTGCTGCTTGACCTAGCCGAAACCGAGCAAGGTTTGAAAGGTTATCTGGAATACAGTAGCGATTTGTTTGATGAATCCAGCATCAAGAATTTGCTTGAGCATTTTAAAATCTTGCTAGAAGGAATTGTAGCCAACCCAAACCGCAGAATCGGCGAATTGCCGCTCTTACCACCGCAAGAATATAATCGCCAAATTCTGGAGTGGAATAATACCAAAGAGTCTTTTCCTCTTGACGCTTGCTTTCACCACCTCTTTTCCGAGCAAACTGCCCGTTCGCCTCAAAGTATTGCGCTGATCTTTGAGAATCAGCAACTTACCTATGCCGAACTTGAAGCGCGTTCCAATCAACTTGGACACTATCTGCAAACGTTGGGAGTGAGCGCGGAGGTAGTAGTGGGGTTATGCGTGGAACGCTCTCTCGAAATGGTTATCGGGCTATTGGGTATTCTCAAAGCGGGTGGCGCGTATGCTCCGCTTGACCCTGCCTACCCTCAGCATCGTATTGAGATTATGCTGGAAGACAGCCATGCCCCAATTTTATTAACCCAAAGCCATCTTCAAAATTTGATGCCATCACATGGCGCGCAGGTTATTTATCTCGATCAGGATTGGTCTAAGATTGCAGAGTATCCGCAAACGCCTCCCCCTGATTATTGTACTCCTGATAATCTGGCTTATGTGGTTTTTACTTCCGGCTCTACCGGAAGACCCAAAGGCATATTGGCGCATCATCGCGGTTCGCTTAATCATCTGCTTTATACCCGCCGAGCGTATAATATTTCTCCAGCGGATACGATTTTACAGAATGCCTCGTTGGTTTCGGATGCCTCGATAGAAGACCTTATCGGTACGCTTATAGCTGGGTGCAAGGTGGTACTGGTTAGCTCTAGCGATGCCAAAGACCCATCCGCGCTGGTTAGAACAATTGATGAGCAAGCGGTTACAGCGTTGCTGGCAACCACTCCCCGCTTTTTAGGTCAATTGGTAGAAGCGGCAGAACGGGTTGGTTATCATAGCCACTCTTTAAGGCTCATTTTTGTAAATGGTGAAGCGCTATATCATCAGGAATGTCAGGCAGTACAGCGCGTTTTTGGCAAACAAGTTTTGGTAGTAAACCAATACGGTCCGACCGAAGGGGCTATAACCTGTAGCGATTACCGCGTGACTAGCACAAACCCAGAGCAGGGCGCGGTGTCATTGGGACGACCGATTTCAAACACCGAATTTTATCTGCTAGATAATAATTACCAGCCTGTGCCATTAGGAGTTGTAGGGGAAATTTTTATCGGTGGAGTTGGGTTAGCGCGTGGTTATATCGGGCGACCCGACCTAAGCGCAGAGCGTTTCGTGCCGCATCCCTTTAGCATAATTCCGGGAGCGCGTTTATATCGCACCGGAGATTTGGCACGTCTAAACCCGAAAGGTTCTTTTGAGTATGTAGGTCGAGCAGACCATCAAGTAAAGGTGCGAGGCTATCGGGTTGAACCGGGCGAGATAGAAGCGGCTTTAGCGGCATATTCTAAGGTTTCGCAATGTGCGATATTGGCGCGGGAGGACATACCGGGCGATAAACGCTTGGTTGGTTATCTGGTGGCAAAAGGTGTTCAACCGGAAGTTGAGGAATTAAGGGAATATTTGAAAAGTCAGCTTCCAAGTTACATGATACCTTCATCTTTTATCATGCTAGATTCTTTCCCACTTACTCCTAACGGCAAGGTTGATAGAAAAGCGTTACCTGCTCCGGGACAATTTCGCCCCAACTTGAGGCAAAGTTATAATGCCCCGCGCAATGAGTTGGAAGAAAAGTTGGTTAGCCTGTGGGCTGAGGCGTTGTCGCTAGAAGAAGTCGGTATTTACGACAATTTCTTTGAGTTGGGTGGTCACTCCCTCTTGGCAATGCAATTGACCTCTCGTATATCCGGCACAATTGGAAAAGAGGTTTCGGTAAAATTGCTGTTTTTGTACCCAACTATCGCCAGTATGGCTGTTGCTCTGGCAAATACTACTCCGGCGGAGGTAAGCGGTTTAAGTATCGTACCCCCGAAACAAGCGGATACGTCCCATCTAACTATTGAGCGGCTTCCCTTATTGCCAAGAGTTTTGAGCGGGGAAATTGCTCCGGCGCAGTCGGCGGCATTGTCATACCTACCCTCGGATTTACTAAAATTAACCGGGCTTGCCACTGCCGATATTTTACAAAATTGGTTCGAGCAGCGCCCTATCCTAAACGGATTTATGAATACCCCTGCCGGGAGGATTGCGCTCATTTTGCTGCCGATTTTTGGTACTGATTTATACAATGACCAACCGGGTTTGTTGAAAATGATAGGGGAAGGTGTTCAACTTGCCGGACAAGTAGGCGCGAAAACCGTTTCTCTAACCGGACTCCTGCCATCTGCTACTAATTATGGTCGCGCTGTGTTGGAATCATTAGATAAAAGTGTGAACTTGCCCGCCGTAACTACCGGACATGCTACGACTGCGGCTTCGGTAGTTTTATCTCTCAAGCATATTCTTTCTGAAAGCGGGCGAGAACTACCCAACGAACGGGTAGTTTGTTTGGGTCTGGGTTCAATCGGGCTTACCGTATTGCGCCTGATGTTGCAAGTGTTACCACATCCCCAAGAGCTTTGGCTTTGCGATTTATATAGCCGGAGAGAGCATTTGAAAAAAATAGCCCATGAAGTGGTAAATCAAAGTGGCTTTAAGGGAAATATCCGATTGTATGAATCTAGCCCTACCGTACCGGATGCAATATACGAAGCTTCCTTGATAATCGGCGCAAGCAACGTACCGGGCATTATAGAAACTACGCGCCTCAAAGCGGGTACGCTGCTGGTAGATGATTCTGCGCCCCATTGCTTTGAGCCTGAAAAAGCCATCCGGCGATTTGAGCAGCAAGGCGATATTCTCTTTACCGAAGGAGGGACGCTTAAAGCGCCCTTTGCAATTGCACAACAACGCTATTTGCCGGAAGCGGTAGAAGCGAGGATTCCGCCAGAGCAATTTGAGGCGATAACCGCTTATAAACCGTTCAATATTGCAGGCTGTGTTTTATCCAGTATTTTAAGTACAGACGCTGTGGGTTTAGAACCGACCATTGGCGAGATTCGAGTCGATACAGCTTTGCAACATTACAAGCGGTTGGAAGAATTAGGCTATGGCGCAGCAGAATTGCATTGCAATAATTATGAGCTTTCCGAGGAGCGGGTCAGGGCATTTCGCGAAAATCAGGCTTAATCGCGTAATAGGTCGAGAGATAACTCATTCAAGCGTAATTCAGGCTGGCGGACTATATGCTGTAATAAATTCTCATAATTTTGCGCCAAGCGAATTATGAAAGCATCCGAATATAAAGCTGTGGCATATTGCAACCAGCCGACCAGCCTATTGTCTCTTTCTTCCATAATCAGGTTTAAATCGAAGCGCACCAACCCAGTTTCAAATTCTAGCGGGCTTAGTCTTAGCCCTTTAATTTCCAGTCGTTCGCGAGATGGAAAATTGCTGAACTCAAAGCGAGTTTGGAAAAAGGGATGGCTGGCATTATTACCCGGTTTCAAGGCTTCCACTAGCTTCACAAAGGGCATATCTTGATGAGCAAAGGCTTCTAGGCAAACTTTATTCATAAGGCTTAATATTTGTTTGAAGCTGGAATTACCTGAAAAATCAGCCCGGATTACCAGATTATTGACAAAACAACCCAACAACGCTTCCGCCTCGACTGTGCTACGGTTAGCGACCGGAGTACCAAGCGCAATATCCTCTTGTCCACTATATAGATTTATAAGCGCGGCGAAGGCTGACAATAGAAGGGTAAAAAGAGTAACCCCTTCCTGTTGGCTCAGACGTTTGAGCGCGCTTGATAAGTCTTCAGAAAGTTCAAGGCTATAGCTCTTTCCGGCATAATCTGGGTTATTTGGTCTCGCTTCTCCAGCCAATGAGGGCTGTACTTCTGGTAAACCGAATAATTGATTACTCCAATAAGCTAATTGCTTATCAAGCTCGCCTTGTAACCAGTTACGTTGCCACAGCGTATAATCGGGATATTGTATAGGCAACTCCGGCAATGGCGAAGAATTTCCATTAGAAAAAGCGGGGTATAACACCGCCAGTTCCTTTATAAACAATCCGGTTGACCAACCGTCCGCAATAATATGGTGCACTACTAGCGCCAGCACATGGCGAGTATCCGTATGTTTTAGCAAGGCTGCTCTTATTAATGGAACACAGTTAAGGTCAAAGAGTTTGTGAGCCTGGTGCACTGCCAGCTTTTCGGTTTCAATATACTGTTCTGCTTCATTTACCACCGACAAATCATAATAGTTAAGTTCAAATACAGGCTCAGGATTAATCTGCTGGCAAAGCGTACCATCAATTAAAGAAAAGGCGGTGCGCCATGCCGCATGCCGCCGTACTATTTCTCTCAAACTTTCTTCGAGAGAAGCTCTATTCAGCTTGCCTTCCAAAATTAGTGCGAAGGCTGAATTGTAGAAAGGGCTGTTTGGCGCTTGTTGGCAACGCTTCCAGACCCATTCTTGCGAATAGGATGCCGGTATTAGCTCGCTAGGGTTATGCTTTGGAATTGCGTCGGTAGCTGAGGAGGCTAAACCTTCGGCTTGGATAAGACGTGCCAACAAAGCTAGTTTCTCTTGGTTATCGGTTCCACTCATCTCTGCGCTACCTTTGCACTTTTAAACTTAAGAATTGCATAAATATTTCACAAAGTTAGGCGGCGATACAAGCTAAAAGTTGGTCAAGAGGAACACCAGCCAAAGCTTGTTGATAAGCCCATTCACCCTGACCTCGGTGCGCCTCCCGTGCTACCACCTGTCCTAAGCTGACCAACCCCTTTTCCTCTTCAGTGTACTGAGTAATAAAATCTTTGAAATTATCTTTGGAGCCTTTTAGCCTCAAAATTAGCATATCATTTGTACTGCACAGAGTATGTAGAAAACCCTCATCTTAAGTTTTGACAATGGTGTCCACCATAGACTATCCTTTGCCGCCTGCTATTAACACTTATTATTGTGTAAAGCCGCGCTTAGAAGTAAACTATAATCTAGCTTAGCCTTCGGCGCGTATCAAATCCTCAAATGTTTCTCTTGCGCGGATGCTACGCCAATTATCTCCTTCGACCAGTATTTCAGCAGCGCGAGGGCGGCTATTATAATTTGAGGACATGCTAAAACCATAGGCGCCAGCGCTCAGAATAGCCAGCTTCATACCTTCTTCTAGTAGCGGTAAAGCCCGATTTTGAGCTAGAAAATCCCCGCTTTCGCAAACCGGTCCGACTACATCATAATTTATCAGGTCGCTGTTCAATGGCTCAACCAAAGGCACTATCTCATGATATGCCTGATAGAGCGAAGGACGAATCAAATCATTCATTGCTGCGTCCACAATTGCAAAGGTTGTTTCGGTATCGCTTTTCAGGAATAATACTTCTGTTAGTAGTGTGCCTGCTTCTGCCACTAACCAACGCCCCGGTTCTGCCAGTATTTTCCAATTACGCCCGTATCTTGCCAGTGTAGTTGCCACCAGTTGCGCTAAAGCTTCAGGAGAGGCAGCCTGTTCTTCTGCCAGCCTATACGCCACACCCAGACCGCCCCCGATGTCGAGATATTCTAGCGCACAATTATTTTGCCGCTCAACCGTTTGAGCTAATTCTGCCAATCGGTTCGCTGCCTCGCTGATTGGTTCAAGTTCATGCAGTTGTGATCCGATGTGACATTGCACTCCTACCAACCAAAGATATGGCGAATTTGTAGCGTAGCGTGCCAATTCTAATGCCTGCTCGTAGCTTATTCCAAATTTGTTACCTCTTTGTCCGGTTGTAATATAAGCGTGGGTATGGGGATCGACACCGGGATTTAAACGCAGTGAAATTCGCGCATGTAAACTCAATTGTTTGGCTAACCGCTCAATTAGCCTTAACTCCGGTTCGGATTCGACATTGAAGGCGCGAATACCGCTTTTCAAGCCCAATTCAATCTCTTTTGCGGTTTTACCTACTCCGGCAAATACAATTTTATGGGCAGGCACGCCCGCTTTCATGGCGCGTAATAGTTCCCCGCCCGATACTACATCTGCTCCCGCCCCTTCATTGGCAAGCAAACGGATTATTTCAAGATTTGAACAGGCTTTTACCGCATAAAAAATTTCAGCTTCTAAACCGGCTATAAGAAAAGCACGGGTATATTGACGGTAACGCTCACATATTGCAGATGCACTATAAACATAGCAGGGCGTACCCACTTTATTAGCAATTTCGCCAAGCTCAATATTATCAATAAATAAATGGTTATCGCGGTATTCAAATTTATTCGGCAAATTGATTGGCATTGTTTTCCTTCATTCTAGAGTTTTGAGCTACTTCTTCGGGGTATATATCCAGTACAAACCTTGACCATCCCGCCCCCGTAAAATTTTCACCTCGTAATTATCGGCAAGTGCGTTTGCTATCGGTTCAACCCATCGGTACAAACCCGGCGTAACCGTTAGGATTTGCTTCCAGCGTTTTTCTTCGAGGTCTTTTACAAATAGCTTTGAGTCGGCTTTTCCCGAACTTAACATAATAGAATAAATCAGGTAATCACCCGCTCTATCATAATAGCCATTGGCAATCAACGCGCCATCTGCCAATACAAGGCTATCCGGTGTATCCTTGATAACTGTTGCTCCCTCTTGATACGCTTCTGTGAAATTATTGGCGGCGTTAAGTTGCGAATAGCCTATTACCATTCCCGCCCCAATCAAGCACTGTATTCCGATTAGTATTGTCGGCAAGGAGCGTTTTAATTTACTTCGGGTTGCAGGTAAGGGGTTTAAATCCTTATTTTTACTTTGCAAAAAAATACAGGTCATAATACTGGCAAGATAAACCAGTTCGGTAAAATAGTAATCCACTGCCCCATCTTTAATTATAGTAACGCAAGAAAGTGCGCTGAATAGGGCATATAATGGCAAAAAGGTCTGCCCTTTTTTCCATAGGAATGCAACCCCCGCGCTGGCTAGAATTAATATGGGTAGATGGTCAAGCAAAAAGAAAAAGACCATTCCCGGCGCAAGATTAAATATAAATCGCGCTGCTCTAGAGGGGTCAAATATATTAAAGAAAATCCCATCCGAGAGGATATTTGTTGCAAAATAGGCAATTCCTAATGGCAGAATATAGGCGGCGGTGAAAATCCCGGCTTTCTTCCATTTTTTTGCTAACAACAAACTGAGCAACAACGCAATGGGTGCAGCAAGATAAGTTTGTTTGGTGAAAGCGGCAAGCGCAAACAGTAATCCGGTTGTTTTGACGTAACCGTTGCGTAGATAAAGCCATGCCCCGCTCAAGCTCAGAAATAACGCCAGAGGGTCAACTCGTGCAGTCTGCATGTAGATTATCACGGGCCAAAAGCAAAAGGGCAGGAAAATTGTTAGATAGTTATAGCGATGCGCTTGTTTTGGCAACCAATCTTTAACTATGAAACCGGCGACAATTGCCGCCGCGATGTAGCCGCCAAAGCTACAGAAGCGCACCGCCCCTTCTAGGCTCATTCCTGAGATATAGTGCAATAAGGCTGCCAGCACAGGGAACAAGGGTGGGTATTGGATACCGGGCATGCCGTAGGGTGTGTTTGGTGGCGCGTACATCGCTGCGATACCGGTTTTTTCCAACTGCCATGTTCCCGCAACCAGCATTTGTTCGGTGTAGTCCAATACCAACGGCGTGAAAAGTGCAAGAAAACCGCGCACCATCTGGATTGCGCCCAGAAATGCCAATACTGACAGCATTATTTTAAGGATTGATTTTGACATTTGAGCTAATTAACAAACTTTCGAGCCGTTTGACCAAATGATGCTAAATCTAACACAGTTCACTGGGGTTTAGCAAACCTCACTAAGCAATAACACATCTCCGGTTTAAAGACGTAGGTATAATTTTTATGCTAGTATATCGCGTAGTTTGAGTTGAATTTCAGATATTTGGCATAGCATTTCCCAAGAAACTAGGTAGTTTGAGAAAGGAATCTATAATGTCGCAGGAATTCAGAGCGTTTGTTGTGAACAAAACAGATGCCGGTTTTAGCGCAGGCTTGCAAGAAATATCCACCGATCAGTTGTCACAAGGGGAGGTGCTGATAAAAGTAGCTTACTCTTGTGTGAATTATAAAGATGGGCTTGCCTCTAGCGAAAGTGGCAAGGTTGCGCGTAAATTCCCGATGATTCCCGGCGTTGACCTCTCCGGTACAGTTGTAGAATCCTCAGACCCTAACTTCAAAGCGGGAGATGAAATTATCGCTACCAGCTATGATATAGGTGTAGCCCATGATGGCGGTTTTGGGCAATATGCCAGAATACCGGCAAAATGGTTGGTTCTTTTGCCAAAAGGTTTGAGCCTGAAAGAGGCAATGATGCTTGGTACTGCCGGGTTTACTGCCGGAATGGCAATTCACATGCTGCAATTGACCGGAGTAAAGCCCGAAAGTGGTGCGGTTCTGATTACAGGTGCAACGGGCGGGGTTGGTAGCATTGGGGTAAATATACTGGCAGGGCTAGGCTATACTGTAGCAGCCAGTACGGGCAAGGAAACAGAACATGCTTATTTAAAGAGTTTGGGTGCATCTGAAATTATCAGCCGCGCTGAGGCAGCGGCGGAGAGCAACCGCCCGATGGAAAAGGAACGGTGGGCAGGGAGCATTGATAATGTAGGCGGTACTACACTGGCTTACCTAGCGCGAACTACCAAAGCTTTTGGCTCAATTGCAGCTTGCGGCAATACCGGGGGTATTACACTTAACACTACCGTATTCCCTTTTATTTTGCGTGGGGTAAATTTGTTAGGTATAAACTCGGCTGAATGTCCTATGGCTTGGCGGCGTGAGGTATGGGAGAAATTAGCAGGAGAATGGAAACCTGCCAAGCTTTCCGAAATTGCTTTCGATGCTAATCTGGATGAGCTACCGGGTATCTTGGAAAAAATACTTAAAGCGCAGACCAGAGGGCGGGCAGTAATCAGCCTCTGGTAAAATCCAAAGCGGAGTAACAGAAAAGGGCGCAGGATAAGCGCCTTTTTTCATGCGCTGACTATAAGCCTAGCTGGTGTCATTCGAAAAAGAACTTTGTTAGCGCGGGTTATTCGCACTATTACCCCAACTTTACATAAGTCTCTAATATTTAGCGCGAACATAGAATCTCATCTAATAAGGGGGTAATCTTGTGCCAGTCGAAATGCTCGGCTACAAAAGTTCTTCCATTGTCAGCAAGCTCTTTTCTCAGGGTAGGGTTTTGCAATAGTCGTATTGCTGCCGCGCTAAATTCTTGCGAATTATTTGCGATTAACACTTCCTTGCCAGAATTTACAGGTATGCCATCTGCCCCCATTGGCGTAGTCAATACCGCTTTGCCCATTGCCAGCGCTTCTAGTACCTTAAAACGCACCCCGCCTCCCATTCGCATCGGTACGAGGTAAAGCGCTGCCTCCTGCACGAAGGGACGCGCATCTGGCACTGTCCCCGTTACAGTAATTCCGGGCAATTTCGCCAGCGCCTGTACTGCCGGAGTTGGTCTTCGTCCTACTATGAAAAAGGTTGCTTCGGGTCTTGCCAACCTGATTTTGTCCCAAATCTCATTAGCAAACCACAGCACCGCGTCCACATTCGGTCTGAAATCCATTGAACCTGTAAAGACCAATCTATCCGGCAACTCCGCGTCGGCACGGTCTGGTGCATATTCGTCAAGGTCTATCCCGTTTGGAATCACTTTGATATGTGTATTTGGATTTAGCTTGAGCAGCGCTTTGCGGTCATTATCGCTCACGGCAATTGCAGCGTCAAAGAAATGCAAAGCTTCAGATTCGTATTTACTCAAGCGTTGCGTCTGGATATAGCTGTAAAGCGCAGTTGGATAATGGCGCAATCCTGTTTTGAAGTCGCTTTCATAAGCGCGTTTCTGTAATAAATACTCGGCATTATGCTCATCCAAAACCAGTTTAGGGTGCGAAGTCTCCGAGTTTTTGAAAAGCTCTCGTACAAAGGGCGCAAGTTCCAACGCCTCGCACAGTAAAATATCCGGCTTGAATTCTATAACCAAGTGGTTGAGCATTTCTTGAAATTGGGGTGAAGCCAGGCGCAGGGCTAGGTCAGGCAAAGGATTCAAGGCAAGGCTTTGTACACGTCTGCTTTTTGAGCGCGTCGGAGGGTGTGCTACAAATTCAACTCGTTCGCAATACTTTGAAAGTTCAATGTAGGATGCCTCACGGCTTTGGCTAGTTTCTTCAGGGCGGGCAAAAGTAAGTAAAGCGATGTTATATTTACCGGTTGCACCAAGATATTTGATAAAGTTATAATTCCGTATTGGCGCACCTTGATCAGGTGGGAAAGGGTTTTGAGGGGTTAGAATCAGAATTTTGCGTGACATTATTTACCAGCCAAAAGCCCAATGTAGTAGGTGTGGCAAGAAAATTACCAGCCCTACCCCAACCGAGAAAAAAGCCGACAACAGCACCGCTCCGGCAGCCGCATCCTTAGCCACTTTTGCCAAATCGTGGTATTCATTAGTGTACAAATCCACAATAGCTTCGGCTACGGTATTAATCATTTCAAGGCTGTAAACCAGCGCCATAACCGTTAGAAGGCAAGCCCACTCCACCGATGTAATTCCCAGCAGGTAGCCTACTATTATAACTAACAACCCAGCCAGCAGATGTACCCGCATGTTGCGCTGTGTCCGCAAAACGTACGAGATACCTTGCCACGCATAGTAAAAACTTTTGAAAAAAGTAGCACGCTTAACCAAGGGAGCAATAGGCTTATTTGCCTCTTTCATTTCTATTTCCCGTCTAGAATTGTTGCGGCAGCTTCCTCTTTAGCGCGCATTACCTCACGATCGGCATCTTTTTCATGGTCATAGCCTAGCAAGTGGAATATGCCATGAATAACCAGCTCCTGCACTTCGCGAGTAGTGCTGTTCCCAAAATCAGGCGCTTGTCGCTCTGCTTGCGGATACGAGATGATAATGTCTCCCAGATAACGTGCTTCCTGAGCTTCAGGGGGGAGCGCAAAATTGCTATCTTCCTGAGATTCTTCTGCCGCAAAACTCAACACATCCGTAGTATTGTCAACATTGCGGTAACTATTATTGAGTTCGCGTACTTCCGCATCGTCGCTAACCGCCACGGATAATTCAATCGACTGATTCTCCAAACCTTCGGCATATAGCGCTACGGTAGCGGCAGAAATTATCTCCGTGTGGTTCAATTGCGTTTCATATTGCTCGGCTATATCACAATGTATCAAGAAATTTTTGCTTAAGGAAATCACTTTTCTACTCTTCTGTATTTTGTTGTATTCGGTTTATGCGCTGTCCTGCTCCCCCAATTCCCCCAGTACCCTTACGCGGGTTATTGTTGCCGTTTGTTTTGGGGTTATCTATCTCAGGTGGAATATCGGATTCTTTTTCAATACAACCGCTATCGGCTGCCCCCGAAGTAAGGGTGGCAAGAGGTTGCTCAGGCGACAACTCAACCACTGTAGCTGTCACTATTTTGTTTTCTACGCCAGCTTTAATGCCCGGTTGTTCATTATAATCCACACGCGGGTGGTAAATACTGGTTAATTGCTCGATGAACAGCAAGCGTGTTCGCTCGATTTCCCGCAATGTCAGGTCACATTCATCAAGTTGATTATCTTTAACCCGATCATCGAATATTTTATTTACAACTGCGGTAATGGTAAGCGGCTTTTTTAAGTTCGATTCAGGCTTAATTACCTCTACCTCTGGTGTTTTGCCGGTGAGTATTCGACCGCTTTGCACATTGGCACGTACCGCCGCTTCACAACCATCCGCCAGCATAACCAACGCCGCGATTTTGGTTTGAGGCTTTGGTCCGGGATAACGAAAATCTATTTCGTCAATCTCGAAACCCATTTGCTGGGCTTTGTTATAGAAATAGCTGATAACGCAGGTTCCATGGTGCTGGTGAATGATGTCCACTACCCGCTCAGGCAAATTGTGTTCTTTTGCTAATTCTACGCCATAATCCACATGTCGTTTTATTATTCGCACGCTTTCGCGCGGATCAAGTGTATCATGAATATTGGGGCGATTGCCCTGATTGTCTATAAAGTAATCAGGACGTTCAAGCTTGCCAATGTCATGGTAGTAAGCGCCTACTCTTGCCAGTAAAGAATCTCCTTCCAACCGTTCGGCAGCCTGTTCCGCCAAACTACCTACCAACATGCTGTGATGATACGTGCCCGGTGCATCCCGCATCAATTGCCGTAACAAAGGTTGGTTGGGGTGTGAAAGCTCCATCAGGACAATTGGAGAGGTTACACCAAGCGCTCTTCCCAATACGCTAAAAGTAAAGAAGGCGAGACTGGCACTTAATAACCCGTTTACTAGACTAAAGATTAGCAATAAGCCGATATTGCCCGGTTGTATATTGCCTAGAATGAGCGTATAGAAAAGACCTGCCAAAAATTGAATACTTGCGCTTGCAACTCCCGCAAAGGCGAAAAATATAGTACGCTCGGCTTTCCACAGAGTTAGCGCGCCTACCAAGCCACCACAAAAATAAACCAGCATTAACTCCGGCGATTTTCCTTCCAAGCCTGCTACTAACGCAGGCACCAGCGCCACCATCAACCCGATATTGATGTTCATCAGGGCAGTAACCGACATGCTGATTCCGGCGATTGGTAAAAGATATGGCAGCAAACTATGGTCGGAAGTGTCAATCAGTAAACGAATACCGATAGTCGCCAATATCATAGAAAAGGTTATGAAGCCTAATATTTTGTAATTTTTCCATAGGGTATTATAAAGTACGCCTATATAGCTACATAACAGAAAGAGTAAAAGCGCAATTACCCCAACCACTCCGAAAATATAAGTCCATTCATTGAGGCTGTTCCTTAGCCCGTAGCGTTCCATGATTTCGATATGGATAAGTTGGATTAACTCGCCTTTTCTGACTATAACTTGTCCCTTTGTAAGGTTCTGAGTAATCGATTGCGTGTTTTCTCTTGCCAAAATCTGGTTTCGTTTGGTAGCTTCCATATCCAGAATTGCGTTGGAAACGATAAAGGGGCGAACTAATGCTACCACCAAACGACGGTTTTGAATACTTAGCTGTGCAAAAGTGGTGGGTAAACTGGAAGGGTTGCTTACCTCAAGATTTAGCCGATTTAGTTCTTCGCTGAGCTTGCCGGGTATAATCTGGCGACTCATAACAGTATTGAAGGTGCTACGAGTTTCCGCGGATACACTATCCCAATCACTTGCGCTGAGGGCAGCAAGCGCACTCAAGTCATCTTCTGCCAAGCGTGCATTAATAATCTGAGGCTGAATCTTCATTGAGGCAAAAGCAAGCGGACCGGTACTCCGTGCGGCAGTTATTAGATCGAGTAAAGTCAATATAGCTTCTCGCTGCATATTGATACTTACTTCATCACGCTTGTAAACGTTATTGACAGGATTATCTGCATTAAGTTCACGCGC
Source organism: Candidatus Chlorohelix allophototropha (assembly GCF_030389965.1). Taxonomy (NCBI): domain Bacteria; kingdom Bacillati; phylum Chloroflexota; class Chloroflexia; order Candidatus Chloroheliales; family Candidatus Chloroheliaceae; genus Candidatus Chlorohelix; species Candidatus Chlorohelix allophototropha. The sequence continues at coordinate 868,004 of NZ_CP128399.1, forward strand.
CTCATCGGTTAGGATTTTACTGCTGTAACTGAGATTACGAGGGGCTACTACCTCATCCAGCGCTACATCACCCGCTGATTGCTTATAAACCGCCTTTACGTCAACTTGCCACAGAAGCGCTATAGCTATACCGGCAAGGCTGAAAAAAGCAAAGATAAATGCGGTCAAACGGCGCGCCATTAAGGATTTATCTGTCAGATTAATTAACAATTTTAGCCAGATATTCTTTGAACCGTTTCTTTTAGCATTAGAGGTAATTTTAAGCTGAGCGGTATCCTTTTCTGCCAGATTCTGCTTACTTTTTGTATTGGAAGATGATTTAGTTTTTTTCTGAGGGTCGGGTTTCTGCTTACTTTTTTTCAATAAGCTCATAATTTTACCTAGATTTTGGAAAATTTTCCTGTTGCCTTTTTGACTTCAATCTGTCCCAATTTGACCCGACGTAGCATCATTTTATCGTAACATGAGGCAAACTACAACACAACAAAAAAAGACGCCGCAAGTTAGCGACGTCGTGGCATTTATCAAAAGAAGTTGTCAGGTTAAACTGTCTGTAGCGCCGATGCTTCTGGTTGATTTTGCTTGAACAAATGGTATACCAACGCATATTCAAGGCTATCTGCTAGCGCAAACCAACTGGCTTCTATCACATTGGTGCTACTGCCCACGGTCTGCCAAATTTCATGCCCATCGCTACTGGTAATAGTAACCCGAATACCGCTGGCAGTGCCATCTTCATTTACCACCCGCACCTTATAATCGGTCAGTCGTACCGCATCAAGTTGAGGGTAATATACTACAAGCGCCTTGCGTAACGCTGCGTCCAAGGCATTGACCGGCCCATTCCCATCTGCAACGGTATGCAACATATTTCCGGCAACTTGCAACTTGACGGTTGCCTCGCTCAGCAAGCCTTCATTGCTACTGGCGCGCCGCTCTGATAGCACCAACATGTCGCGCAACTCAAAGGGAGCGATGTAACCCGGTTGTGTGCGCCACATTATCAATTCAATGCTCGCTTCGGCATTTTCAAAGTGGAATCCACGATTTTCAAGTTGCTTTATCTGTTCGATTACTTCTTTTACTTCGGCATCACCCTTGTGCATCTGCAAGCCAAGCTGATAGGCTTTATGCAAAACATTGCTTTGCCCACTCAATTCCGAAATCAAAACGCGCTGGCTATTCCCAACACTTTCAGGCACGATATGCTCATAGGTGCGGCGATCCTTCATAACCGCATCCACATGCACGCCACCCTTATGAGCAAAGGCGCTGCGACCAACGAAGGGTAGCTGATTATTGTGTGAAAGGTTTGCCACTTCTGCCACATATCGGGAGATTTCGGTTAGATTTTTAAGATTGCCTTCGGGCAAGCATTGATAACCCATCTTTAATTCAAGGTTGGGTAATACAGAACAAAGGCTAACGTTACCGCAGCGTTCCCCGTAACCGTTAATCGTGCCTTGTACTTGCTCTGCTCCGTTCCGAACGGCAGTAAGGGTATTAGCACAAGCCAAATCGCCATCGTTATGTACGTGAATGCCCAAACGCGCGTTAGGAATAGTTTCTTTCACCCGCGAGATGATTCCCGGCACTTCTTCGGTCAGCAAGCCACCGTTGGTATCACACAACACAATCCAGTCCGCACCGGCGGCGTGGGCTTGGCGTAGCGTTTCGAGCGCATAATCCGGATTTGCTTTGTAACCATCGAAGAAATGCTCTGCATCGTAAACCACTTCGCGTCCTGCTTTTTTCAAGTAGGCGACACTATCCGAAATCATATTCAGATTTTCTTCGAGAGTAGTACCCAAAGCGCGAATTACATGCAAATCCCAAGTTTTCCCGAAAATTGTTATTACCGGAGTTTTTGCCGCAATCAGCAAACGTAGGTTGGTATCCTCTTCAGGCAAAACATTGGCGCGGCGAGTGCTACCGAAAGCCGAGAGCTTTGCATTTTTTAGCTGCAATTCGCCTGCTGCCGCCCGCGCAAAGAACTCCTCATCTTTAGGGTTGCTGCCGGGCCAGCCTGCCTCGATATAAGCAAGACCAAGCATTTCATCCAGCTTTTTTGCCAGATTTAGTTTGTCTTCCACCGAAAAGCTCAAGCCTTCACCCTGACTGCCATCACGCAGGGTTGTATCGTATACAACTATTCGATTGTCTTCCAACATGTCTGATTCTCCATTTCCAGCCGGGTCAGGCTGCGTGATAAATTTACAATTCCCGTTAGGGTCACAATTAAATGTAAGAATCAGCCAATTTGCGCGCCGACCACCAAACTAAAAGCCCTACTTAAGGCTTCTAGCGGCATGGTCGGCGCTAAACGATTTCCTTTTTCAACTTCTGTAAGCATTTTGCCTCTATTTTCGTGCTCATGTTCTATCAGGACTTTTGTTTGAGTCAGACAAGAGGCTAATAAACTTTAAGAAATTAATCCGTAAATATGTGAGAAAACCGGGCGGTTCACGAACCGCCCCTACAAATCGGCTCTCATAAGGGTTGGTTCGTAGGGGCGCATCGCGATGCGCCCACGCTTGATGGTGAAATCTGGTAGATTTACCCCAATCCTCGTTTTACGGTTTTAATTGTTAATCTTCATAAGCCCCATACCTTAATACCAAATAGTTTAGCGTGTGACTTTGGTGCGAACTCGTTCAGCGACGGCATCACCCATCTGGATAGTATTTAGTTTGGTAGTGCCGGGCTGATAAAGGTCGGGAGTGCGCAAGCCATCGTTAAGAGCCTGCTCGATAGCCTCCTCAATCGTAGAAGCTTCTTTTTCCAGACCAAAAGTTGAACGCAGTAACATTGCCACGCAACCTATTGCGGCTAACGGGTTGGCAATACCCTGTCCGGTTATGTCGGGGGCGGTGCCGTGAATCGGCTCATACATGCCGTATTGTCCACCGTATTCATTGTGGCGCGTTCCAAGGCTGGCGCTTGCCAATAAACCCATCGAACCTGCCAGCATCGAGGCTTCATCGGTGAGGATGTCGCCAAACATGTTTTCGGTTACAATCACGTCAAAAGCCGCAGGCTTGCGAATCAGGTTCATCGCTGTAGCGTCCACCAACAAATGCTCTAGTGCAATATCAGGGTATTCTTGCCCAACTTCGGTGGCTACTTCACGCCACAAACGGCTGGTATGCAGTACGTTTGCCTTGTCAACCGAAGTAACCCGTTTTTTGCCGTTACGCTGGCGTGCCAGTTCAAAGGCAGTTCGCACGATACGGCTGATTTCCTGCTCACTATAGGGCAGGGTGTCAACGGCTTTGCGTCCTTCAGCATCGGTGTAACGTTCTGCCGGTTTCCCGAAATATAGCCCTCCCGTAAGTTCACGCACTACCACTAAATCAACCCCTGCCAACACTTCCGGTTTCAGGTTGCTGGCGTTTTGCAAAGCGGGTAGATTCTTGACCGGGCGTAGGTTGGCATAAAGCTCGAAACCCTTGCGCAACCGAAACAATGCCAGTTCGGGGCGTTTCTCCATCGGGGCAGTGTCGTATTTAGGTAAGCCCACCGCGCCAAAGAGAATTGCGTCGGCGCGATTACACATTTCCATCGCTGAGTCTGAGATCGGCACACCCTCTGCATCGAGCGCAGCGCCACCTACTAAGCCAAATTCGGTATCCAGCGTATGCCCAAACTCCTCGGCTACTACCTCAAAAACTTTAAGCGCTTCTTCCGTTACTTCCTGACCGATTCCGTCACCGGGTAGTACCGCAATCTTGAAGTTCATTAAACAATCCTTGTATTAGAAATATAAATGCAGAATGCAGGAACCGCACCTTCTGAGGGTAACCGTTCCTGTATCTTCTAGTTTGTTATCTTCCGAAAGCGCGGCTCGTTCCGGCAAGCGGTCCGAACTCATCGCGGCGATAAGGGTCTGCGCCCGACTCGTCCGCAAATTCGCCCATTTGCACAAAGCGATTAACCGCTTGCAGGTAAGCACGGGCTGAAGCCACAATTATATCGGTGTGTGCGCCATGCCCGCTAACCGTGCGCCCTTTATATGATACTTTGATTGCCACCTCACCCATAGAGTCGATGCCCTTGGTTATAGCTGTAATATTGAACTCGCTGAGAACGCAGTGAACACCGGTAATGCGATTGATAGCAGCGCAAACCGCATCTACGGGCCCGTCTCCGGTAGCCGAGTCGGTTACAATCGTGCCATCGGGAGCAACTAATTTGACAGTTGCGGTAGGAATAGACTTATCGCCAGAGGTAGCCTGAATCTGTTCAAGTCGGTACAGAGTTTTGTTCTCGTTCTGAACCTGATCAATTACCAATGCTTCCAGTTCGCGGTCGGTGACAGTTTTCTTGCGGTCACACAATTGTTTGAACTCGAAGAAAGCGCGGTTCAATTCCTCACCTTCCAGATAATAGCCCAAATCTTGTAGCTTTTTCTTAAAAGCGTGCCGCCCGCTATGCTTGCCCAGTACCAGATTAGTATCTCCTGCGCCTACCGCCGAAGCATCCATGATTTCGTAGGTGCGGCGCTCTTTCAGCATACCGTCCTGATGTATACCACTCTCATGCGCAAAAGCATTTGAACCGACAATTGCTTTGTTGGGCTGTACCGGAATACCGGTGAAAGAGCTTACCATCCGGCTCGTTTTCTGGATTTGCCCAATGTCCACACCCGTCCACAGGTTAAAGAAATCCCCGCGAGTGTTAAGCGCCATCACAATTTCTTCCAGCGCAGCATTTCCAGCACGTTCGCCGATACCATTGATAGTACACTCAACCTGTCGTGCGCCTGCGCGAAGGGTAGTTAGGCTATTGGCAACTGCCATTCCCAAATCATTGTGGCAATGCACAGAAATTATAACGTTCTCAATGCCTTTTACACGCGCCTTGACGGTCAAAATCATATTCTCATATTCGTCAGGAGTGGTATAGCCCACCGTATCAGGCAAATTCACGGTAGTAGCGCCTGCATCTACCGCCGCTTGAATCATCTGGCAAAGATAATCAAGTTCGGAACGGGTAGCATCCTGTGCGCTGAATTCTATATCGTCACAATATTGTTTGGCATGTGCCACCATTTCGCGAGTTTGCACCAGCGCTTCCTCACGGGTAAGTTTGAAAAGATGTTGGAGATGAATATCGGAACTGGAGATAAAAACGTGGATACGGGGTTTATCGGAATGTTTGACTGCTTCCCAACAGCGATCAATATCTTGAGCGCGAGCGCGGGCGAGACCGGCGATAGTGGGACCTTTTACTTCCTGTGCAATTCGTCGTACTGCTTCGAAATCGCCTTCGCTGCTGATCGGAAAACCGGCTTCGATTACATCCACACCCAACCGTGCCAATTGCTTGGCAATTTCGATTTTTTCATCCACGTTCATAGTTGCGCCCGGTGATTGCTCCCCATCGCGCAAGGTGGTATCGAAAATAATTACACGGTTGTTTTTATCGTGGCTTACTACCCCACTCTCTCCGCTCTGACTGCTCATCTTATCCTCCATTTATTTACGGGCGCAAGCACTCTGGTAATACTCAAACCAGAGTGCCTTTACCTTGTGTGCTTGTTACTTTGCGTTCAACCAACTCATCATTGCGCGCAATTCCTTGCCAACCTTCTCAATTGGATGCTCTTTCTCCACTCTGCGCATTGCTTGGAAGGAAGCTTTACCGGACTGATTTTCCAAAATAAATTCTTTGGCAAACTGTCCGTTCTGAATCTCTCGCAGGATCCGCCTCATCTCGGCGCGAGTCTCATCATTTACGATGCGAGGACCGCGGGTATAATCGCCATATTCAGCGGTATCGCTGATGCTAAAGCGCATATATTCCAGCCCACCCTTGTACATCAAGTCCACGATTAGCTTAAGCTCATGCAAGCATTCGAAGTAAGCTGCTTCGGGTTGATATCCGGCTTCTACAAGGGTTTCAAAACCGGCTTTGGTCAAGGCTGCCAGACCACCACACAATACCGCTTGTTCGCCAAAAAGGTCGGTCTCGGTTTCTTCCTTAAAAGTGGTTTCAAGCACACCAGCGCGCGCTGCCCCGATACCACGTGCATAAGCCAGCGCTTGTTGTTTGGCTTGCCCGGTGTAATCCTGCTGAACTGCTACCAATGCGGGAACGCCACCACCTTCTACATACACGCTGCGTACCAAATGTCCCGGCCCTTTGGGCGCAATCATTGATACGTCTACGAACGATGGCGGTAGAACTTGGTTGAAATGGATGTTAAAGCCGTGTGCGAACATCAAAGTGTCGCCATCTTTCAAGCCCGGCTTAATATCCTGCTCGTAAACCGCACGTTGGGTCTGATCGGGCAGAAGTATCATTATGACATCTGCTTCAGCCGAAGCATCCGCCACGGTTTTAACCGGAAGATGCTTTGCGGCTTCTTCCCAGCTTTTGCTGCCTTTGTAAAGACCGATTCGCACGTCACAGCCACTTTCGTGCAAGTTCAACGCATGTGCGTGACCTTGACTACCGTAACCGATAATTGCTATCTTCTTGTTTTTTATAAGGTCGAAATTCGCATCTTTGTCGTAATAGAGCCTCGCCATTATCTCCTCCTCAAAGGTTTCGGATACCGACTTTCAGGTTTATTATCGTTCATAAATGATACAGCCTTCATGCTCGTTGTTTCCGCAACCTGATTGCACAGCCCGAACCTAGTAAACGTTATCCCAGATATTGTCGTGTGATGGTTTCCAAGTAATTAATCGATCGTAAGCCCGTTGCATCAGGTTTGGTACACGTTCTCGAGCTTCAGATCGATTGGACGTGCCGATTCGTTCTACGAAGAAATGGGTATCACCTTCGTATAACTCATAAGAAGCTTCGATACATATCCTTACCAAATCCTCATTGGCATCCGCCACAATCATAATGCGACGACCTTTGCTCTCGAGATTATCGAGTCTGCAAGAATAATAGACAGAAGCATTGATCTGCTGGATATGGTCTATAGCATCCTGCAAATCGCCTTTAATAAATCTATCCAAAGCGTTTTCCGCTTCCAGCGTATTCACCTGAGTGATTGCGTAGGTTGATCCCATTTTTCTCGAACTCCTCTCATACTACACAGTGTTTTGTTACTAAAATGCTTGAAAGCGGTAGCCCTCACAACTACCGTTTTCGTAATTTAAATTGCTCCAGCAACAGAGGATCCGCGCAACATGGCTACGCTGCCAGTTCGAACGCTCTCCTTGATACCATAACGCTTTAACAAAATAAACAGACGATCAACTTCATCTTCTGGTCCAGTAGATTCAAGTGTTATGCTATCGGGGGCTACATCCAGTACACGTGCTTTAAAGATCTCGGCAAACTGCATAATTTCAGCCCGGTTTTCAGGCTTGTCGGCGGTGACTTTTATCAGTGCCATTTCACGAATAATACTTTGCTCGGCAGTGACATCGGTTACTTTAACTACTTCCAGTACCTTATAAAGATGTTTAACCATCTGCTCGACCTCGTTGTCTTCACCGGCAACGGTCAAAGTCATACGGCTAAGATTGGCTTCTTCAGTATGTCCGACACTCAAACTTTCAATGTTGAAGCTGCGTCTTCGGAACATGCTTACAACCCGATTCAAAGCGCCCGGTTCGTCTTCCAGCAACACAACTAGGGTGTGTTTTGTTCCTGTATTTGCAGTTATAGTAGGCATTCTGGCTTCCTTATATATATTCCAGTATCCCCCTCACTTTATACAAGTGAGGGGATAGGGTTAACTAAGCTTCGGTAATAGCATCCAGGTTTGAGCCACCCGGGGGAACCATTGGGAATACGTTTTCACCTTGCGGGATGATGAAATCAATCAATGCCGGACCGTCCCAATCGTTAGCTTCTTGGATAGTGCGGGCTACTTCATCGCGGTGGGTTACGCGCCAAGCACGCACGCCGAAGGCTTCCGCCAGTTTAACAAAGTCTGGTCCTGTGATTGGGGTGCTATGGTAGCGACCATCATAGAACACCTGCTGCCACTGCCTAATCATTCCTAACACGCCGTTATTCAGGATGGCTATTTTGACGTTGATTTTTTCCTGTACGCAGGTGGCAAGTTCCTGCATATTCATTTGAAAACCGCCATCACCTGTTACCGTCCACACCGGCACATTCTCTCCCAAAGCCATTTTTGCGCCCATCGCGCTCGGCAAGCCAAAGCCCATCGTACCCAAACCGCCGCTACTAATCAGGGAATTAGCCTTGCGGAAGTTGAAGTGTTGCGCCACATACATCTGGTGCTGCCCCACATCGGTAGTAATAACCGCTTCTCCGCCTAAAACCTCACCTAAAGTTTTGATGATGAATTGAGGAGGTAACACGCCCAACCGTGCCATTTCGTTCTCACGGCGTGCTGCGTCTTTTCCGCGCCAGTGGGTAATTTTTTCCAGCCATTCAGTATGCTTGGCAGCATTGACGTGCAAGTTCAAAACCTGTAATACTTTTTTCACATCGCCTACAATCGGGATATGCACAGGTACGTTTTTACCGATCTCAGCCGGGTCAATATCAATGTGGATAATCTTGCAGTTACGGGCGAAGGATTTCAAGTTTCCGGTTACACGGTCATCAAAACGCATACCCATCGCAATCAGCACATCCGACTCATTGATAGCGTGGTTGGCATGCAGGTTGCCGTGCATACCGGGCATACCCAAGCTCAAAGGATGCGCGGTTGGGAAACTGCTCAAACCTTGTAAGGTGCTAATAACCGGAATCTCGGCTCGTTCTGCCAGTTCCATCAGTTCGTTATAAGCTTCGGAAGTGGTTACACCATGACCTACCAAAAGTACAGGACGTTGCGCCTCATTAATCAACTTGGCTGCCTGTTTGATTTGGCGAGCATGACCGAAAACAGTAGGGTTATATCCACGCATTTTTACTTCCGCAGGATACCCGCTGAAATAGGTTTTGCTGGTAAATACGTCTTTAGGAATATCCACCAGAACCGGTCCGGGTCGTCCAGTACCGGCAATGTGAAATGCCTTTTTGATGGTTGTTGCCAAATCGGCAGTATCCATAACCAACCAGTTATGCTTGGTAATTGGCAAGGTGATGCCGGTAATGTCAGTTTCTTGGAAGGCATCGCGTCCAATCAGGCTGCGTGTAACCTGACCGGTAAGAGCAACCACCGGAGCGCTATCCATCATAGCAGTCGCAATACCGGTAACCAAGTTGGTGGCACCGGGCCCGCTGGTTCCCATACAAACCCCTACCTTATTAGTGGCGCGGGCGTAGCCATCTGCTGCGTGCGCTGCTGCTTGCTCATGCCTTACGAGTATATGCCGGATTTCAGGATATTCGCTAAATACATGATAGAGCGGCAAAAGCACACCACCGGGATAGCCAAATATAATCTGTACGCCTTCTGCAATTAAGCACTCGCAGAGAATACGCGCACCGTCTAGTTCGCGTTGGGTAAAGCGAACATCAGCCTGTTGCTGTGTTGAAGTGGTGGTAGCCATTTTTTACCTCTTCCTCCTCAGATTAACATAACAATAACGACGTTTATTAGCCTTATAACAGCTTGAAACGCGTCCTTGCGATCAAAATTCGTTTTCAAATAAATGAAATTATTTAGTTTTACTGTTTTCGCGTCTTTGCGATTATTATTTTGGGAGCTATGTTACCGGAAATTTATTTGGGTCCGCTTGGCTCTTTACTCGAATACCGGGTGATTGAGGTAACGCTTCTTTGCCTTTACCTACCTGGTATCTTACTAAAGACCAAGCGGGCTAATAACGAGCAGGAGACCGATAAGGCTAATAATAATAAGGCTAATAAGTAGAAGAATAAGGGGATTAATGAGGTTAAGGGGAGTAGCAGTGGGTAGCGCGAAAGCTTGAGGCTGGTTAGCCATTCGAGAGTAACAGGCTTGGTTCGCCATCTGGCGTTCCCTCCCCTGCATTGGTTCGTTCATACGGTACATCACTGCAATTATCCTTTCCTCAAAACATCGGGCGGGCGCCCGCTTCTCTTATACTTTATAAATGTTATTACCTGTTGTTAGTAACAAATGCTTTATTTGTGAAAAAACCTCCCTTGTTGGGGAGGTTTCTTAGTTGCTGATTTTGTCTTTTCAGTTAACTAGATTTTTCCCCAGAACCACCCATCTGCTTACGTAGTATTACTACAAGGAGAGTAAGGATTGCAAGGATAAAAAGGAAGCGGAAGAAGCCCCCACCTTTTTTCGTTTTCTTTTCAATTTTTTCGGCTACTTGCGCGCTAGTCTTTTTCTGTTTTGCCATTATGGCATCTCCCTAGGAAGAAGGTTCTAATCAGTATTTACAAATTAAATACTCCCGCAAATTTAACACATTATTGAAGAACTTGTCAAGTTATTTTTCAGTTAATTTTGAATGATTTTGCGAATTTAGCCATTCGTATAGATTATTTAATTACATAAATACTCTTTCAATTAAGAGCTTTATGATGTCGGAAAATCCAAGCGACTGGATGTGGGGAAAGAACAGTTCTTTTTCAAAGCGTCTAATAGTATATCATCTTGATCGGGCAATACGGTACGAGGGTCTAGCAATAGGGTTTCGCGCTCAACTCGGCAAATTATCGCCGGGCGTTGTTGTCGTAGGGCAGCAGTTAGCATTGCAGCGCTCTTTCCCGGTATTGCGGGCAACGCCAGTAGGTAGGTTGGTAGCGTTTCGCTCGGTAGAGAACCTCCTCCCACCGTAGAAAGTCCTTCCACAATGGTAGCGCCCTCCCAGCAATTAGCTAGAACCGCTTGCCAGCTTTTGGCACGTTGTAATATTTCTGCTTGCGACATCGAAATCATTTGCCACACCGGGATTTTGTGTTCTGCTTCTCCCTTTAGATAATGCAAAAAGGTAGCTTGAAGTGCTGCAATTGTCATTTTATCGAGCCGCAACGCGCGCGCGAGGGGATGTTTTTTGAGTTTATCAATTAAGTCTTTGCGCCCGGCAATTATTCCGGCTTGCGCACCGCCAAGCAATTTATCGCCGCTAAAAGTTACCAGATGAACGCCCTTGCTAATGCTTTCCTGTACGGTAGGTTCGTGTGATAAGCCGTATTGAGCAGTGTCCAGTAATGTACCGCTGCCTAAATCTTCCACCACAATCAGGTTGTGCGCGTTTGCCAATTGTACCAACTCTTCCAGTTTGGCTGAATGGGTAAAGCCTACAACCTTAAAATTGCTGCTGTGCACCTGCAATATAATCGCCGTATTGGGATTAATGGCGTTCTCGTAATCTCTTATATAGGTTTTATTGGTAGTGCCTACATCCACCAATTTACCGCCGCTTTGCGCAATTACGTCCGGTACTCGAAAAGAACCGCCGATTTCCACCGCTTGCCCGCGTGAAATTAGCACCTCTTTAGCACGTGCGAAAGCAGAAAGCACCATTAATACCGCTGCCGCATTATTATTTACAGCCATTCCCGCTTCTGCTCCGGTTAACCGCGCTATCAAATCTGAAATATGGCTCATGCGACTACCACGTTCGCCTGTCTCTAGTTCGTATTCAAGATTGCTATAGCCTATCGCAACCTTATTCACTGCTGCCACAGCCTCAATGCTTAAAGGAGCGCGACCTATATTCGTATGTACAATTACTCCGGTAGCGTTTATAACTTCGCGCAAATTCCCGTTACTGATAGTTTTTGCCAAACTTTCGATTTCATCCAACAATTGCTGCGAACTGAGCGGTGCCACGCCCTGTCGGATATTCTGCCGTGCTAAATCCAGCCTTTCACGCGCTATAGCGGTTATAAAGTCGCGTGGCAAGCCCTCTACTTCCATCAACCTTTGTAAAGGCGCTGAAGTTAATAGCTTGTCAATTGCAGGTAGCAAACGATAGGGATTAGAAGGCTCATTTGGTGTATCAGGCATGTATTAATCAAAATTTAAGTTAATGTATTCTCACAATAATTGCGCAGGTATCCTAAAAATGCTACACTCAACTAGAGAAGAAGTCAATCCTATATTTAAAAAAGAAAAGGCAGTAAGCGATGGCAAATACCGTAGAAAAAGATAAAAAAGAACAGGCAACCACCACCGTTAGACCACGCTCATCCCGTCCTGATTCTACCGGTGCAAGGTTGGCACGTTTTGCATTGGGTTCTATTTTTGGTCTTGCCTTTTTGCTTGGTTGCTATATTATGCTTGCTACCGCACTACGTGGACCCGATACCATTACAATGGATGGCGTAACTCAAAAAGCAGGCTTGATTCCTAACCAGAAATTGCCCACCGAAGAACTGAAAGAAAACGATATCGCACCCGACTTTGCACTCTCACAATTGGGTGGTAACCCGGTACAGCTAAGCAAATTTCGAGGCAAGGTTGTTTTCGTGAATTTTTGGGCTTCTTGGTGTATTCCTTGTCAAGATGAAATGAAGGATATTAACGATTTTTACAAACTACATAAAAATGATAGCTCGGTAGCCGTTTTAACCGTAAACCAGAAGGAAGACGATAGCACTATCAAATCGTTCTTTAAGGACAATGGTGGTGTCACTGTTCCCGTGTTACTCGATAAGAATAGTGAGGTAGCTGGCGGTTATTTCGTGACAAAATTCCCAGAGTCATACTTTCTTGATAAGAACGGTAAAATTGTAGCGATTAAGCGCGGACAGCTAAGCGCCGCCGAGATAAAAGACTTTTACCAAAAAGCGTTAGCCAGTGGTATTTAAGTATTATGCCCGCATCGCAATTTCAAAACAGGCAAAATAATATCAAGCCCGATCCTGAAAAACTGGCTTATATTCAGGATGATATACCGGAGTGGCGGCAACATCTTTCCGAGAACACTATTAACGGTTTTACAGGGTTTCTGCGCTTTATGTCGCAGCGCTGGCTAACTGTGCTTAACACTTTTAATATTGGGATGGTCGGTTTAGCTTTGGCAGTACCGCTTGCTGAGCAGCAGGGTTGGCGTTGGTTGAGCGTTCCGGTTAATGGACTATGCAACCTGTTATGTGTACAAGAACCATCCCACTCTTTCTTCATTGAAGGGCATCAAATGGGCTTATGCCAGCGGTGTTTGGCAATCTATGCCTTGTTGGGGTTGACCGGGCTACTATTCCATATCATCAGAAACCGTTTGCAGCCACTTAAGCTGTGGCAATATGGCATTTTTTCCCTACCAATGCTGATAGATGCTTTTACCCAGTTATTTGGCTGGCGGCAAAGCGCATGGGAATTGCGTTTGCTAACCGGAGGTCTATTCGCTATCGGCACTGTTTGGTATATTTATCCTCAGATTGAAATTGGTATGCGCCGCATGAAAGCGCGTTTCAATGCTAGGCTGTTGGAAACGAGGGCTTAACCACGTTGCGTTATCTGCACGTACTTCCACGTTACTACCCCTTTATTGGCGGCTCAGAAGTTTATATCCAGCAAATAGTTGAGCGTCTGGTTGAGCGCGAACCCAGCGCGGAGGTTTCTATATATACTACCGATGCCTGGGATCTTGAACACTTCTGGAGCAGCGGTAAGCGTACCATCGGGCGACCTTCCCACGAAGTAATTAATGGTGTGGAAGTTGAACGCTTCAAAGTACGAAGAGTACCGATTATATCCCCTCTATTCTTTCCGGTTTGGCGTAGGTTGCTTACAATGTTGAGCGCGTCGCCGATACCTTCCGGTGTTGCCGTTCCATTGCTGCAACAAGCCTGCCGAATGACCCCGCTGATACCATCGCTAGGTCACGCTCTCCGGCAAGCTAATTATGACCTTGTGCATGCCGTGAACGCGCCCTTCGACAGTATAATTTACGATTCATGGCAAAATGTGAAGCGTACCGGAGCGGCTTTTGTGTTTACGCCGCATGTACATTTAGGAGAACCAAAAAACCCGCAGGTACGCAAATATTACACTATGCGCCACCAAATGCACTGGATGAACCAAGCTGATGCGGTAATTACCATGACTTTTCTTGAACGTGATTATGTGGTCAGTCTTGGCGTGCCGGGCGAAAAGGTGCATATTGTTGGACCGGGAATAGAACCGACCACCATAATGGGCGGTAATGGTCAGGCATTTCGGCAAAAACATAGTATTGAAACGCCCATTGTTTTTTATCAGGGTACTGCTGCCTTTGACAAGGGAACGGTGCATCTGGTACAGGCAATGCAATTGCTCTGGAAAGAAAAGAAAACTGAAGCCACGCTGGTTATTGCGGGACCGGTGATGAGCCATTTCCAAAAGTTTTATGATGAATTATCCACTGAAGATAAAGCGCGCACCAAAGTATTGGGCTTTATATCCCCGGAAGAAAAGCGTGATTTGTTCGCAGCGGGTGATGTTTTTGCTATGCCAAGCCGCACCGATAGCTTTGGAATTGTTTATTTGGAAGCATGGCTAAACGGTAAGCCGGTGGTGGGAGCGGCTGCGGGTGGCGTTCCCGGTCTGGTAAGCCATCAGCAAGATGGGTTGCTGGAGGAATTTGGAGACATCCCGGCAATCGCCAACAGCATTTTAACCTTATTGGAAGATTCAAGCTTAGCCGCAAAGTTGGCGGCGGCAGGACGAAAGAAAACGCTAGAGCATTACACCGCCGATATAGTTTACAGCAAGGTAAAAGCAATTTACGACCACGCACTTGAGGCTAAATGAGGCGTTATCTGATTCCGGCTTTGGTAATAGTGGTTTTACTAAGCCTGATCGGGGTAGTAGTATATTTTACCGTTGCTCAACCAAAAGGTACTTCAACCACAATTTATACAGTTCGAAGCGGTACAATTACTGCCAGCGTTCGCGCTACCGGGCGAGTAGAATCCTCCCGTTCGCAACAACTTTCTTTTCGTAGCCAAGAAGTAATCCGTAAAATTTATGTGAAGCCCGGTGACATTGTTCCTATCGGTACGTTACTGGCAGAACTAGATACCACAAATCTGGAAAGAAGCTTGGCACGCGCCGAAGGAGATCGAGATATAGCGCGTTTCAACCTCAGTGCAGCCCAAGAACGTGCTAACAATTCGCCAAGCCCAACTCCCAATTCTACTCCCGAACCCCAATCTTATTCAGGTGGTTATGCCGCTGCTCGGCAAGCAGAATTGGCAGACCTTCAAGTTGCAACAGCCCGGCAGGCTTTGGAATCGGCGCGTCTCTATGCCCCTTTTGACGGCACTGTATTAACGGTCAACGCGCAAGAGGGGGAATCAGTAAGTGGCGCGCTCATTCAGTTTTCCGATTTGAAAGCCTTGCAGATACGCGCTGATATAGACGAACTAGACGTTCCCAATGTAGAAATCGGACAGCCTGTAATGATAAGTCTGGATGCTTTTCCCGGTAAAGCCTTTGAAGGTAGAGTTTCAAACATTGCGCCTATTTCCACACAGCGACAGGGTTCTTCTAGTTATTCTTCAATAATTTCTTTCAATCAAAAGCCTGATATTAAAATCCGGATTGGTATGGCATCCACCGTTACTATCACAAGCCTTAGCAAGAATGACGTTTTGCTGGTTCCTTCGCGAAGCCTAGAGTCAATTGGTCTCCAAAAGTATGTAAATTTAATCAAGCCTGATGGAAGCACTGAGAAAGTAGCAGTAGAAATTGGAGTAACTAATGGGACGGAAACTGAGATTGTGAAAGGTATCAGTGCAGGAGACAAAATAAGCGTATCAGTTCAAAAAGTGGGGGGCTAGGCAATATAATTTGTAATATGTGATTGACCAAGAATATTTCCCAGACCTAGATACCAAACGGAACTATAGGGGCTACAACCTTTTAGCTGTTACCAATAAGGTGAACCAGTGAAAATTAGGGGGAAATCGAAGAAACTCTCAGCAATTTTAGCCCAGAATAGATTGTTATATTCTTCCACTGCCCGTTTACGCTGGCAAGGGCTTTTGTTTAGCTTTCTTTCGGTGGCAGTCGCTACGCTCATTCTATTTCTTTTGAATGAAGCTCCCTATAATGTGAACATGGTTTTCATGTTCCTAACCCTCGTTTCGACTGTTTGGTTTGGATTAATGACCGGCTTCCTGACTGCGGTTCTCTCGTTTTTTTGCTTTGATTTCTTTTTTATCCCTCCTTTTTTTACTCTCGTTATTGACGCTTTGCAGGGCTGGACGGCGGTATTGCTTTTTTTTGGGACGGCTCTTTTCGCCAATCAAGTAGCCGGGCGTGCCAGAATTAGCAGTTTTCAGGCACAGCACCGTGCTATGGAAGCAACTGCTCTTTATGAACTCGGAACGGAAGTTTTGACTCGGATAGATCAACGAGAAATGCTGCTGGTAGTTTTGAGGAAAGTCAGCGAAGTGTTAGGCGCGCAACACTGCACGCTCTATCTACTAGATGAGGGGGTGGAAGGTAAATTACTGGAAAGCGCTATGATTGAGTTGCCCTCTTACCGCAATAGACCTCACCGCCACCCAGACCCGGCAATCGCCCAGACGGTTTTCCAACAGAACCGCGCGGTTTATTACCCGGCTCAGCACAATTTTCAACCGGATAGTTCCGGTCAAACTGCTAACAACTTAGTGGGCGAAACCGCTCCGGTAGCCTATTTGCCGCTCACCTATGGTTCTCAGGTAATGGGAGTAATGCTGACGGTAGGGCGAGATAGGGCGGATTATCCTAACTTTAGCATCGAAGAAAAGCGGTTGATTCAGGTATTTGCCAACCATGTAGCGCTAGCAGTAGAACATGCTCGTCTGATTCGCGAGTCGGCGCAAGTCGCTACCTTGCGCGACTCAGACCAGCTTAAATCTTCATTGCTGGCTTCAGTTTCTCACGAACTACGCACCCCCCTCACCTCAATTAAAACTGCCACCGCCAATCTTGGACTGTATGACGAGCCTCAACTAGGGACAGATTATCGGGAAACCTTGAATATTATTGAACAGGAAACCGAGCGGCTAGAGCGACTGGTGAATAATCTGCTTGACCTTTCTAAGATTGAAGCGCATGCTCTTAAACCAGATTTTGGCTGGTATTACCTACCTGAAATTGTCCAAAAGGTGTTGGAACGGCTGAACAAAAGCCCTCTACTAAAGAGTCATCCGGTCACTACCACTTTTGCGTCTGATTTACCCCTAGCGCATGTAGATTACTTGCAGATTGATCAGGCGCTTACTAACCTGATTGAGAACGCTGCTAAATACTCCGCTCCCAATCGCCCAATTACCATCGCAGTAGAGTTACAAACTTGTGCTGAGGTTAAACTACCGAGTGGGCAGACTCTTGATTCGGGCATTTCCAGTACGCAAGTATTACTGGTGAAAGTGTTGGATGAAGGAAGAGGGATACCACCGGGGGAACTCGAAAGGATTTTTGACAAGTTTTACCGGGTGCGTACCAACCAAAACGGTTTGGTTATGGATGTGCCGGGCACTGGAATCGGTTTGGCTATTACCAGAGGGATTATTGAAGCGCACGGTGGTAGAGTATGGGCGCAGAATCGTCTATTTGGTGGGTCAATTTTTAGTTTTGCTTTGCCGGTTGAACCCATCGCCGAAGATTTTGAGGAAGAACAGGATTATGGCTAAAAACCAATTTGATAGCATTTATAAACCGAAAATTCTTGTGGTTGATGATGAACCCGCCATCACTATCGGTCTAAAGCGACAACTTAGCAGTCAAGGCTATGAGGTCAGAACTGCCAGTGGTGGGGTACAAGCGTTAGAAGAGATTGAGCAGAATTCACCCGATTTGGTGATTCTAGATTTAATGATGCCCGACCTTGACGGCTTGCAAGTAACACGCGAAGTGCGCCGTCGCATCCTTAGCAATGTGCCGATAATTGTGCTTTCAGCACGAGGTGAATCTCGGCAGAAGGTTGAGGCTTTGGATTTGGGCGCAGACGATTATCTCACCAAACCCTTTGGGTTGGATGAATTGCTGGCGCGGGTGCGGGTAGCTTTGCGCCATCGCCAGCAAATTAGCAATCCAATGGTTTCAGCCTCACCCACAATTATCAGCGATGATTACCTTACCATCGATCTAGAAAAACATCTTGTGTATAAAGAAGGTCAGGAAATCAAGCTTACTCCTAAGCAATATGAAACCCTGAAATTTCTGGCTTTGAATCCTGACAAGCTGATTACTCACCAAATGTTGCTGCATCATGTATGGGGTCCTGAATACGGCAAGGAAACCCAATACCTCCACGTTTTAATCGGTCAATTGCGCCAGAAACTTGAACCAGACCCCGCTTCTCCGCGTTACATTCTGACCGAACCGGGCTTGGGTTATCGCTTTCGCCTTCTCGCTAGAAACGACAGCTAATATTTTTTAGAAAAATTTTAGTCCTGCACTGCCTCTTTTTAGTAATTCTTTAGAACTAATTGATAACCTGAGAATAGGATAGTCTGCATATAGCTCTGCACGAAGTGGCACAGAGTTATTGAAGGCTGAATTTATTAGCTTTGCCCTTCTTTAGGAGAATGAATCCATGTTAGACCTTTTATTTGTAGCAGTAGGGGTTTTGTTTTTCGTGGTAGCAATCCTCTATGTTTTTGGCTGTGATTGGTTAGTCAAGGAAGAAAAAACTAATTTGGGTGGTTATGTAAAAACTACTCTTGACAAGGCTGAGAATTAACGCTAATCGGAGGAAATTATGCCAATTGATATGCTTCTAGGCTTGATTGCGGGAATCTTGCTGCTGATTTACCTGACTTTTGCGCTGCTACAGGCAGAAAAATTTTAGCGAGGGATTAAGCCAATGACCGCGAATGGGTTGCTCCAAATTGCCCTTTACTTCTTGGTAATTCTATTGATTACCAAGCCGTTGGGGATTTATATGTTTCGGGTCTTTAGCGGGGAACGCACTTTCATGCACCGTGTTATAAGACCGCTTGAGGCGGGTATCTATAAAATAGCCCGCATTGACGAGAAAAAGGAGATGAACTGGATAGTTTATGCGATCGCTATGCTCTTGTTCAGTCTCGTTACTATGCTATTGACCTATCTGGTTTTGCGCCTTCAGGATGTTTTACCGCTCAATCAGACAATTGATGCCAGTGGCACAAAAGTTGGAAAAATGCCCGAAGCGTTGGCATTTAACACCGCTGCCAGCTTTACTACCAACACCAACTGGCAAAATTATGTGCCGGAGGCAGGTTCATATGCAGCTTCAGGGGCAGCCAGCGCGGGAAGTGGCGTTACCTATTTTACTCAGCTAACCCAATTGGCTTTCCACAACTTTGTATCAGCAGCGGTCGGTATCAGTATTGCGGTGGCGCTCATCCGAGGTTTGGTACGGAGGCAAGCCCGCGAATTGGGCAACTTCTGGGTGGACGTAGTTCGCGCAGTCCTGTATATATTGTTGCCCTTGTGTATATTAATTGCGCTCTTCTATGTGTGGCAGGGTGTGCCGATGAATTTTAACGATTATACCGTTGCTACCACAGTGGAAGGGCAACAACAAATAATCGCGCAAGGTCCGGTAGCAAGCCAAGAAGCCATCAAAATGCTTGGCACTAACGGTGGCGGTTTTTTTAACGCCAACTCCGCCCATCCTTTTGAGAACCCTACCCCCTTTACCAATTTCATCCAAATGCTTTCGATATTTGCCATCGGGATGGGCTTACTCTACGCCTTTGGACGTTGGGCAGGTAACACCAAACAAGGTTGGGTGCTGGTGGGAGCTTCCATGTTTTTGTTTGGTCTAGGCTTGTTTGTGTGTTATGTGAGCGAAGCGCAAGGCAATCCGATTGTGGCAACACAAGGCGTAAACCAATCTGTAGCCGATACTAACCCCGGCGGGAATATGGAAGGCAAGGAAATACGCTTTGGTATTGTAGACTCGGCGTTATTTACCACCATTACTACCGATGCCAGTTGCGGAGCAGTTAATAGCTTCCTCGATAGCTATACTCCGCTTGGTGGGCTTGTACCCCTGACAAATATTGCCTTGGGTGAAATAGTAGTAGGCGGTGTAGGCGCAGGTTTCTACGGGAAGATTGTCTTTGTAATACTGGCGGTCTTTATCGCCGGACTGATGGTAGGGCGTACTCCCGAATATCTTGGCAAGAAAATAGAAGCCCGTGAGATGAAAATGGTAATGCTGGTGGTGCTGATTTTACCCCTAAGTATTCTGGGCTTCAGTATGGTAGCTTCGATTAATAACGTGGCGCAAAACAGCATTGCTAATCCCGGGCCGCATGGTCTGACCGAAATGCTTTACCTGTTTACCAGTTCTACTGGGAATAACGGCAGCGCCTTCGCGGGAATAACAGGAAATACCGATTTTTACAATATTACCGGCTCTGCCGCCATGTTAATCGGTCGCTTCCTAATGATAGTACCAATCCTAGCTCTGGCAGGGGCGATGGCACGTAAGAGAACTGTTCCTGCTAGCGTGGGTACCTTCCCCACTACCGGACCATTATTCGCCGGATTGCTGATAGGTGTAATCCTGATTGTAGGGGCGTTAACCTATTTTCCGGCTTACTCGCTTGGACCGTTGGTTGAACAGTTCTTTATGAATGCCGGAAAAGTGTTCCAGCTTAGCTAGGGTTTCAGGAGATTTCAAATGAGTGAGTATAATTTAAATATAAGTACTGGTAGTCTTGAACCTGCATCCCCGGCGTCACAAGTGCCTGCCACTCTACCGAATATTCCGGGAAAGCCGCATCGTCCGCGCCGTTCCAGTAGCCTGCTTGACCCTAAGATAATTCGGCAGGCGCTTCTTCCCGCTTTTACCAAACTCGATCCGAGGGTTCAATTTCGTAACCCGGTGATGTTA
The DNA here is from genome assembly GCF_030389965.1 of Candidatus Chlorohelix allophototropha. Taxonomy (NCBI): domain Bacteria; kingdom Bacillati; phylum Chloroflexota; class Chloroflexia; order Candidatus Chloroheliales; family Candidatus Chloroheliaceae; genus Candidatus Chlorohelix; species Candidatus Chlorohelix allophototropha. The sequence continues at coordinate 888,646 of NZ_CP128399.1, forward strand.
GTGGTAGAGGTAGGCAGCCTTATCACCACGATTGCGTTTATCGCCAGTTTCTTCGATGGGGCAAGCCAGAAAGACCAATTTTTCGTGGGCTTTACCAGTCTATGGCTTTGGTTCACCGTTATATTTGCTAACTTCGCCGAGGCAATGGCAGAAGGGCGAGGTAAAGCCCAAGCCGATACGCTGCGCCGAACTAAAACCGAAACTTCCGCGAAATTGATCACCACCGACAAGCCGGGTACGTCTGAGGTTGTTACCGCTCAGGTGGCTGCTCCTCAGTTAAAAAAGGGGGATGTGGTGCTGGTGGTAGCGGGAGAAGTAATACCGGGAGATGGTGAGGTAATCGAGGGCATCGCCAGCGTGGATGAGAGTGCCATCACGGGTGAGAGTGCGCCAGTAATACGCGAAAGCGGCGGTGATCGTTCGGCGGTTACAGGCGGTACCAAAGTGCTATCGGATTGGGTCAAGGTTAGAATCACTTCTAATCCCGGCGAAAGCTTTCTTGATCGTATGATTAGCCTCGTTGAAGGGGCTAACCGTCAGAAAACCCCTAACGAAATCGCCTTAAACATTCTCATTGCGGGTTTGACCATCGTTTTTATGCTGGTGATTATCAGCCTGCAACCCTTCGCCATTTATAGCGGTGCGCCACAGTCCCTTACCATTTTGGTAGCGTTGCTGGTTTGCCTGATTCCCACAACCATCGGCGGTTTGTTGTCGGCTATCGGGATTGCCGGAATGGACAGGCTGGTGCAGCGCAACGTACTGGCGATGAGCGGGCGGGCGGTTGAAGCAGCCGGGGATGTGGATGTGCTATTGCTGGATAAAACCGGCACTATCACGTTGGGCAATCGGCAAGCTTCCGAATTTATTCCACTCGCAGGAATCCGCATAGAAGATATGGCAGATGCGGCTCAACTTAGCTCATTAGCCGATGAAACCCCCGAAGGTCGCTCTATTGTAGTGCTGGCGAAAGAGAAATACGGGCTACGTGGGCGGGAAGTATCGCAGCATAACGCCGAATTTATCCCCTTTACTGCTCAAACTCGCATGAGCGGAGTAAACCTAGAAGGGGTAGAAATTCGCAAGGGCGCTGCGGATGCGGTGGTGCGCTATGTACGTAGCAAAGATGGTACTGTCCCGCCTGAATTGGAAGATATCGTCAGCCGTATCGCCAAAAGTGGCGGTACTCCTCTCGCGGTAGCGCGGAATGGTCAAATGTTAGGTGTAATCCACCTTAAAGACGTAGTTAAGGGTGGTATGCGAGAGCGTTTTGACGAATTGCGCCGAATGGGTATCCGTACCGTTATGATTACCGGAGACAACCCCCTAACTGCCGCTGCCATTGCTGAAGAAGCAGGAGTGGATGATTTTCTGGCGGAAGCCACCCCCGAAACCAAAATGAAGCTGATAAAGCAACAACAGGCTGGCGGAAAATTGGTAGCCATGACCGGAGACGGTACTAATGATGCCCCCGCATTGGCTCAATCCGATGTGGGCGTAGCAATGAATAGCGGCACACAAGCGGCTAAAGAAGCTGGCAATATGGTTGACCTAGACTCTAACCCCACCAAGTTGATTGAGATTGTGGAAGTGGGCAAGCAATTGCTGATGACTCGTGGCGCGTTGACCACATTCTCGATTTCCAACGATGTAGCTAAATATTTCGCCATCATCCCGGCGATGTTTGCCATTGGCTCGACTGTACCCAATCCTAAAACCGCACAGGATTACCTGAATTATCTGAGTCCACTAAACATTATGGGCCTTACCTCGCCCTATACCGCTATCCTGAGCGCGGTGATTTTCAACGCCCTGATTATAGTGGCGCTAATACCGCTTGCGCTTAAAGGCATTAAATACGTACCGTTGGGTGCAGCCAGTATTTTGCGCCGAAATTTACTTGTCTATGGCTTGGGCGGCATCATTGCGCCTTTTATAGGTATAAAGCTGATTGACATAATATTAACGCTGGTGGGTATCAGGTAAGATATATAAGCTTGCCCGAAGGTGGCATTATGGAGAATGAGAAATGTTGAAAACGATTGGACGAGAAACTTGGAACTCGATTAAAATTACACTGGTGTTGCTGGTACTTTGTGTAATATTGTATCCTTTGGTGGTATGGGGCGTAGGTCAACTGGTTTTCAATAAACAGGCTAACGGCAGTTTGATAAAAGACCAGCAAGGAAACGTGATCGGTTCAGAGCTAATCGGTCAGCAGTTCACCCGCCCCGAATATTTTCATGGTCGACCTAGCGTAGTAGGTTATAATGCTGCCGGTTCGGGCGCATCCAATCTCGGACCTACTAACCCACAGCTAATTGAGGGTAACGGCAGCGAGGTAACGGTTGTGCCGGGGGCAACCCCTCCTCCCGGTGGCACGCCCGTTGCCGGAAAGGATAACACCTACTACGTTCCGGGTAGTTATCTAGGAATTAAAAATTATGCCGAACAATTCCGGCTGGAAAACGGTTTGGCTGCCGATGCCAAATTACCTGCCGATATCGTAACTGCCAGCGGTAGCGGCTTAGACCCGCAAATATCGGTGGAAGCGGCAAATCTTCAGGTAACCCGTATTGTGGCGGCGCGAACTGCGCTCGGTGGTAAAAATGCCGGTATTTCAGTGGCTAAAGTGAAGGAACTGATTACCCAAAATACCGATGGGCGCGACTTGGGCGTATTAGGTGAACCGCGTGTAAATGTCCTGAAACTTAACCTAGCGTTAGACGCAGCTTTCGAGAAGCCGCCTGCGCCCGCTAAATAAACAATAATTATGAGCGAAAAAGAACCTTTGCCGGATAAACTTAGCAATGACAGACCAAAACCCCGCCAGATATTTTTGTCGGACGTAGAAGAATCTGTGCCGGAAACAAAGGAAGTTACCGAAGCCACCTTGCTGCCTCCCTATATTAAGCCATGGAAGATGGGAAGTCTGAAAATATTTCTTGGGGCGGCGGCAGGAGTGGGTAAAACCTATGCTATGCTGGAAGAAGGGCAGGAACTTAGAGCGCAAGGTATCGATGTAACTATCGGCTATGTGGAATTACATGGGCGCAAGGATACTGAACGTTTGCTGGAAGGCTTTGAGATTATTCCGGTGCGAAAGGTGTCATATCGAGGTACAACGCTGGAAGAAATGGATAGCGAGGCGATAATTGCCCGCCAGCCGCAATTAGTATTAATAGATGAATTAGCGCATACTAACGCACCGGGTTCAGAGCATGAAAAACGCTACGAGGATATAGAAGAAATTTTGTTGAGTGGTATAGATGTTTACTCTACCGTCAACATTCAACACCTTGAGAGCTTGAACGACCGGGTGTTTGAGCTAACCGGCACTCGTGTACGCGAGACTTTCCCCGACCGCATTCTAGACCTTGCGAAAGAGGTGCGGTTGATCGACCTGCCACCAGAAGATTTACGTGATCGGATAAAGCAAGGTAAAGTTTACCGCCCTGAGAAAATCCAACAGGCGCTAGAGCACTTTTTCAAAACCGCGAACCTGACCGTCCTGCGTGAGTTAGCTTTACGCGAAACCGCCGACTCGGTGGAATCTAGTGCGCCACGAAAAGAATATCGTGAGAAATATGAGGAATCGCCCCCAACCGCTAACGCTTTTGTACTTATATGCGTGGCATTAAAGGAAAAGGATGTGCGAGTTATTCGGCAAGGCTGGCGTTTTGCTCATCGCCTCAATGCCCCTGCCGAAGTAATCACCGTTTGGTATAGCGATTATCGCTCTGCGGAACAAGAAGCAACCATCGCCCTTTTGCGGCGTTTAGCCCGTTCCCTCAATCTGCCATTTCAAGAGCTAAGCGGTGATCCGGTAGAGTTAATCGTTGAAAGAGCTAGGGCAACCCGTGCTACTCTGATTGTTATTGGCGAAAGCTCTCGTAAAACTTGGCGTGAGAGGTTGTTTGGTTCTTTTACCGATAAAGTCCTGAGCAAGCTTGATGGTGTGGATATCTACGTTGTAGGCGACCCTGACCGCCGCCTCGGTTGAAAGCTAATAAAAATGGCGACTATGGGCAGGCTAACTGGTTACAAGTACAGTTGGACAAGGTGAACAGGTTTCGGCATCATTATCAGTCTTATAGGTTTGGAGAAAGCCGAGGTGTTAACTGTAGTTATGGCTACTGAGGGATTGTTTGCTACTCTTTATAATCCTGATAAAGCTGTGGAGACTGATTCTTTTATGCTGTAAAAAAGATTGGGAGGTTCGGCGCAATGGCGAAGCCAAAGATTTTGGTGGTAGGTGGTGGTCCCGGCGGCGCGACGGCAGGGCGTACCTTGGCGGCGGGTGGCGCAGATGTATTGATACTGGAAAAAAGCTTTGGCAGACCCAAACCCTGTGGCGGCGCAATTCCTCCGCTCGTAATTAATGAGTTTGGTATTCCCCCCGAAATTATAGATTGCCGGATGAAGTACACTACTATTTATTCTCCCACCGGACGCGAAACCGATGTAACTGTGGTTGGCACTAAACCCACCGATAAAGATTTTATCGGAATGGTGCGCCGTGAAGTTTACGATAATTATCTACGTGAGCAAGCTTCCAAAGCGGGCGCGGAAGTAATTGAAGCCAAATTGCTTTCAATTAAGATTACGCCTGATGGGGTGAAAGCAGTTTATGAAGAAAAAGGGGTTGAGAAGAAAATAGAAGCCGCCGCTGTTATTGGCGCGGACGGCGCATATTCGATGGTAGCGAAAGCAGTAGGTGCGCCGCGTGTGCCGCAATGTGTGGCAATGCAGTATCGTATTCGCTTGCCAGAAAGCCAGATGCAAGAATGGCGTGAAACTGCCGAACTATATCTTGGCGATGAGGTTTCACCAGATTTCTATGGTTGGGTTTTCCCCAAACACGATCATCTTTCGGTAGGAGTTGGCGTAAGCCCCGACCACTCCACCAAAGTTCGTACCTATCTGAATAATCTAGTAGAGCGCACCGGAAACAAGCTAAAGGATGGCAAAATATATGCTACCGAAGCACACGCTTTGCCGATGCGCCATCAGAAAAAACTTGCTTGGGATCGCGCGATGCTGATTGGTGATGCAGCAGGTATGGTGGTCAGTACCAGTGGTGAGGGTATTTATTGGGCAATGAAAAGTGGCAAAATCGCTGCCGAAACTCTGCTCAAGTTTCAGGAAAATCCCATCGCCGCAAACCTGAACGAATACGAGAAAATTTGGAAAAAGCAATACGGCACGATGTATCGTTTCCTTGATCGCTTGCAAGGTATTTATTTTGGAGATAATCGCAAGTTTGAGGTTTTCACCCAGATGTGTCGGGATGAAGATGTGCAGCGTCTTACCTTTGACAGCTATTTGCATAAAGAGATGGCGAAACTACCGGTTACCAGCGGTCTGAGAATATTCGGCAAAATGGCTTTCAACTTTGCACGCTGGTATGTGCCCGCCTTGCGACCCAAACCTCGCCCGACTCTGGCGTTGGAAGGTTAATATTAATAACCCTTGCCACTTCCGGCAGGAATTTTGTACGGAGTTCAAGTATGATTGGATTGCTTTCCATCCCTACCTGGATAGTCCACTTTAGTAGCGTGATAGAGTGGTCGCTTGCTATGGTGCTTTTCTATGTGATAGGGAAGCGTATGAATAATGTATGGTTCAAACGTATGCCCATTGTTATGATACCGTACATGTTGAGCGGCTTTTGCGCCCTCGTATACCATATTACAGAAGATACTTGGGTAGGCTTGAATGAATTGCAGAGTTATCTGACATTCTTCGGGAGTTGTTGTTTTGCTTTCTGGGCTTTTCTGTTTCTGCGCTCTGTAACGGCTACTTCAAAAAGCAAGGGGGTAGGTCGTGGATAAGATTTTCATGTCAGGTTCTCTCGTTCCCTATGTCCTATTTCTGTTTCTCATCTGGCGAATCCGTAAGCATGACCCGCGTTTGATAAACAAGTTTACTTTCATCGGTTTCTGCTCGATGCTAGGCTTTATCACCGTAACGGCAGTGGCAGGTGCAATTGCGCTGAAAGTAATAAATGCCCCTACACTGGCGCATGTTGATTACTTGCATGGAATTGCAGAAGGCGCTCTCACCATCGTAAACGGTCTTATAGTATTTGGTTTAAAGAAACAAAAGGATGCGCTGGATAGTACTGAGAGAGATGTGCTGGAAGAAGCCAGTGTTACCAGCTATGCGGCGGATGCCTAATAACATAGTTGATAACTTAAGGAATTGATGGACTTTGTCAAGTATAAAACTAGGAATTTTCAGCCTAATCTCATACCAATTTTGGCTGCTGTGTTCTTAATTTTCTCAAATGTGACTGCTTTGGCAATTGCTACTCGGACAAAATACAGGCTTTTTTTGCCAAACGATTATTTTTACCGAAGATTGACCGCTTTGAGTGGCATCGTAATTAGCTTGACAAATTCAGTTGAAGCTTATGTTGTCACCTATGAGCTTAGACTACAGCAAAGTACTCAAAAGCTAATAGACTGATGGTAACGGGAGAACCCAGGTTTCGACTTACGGTTTCATACCTGAACCGTTCTTTATTTATTAGGTCATCAGTGACAACTTAAGAAAATAGTTAAGAAGTCAAGCTTTAAGGAGCTTTTTACGGGAGGCTTTGATAATGCCTAATAACTTGGCATTTTGAGCGTAAAACTGAAAAATAGTTAGAGTTTCACCACGCGCCAAGGCTTGACTATAATGGTACAAACCCCGATACACCATTTCAACACTAATTGCCACAAAATACAACAGCCAAGTCGTCCATAACGACACCGGGGGAATTGTGAAATGACCCAGTTTGTCAAGACAAAAATAAAAGCTTGGTTAAGGAGTGTCGCTTTTATGTCCTACATCTGTCCAATATATGGCTATGATGAGTTAAAAGAACCAGACTAGCTCATAATGCTGGCTCCTCGCCAATTTGCGTGAAAAATCACCATGTCTCCTTTTTAGGCAGCCTTTTCCGTTACAGCTTTCTTCTTTTTTCGCTGCTTTCGTTCCACTTTCACTTCACGATGTAATACCCGTCGCCTCATAAGCTCAAACCCTGCTTGACCATAGGTCTGTCGCTTCAGTAGTTTTAGCCTATTTATCTGACCTTCGCTACCACCATTATTCCATTTCAAACTTAAACCCGTTTTCACTGCCTCATAATCTTTTTCTAACCCCTTAGCAAAGGCTTGTAACTCTTTTACCCCTAGCACTTTGACCTTTTTTAACCACTCGCCCAACCCATTTCCCTCAAGCTGACGTAGCATTACCATAAATTCTTGGACTTGCTCGTATGTCTGGGCTACCTCAGAGTCTATCGCACATAGCTTCTCTAGATATTGCTTTTCCCACTCCTTGCGCTTTTCCACTTTGCTCAGAAACAACCTGGCTACTTGCAACGGGCTTAAGGGTCGGTGTTTTTGGACTGACTGTTGGTAGATTGTCTCGGTTTTTTCTGACTTAAAACTACGAGCTTTTCCGCTATCGTGCCTTAGTCTCGTTATAAATCGACCCACACTGCTGCGAGAAGGGGAATAACCCATTTCTTTAAGCTCTCGCAGCATTTGCTCGGCGTTGCGACAGCCTTCGTTCCAACGCTGGAGCAAGTAGGGGACATAAGGCTCGACTGCTTTCGGTTCGATATGCTGGATAACTGCAGGCTCTGGAGGGCTTTTCATATGCAGATAACGATAAACAGTCCGCCGACTGGATCCCACCTGCCGGGCAATATTAGCAATATCTACCTTTTTGGAGTGTAGACCCTGGATCCTCTGGTACATTTCGACGTAGTGCGCCTGCCGTTTCTCGCTGTTGCAGTCTTGTTTTGAACCTAATGTAATACCAACTGTGACTGGAAGGGCTCTGAGAGTGTTCTCCTCTGATTGCGCGATCAGTTGCTGGGTCTGCTTAAGCAACTCCCGTCGATTCAGAAAAACCTGCTCTAGCGCATCCAATAGGTTTTTCCCCAAATGCCAACGGTCGGCAGACTGGATTGCCTGAGGGGCTCCAAGCTTAGCACCTTGGGCAAATGAACCTCCTTGTATAATGAAAATGTACGACACCAGGTTAAAAGAGAGGTTCAGAACCTCCTTGCGGTCAGACCGCCTGAAAGAGATAGACCCTCTTTTGATCTGGGCCACCTAATAATCTCTACCGTATCTAGCGGCTAAGCAGACCGCCCATACAAGGCCAGAAATAAGGGTAGCCCCGGTGTCAGTTACTGCTTATTAACTCCCGACAAACCTGTGGACTTAATGGAGGCACCATAATTACAATGGCTCCTGCTAAAGACCTGCCTGTCCCCAAATCCCGTCCGAAATATGAGTATTACGCCGGACTGGATATCGCCGCCAAAACCTTCACCGCGGCGACTTGCTACCGCGATGCTGAACCCAGCCGTGCGGTTAGCTTGTCTCAATCGCCCGAAGGCTACGCCAGCCTGACCAAGTTCTTACTTAAAGCCGGTCATCCGCTTGACCAGATTCTGGTAGTGATGGAAGCTACCGGCACTTACTGGATCGAACTGGCTACCTACCTGCAAGGCGAAGGTTTCGCGGTTAGCGTGATCAACCCCAAACAGGCGCACGACTTCGCCGGTGCCCTTGGTCTCAAGCCTAAAAACGACCAGCTCGATGCGCAACTCCTGGCCCGGCTTTCGGCTACCCTGCAACCGGCTCGTTGGACCCCACCACCCCAGATTTACCGCGAGCTTTACCAACGCCTTACCCACCGCCTCAGTCTTTTGGAAGCCCGCCAGCAGTTCCGTAACCAATTGCATGCTCTTTCAGTCGCCCGGCCCGTGGAAGGGGTAGTGACGAGCCTGGAGAACCTAATCGCTACCCTGACCGAACGCATCAAGCAGGTAGATAAGGAGATAAAAGAGCTTCTCAAACTGGACCAAGAATGGGCCGCTTCAGTTACTCTTCTCCAAACCATCACTGGCATCGGGCGGTTGACGGCGGTGTGGCTGGTGGTGGTGACCCTTAACTTTACGAGCTGCTCCAGCGCCGAAGGGTTGACCCACTTTACTGGCCTGGCACCCATCGAACGGAGTAGCGGCACCAGTGTGAGAAACCGGCCTATGATCGGAAAAGGTGGTCATAGTCGGCTTCGTGCGCTCCTTTATATGGCGGCAGGCAGCGCCATGCGGTTCAACCCGGTGATAAAAGCCTACTGTGAACGCATGCAAAAGACTAAGGGTCGGGCTTACAAGGAAGTGCGGTGCGCCGCCGCCCGCAAGTTGATCCACCTGGGTTTTGCCGTGGTTAAGAGCGGGCAGCCCTTCGATCCGGCTTACCAGCCCTCGTCCCAGAAAAAGGCGGGTGCCTCACTGGAGGCAAAGGCCAGCTAGGGCAGTGCGGTTAACGAAAACTAAAACTTATTCTTGCACCGAGCGCGGACAGCCGCCGCTTGGCTTGTTGGTGTTACGGCTCACTTTGCGCCTGTTCGCTGCGATGGCGTGGTGGCGGCTTTGGCTGCAACTTTTTGAATTTTTCTGTCCTTAACAAATTCCTTTCGTCATTTCAAAATTGGCTCTTGACAGCTAATACCGTATCTCATTCTGTAACAGGAGGAGGTTCTTACGAAATTTGCCCATCATGTGGTTTTCAGTTTGGCGTTACGGATGAGGATGAAGGAATATCTTATGAAGCCTGGAGAAAAGATTGGGTAGATCAGGGTATGCCATGGTATAGTAAGGGGCTAAAACCATCAAAATTTTGGAATCCGCTAGATCAATTAAATAAATTGAGATGACTTAACTAACAATTCTGATTAGTTTGGCTCGATCACCTAGATGTGTTGTATATAAGAGCTAAGCCAATCTTTTCTATCCAGTCAGATGCCTATAATTCTGAAAATTCTATAAATACATCAGACCAGCCGGATACGATGAGAGCTACAATTACCAGTAAGGCCATAGGTGACAACTTAAGGATTTGACGGACTTGTCAAGTACAAAATAATGGAGCTATGATATGCCCTACCTGTGGTAATGAGATTTCTGAAACGATTCAGGTAGAAATATTAATGGTCATGTGACCAGACGAGGATATGACCTAGATCATTTTGATACTTGGGTGAACAAAAAGATAAAATTACAAGAGCAAGATCCGCCTCCTACACGAAAAGAAGTTATTGATGAGTATAATAGTGACCTTCGAATTCAATGTCCTTCTTGTAACCAGGGGCATAAATATGAGGGGAAAAGAGGAGCCTACTCGGAATGAGTTTTGGGGAATGTTATTATGATCATTATATTAATTACTTAAAAGACCCAATTAGAAGAAGCATTATTTTTATAAATGATAATTCTCCTAAAATACAAATTTTAATGTTTGAGCACGTATTTAGAGATTGTATAATTTTTTGCACCCTTGGTTTAACACATTATTTTAAGGAAAAGTTCGAAATATTTCTACCAGTAGAAGGTGATGAGAAAGAAGTGCTCCTGGTTTTTTCAAGTATTTTAGACTTCATAGTAGAAAGAAATGTAGTCATTGAAAGGGGTATTTATTTTCGTAATATAGCAAAGTTATTTCCTGCTTTTGTGTACAAGTACCATAAAACTGCAATATATTTTACTACGCCTTTTGGTATTCCAAGTTCTTTTGATATAGTTAAATGCGGGGAAAGACAGGGAAAAATATATCAAGCGATTTTCATCAGTGAAATAGAGTGTGAGTATTTAGAAAAGAATGGGGTGGAAGAGTTGGAAACTTTATTAGAGCAGAAAGAAATTGACATTTATCAGTTAAGTAGAGAATCTTGTATTTAATGGAAATCAGGTACAAATTAAAGAGAGTTTAAATGATATATATTTGTACTGGTTTAGAATTGTGCGGGTTATAACGATCATTATTTAATAAAGTTAAGCAATCGGCTTCATTGCAAAGCTGTTTAATATCCTCAATACATATCAGTTTTCGGGCAAGTGGGCTATGATGATAGCTACAGCTACGACACCATCGGGAATATTACCGTAAGGCGAATGTGGTGAAGCAGTACCCGGTGGGCGGACAGCCTCGCCCGCACACCCCGCTGTCGGTGGGTGGGCAGAACTACAACTACGATGCCAACGGCAACCTGTGGAAGTTGGAAGTAGCATAGCGGTAGCAAATTAATTCCCAAGAAAAATTAGAACTTGTCCAAAATTGCGGGGGTTTTATTTTTGCCAATATGCCTCTCGCATTACTCGTTTGAGGGTTTTGCCCGCCGCATTTCTAGGGAAACTTTCTACAAAGGTAAGACCATGTAATCGCTGAAATTTGGCATGCACATGCTCGTTAATCCAGTTTAGCATTTCCTCCTCGCCGATTTGTGCCCCTGCTTTTAGGATAATCTGAGCAATGGGTACTTCATCCCATTTGGGGTGGGGTACACCGAATACTGCCACTTCGGATACCAGCGGGTGGGTGGCTACCACTTCTTCAATGTCTTTTGGGTACACACTGATGCCGCCGGATTTAATCATATCCTTTTTGCGATCTACCAGATAGATAAAGCCTTCTTCGTCTTGGTAGCCCAAATCGCCGGTACGCATCCATTTGCCCTGATAAAGTGCATCGGTAGAGGCATTGGGGTTGTTGTAATAGCCCGGCATGAGGGTTGGACCTCGCCCCACGATTTCGCCTACTTCCCCCAATTTAAGCGGCTGCATGTCTTCGTCCATAATCATGAACTCGTTAAAGGGCATTGCCGGACCAACCGAACCGGGCTTGCGCATTACATCTTGAGGGCGAAGAGTGGTGAGAAAACCCTCGGTCAAGCCGTAAAGTTCGTAAAGCACACCGGGTAATTTGGCTTCTAGTTCCCGCTTTCGTTCCACTGCCAGCGGTGAGCCGAGCGTCATCAGCACTTTAAGTGAGCGTAAATCGGTTTTGTCAAACAGTGGCGATTCCAAAAGCTGAATTACTTGCACCGGAACTAGCATTGTTTGCGAAACTCGCTCGTTCTGAATGACGTTCAGGGTTATTTCCGCGCTGAATTTTGGCAATACTACATAGGTTGCACCCGCGCAAATCGCCGGGAACATAAAAGCCAGCGTTCCATTGAACACCAAATTACCTGCGCTTAATACTACGCTATCAAAGGTTACGCCGTATTCCATACCCCACAGGAAGGCATACATAACGCGGGTGCGATGGCTATGCACAATGCCTTTGGGTAGTCCGGTTGTGCCCGAAGAATACATGATGTTGTAATGGTCGTATTCACTAAGCTCAACTTCAGGTTCGCTATCACTTGCGTTGGCAACCAATTTATTATACTTTACATAATCATTATCGCCGCCGATTGATACAAATCGTTCCGGGTTTATCAGCGAAAGTTCAAGCTTCATTTCCTCTACTTCGGCGGTATAATCGGGCGCAAAGTACAATGCTCGCGCTTCGCAATCCTGCAAAAGGCGCACCATATCCTTACCCTTGACCATCGGATTGAGCGGTACGATTACCGTTCCGGCTTTGGCGCAAGCCCAGAATAGGTCAAGCATTTCGAGGCTATTGGGCAGCAGCATTGCCACTTTGTCGCCTTTGTTTAAGCCCATTGCCAGCATTGCATTGGCGGCGCGGTTCACTCTCTGGTTGAATTCTCTATAGGATAGCCGATCCTGCCCGACCACAATTGCCAGCTTATTAGGATAATGACGCGCATTCCGGCGCAGCATCATACCGAGGTTCATTTCAAATCTGGCTTCTTGCATTGTTACATATCCCTTCAGTATTTTATTATTACTATCTGAAATTTCTAGGTATTACGATTACCCTTGACCAAGCCCAATATTCGGGTGCGATACAATCGCCAAGTACCTACGATTCCAAAAGGTAGGAAAAGCACTATAAGGGCGTAAATCAAACCTAGCAATAACAGCCAATGTTCCAGAATAGGTCCGACTATAAACCAACCTTTGACATTTTCTACAAACTCACGGCTGCTCAGAGAAAAATTCAGCACTTCGATAAGTGTTGCGCCGATTAATGCCCCGTATAATGTGCCTGCTCCACCCAAAATTACCATTAGCAAGGGCAGCAACGAAACGTCACCGGAGAGAACCCCCGGATTAACTATGCCGTTGCGCAAGCCGTATAGCGTACCCGCGAGGCTGGCAATGATTGAGGAGAAAACCAGCGCTACCACTTTGTAAGACAGGATGTTGAAACCGATCATTTCAGCACGTCGCTCATTTTCACGTATTGAGATTAGCACTCGCCCCAGTGGGGAATTGATAAGTCTGCCAAGCCCAAAATAGCTAATCACTGCCAACGCCAACGCCAGCAAATATACGGTAGTGGCATTGGGCGCATCACTGGCTTTAATAAGCGATAGTCCCTCGTCCCCTTTGGTAATATCTACCAATTTGCTACTCAGGTTATGGGCAGTGGTGGCTAATGCCAGCGTTACCATCGCAAAGAAAACCCCTTGCACCCGCAGCGACACAAAGCCCACAAAAACCCCTAGCACCGCACAGATAAGCGCACCCAGTATTGCGCCACTCCAGATGGGCCAACCCAATTTAAGAGCGCACAGGGCAGTAGTATATGCTCCCACCCCGAAGAAAAGGGCGTGTCCGAAACTAAATATTCCGGTATAGCCAAATAATAGGTCATAGCTCATGGCGTAAGCGGCGAAAATCAAGACCATTGCAATCAGACGCTGGTTTAGCTCAGCAATTCCCAATAGCGGTAAAACCAGCAAAGCCAGCGCTAGTATGGCTACAACCCAACCGGAACGACTGATACCGAGCGGTCCGGAGGATTTACGCAAAATTTCTTGCCCTAATGCCATTCGTTTTTGCGCAGCTTCGCTTAGTGTTTCCTCTGATTTGTCGGTTTCTATCACTTTCACATTCATCTGGCATTACCTCTTTAATAAACCTTGCTGCCGAACAATCCTTGCGGGCGCACCAGCAATACCAGCACCAGTAATATCATTACAAAGCTATCGGCTACAGCCGGGAAATGGTAGCCTACAAACGGCGTTATCAGACCGACCATCAGCGAGCCAACCGCCGCTCCGCTGAAACTACCCAACCCGCCTAACACTACTACCACGAAAGCGGTGAGCAAATATGCTTGCCCCATCGTTTCCGAGCCAGCACCGCTGTTGATGCTGTTGGCAATGCCGCCTAGCGCAGCCAGCAATGAGCCAAGCACAAATACCGCGAAGAAATAACGTTTTACATTATAGCCAAGCGCCTGTACCATCTGGGTGTCTTCCACACCGCCCCGAATTACCAACCCCACTTTGGTGCGGTTCAAGAGCCACGTTACACTGCCGAATACCACCAACCCGGTTATGACGATGGCAACCGACTTCCAGTTCACCAGTATGGTGGGGTCTGGACGAAAGCCGCCGCTGGGCCATTGCTCGGCGGTATAATTTATCGTGCCGTCCTTGCCGAAAATCAAGCGCAAGGTCTCTTCCATAATCAGCACCAAGCCGAGCGTTAACAAAATCTGGAAAACCGGACGACCATAAAGGCGGCGTATCGCAATAAATTCTATTGCTGCTCCTAGTAATGCTCCGCCAATTAGCCCAAAAACTAATGCTAAAAGCGTGGCAGGTAACGGCTCAAGTCCCATGTACATCCATGAAAGGAAATGCCCTTTATCCTCAGTAGGTATGCCGGAAGTGGTAAAACGGTTGAACGCCCACACAAAGATATAACCGCCCCACGTAAAGACTGCTCCATGCGCAAAATTTACCACATCCATCAAACCGAAAATGAGCGAAAGCCCGCTTGCCATCAGAAAAAGCACGCTGCTTTCCACCAACCCGTTGATGAGGAATTTGACAAAGGTAGACCACTTTATCGCGGTATTGATGTATAGTAGAATCAGTAATAACCCCACCACGACTCCGATTACGGTCATAATGCGGGGGTCTCGCAGCAATTGGCGGGGCTTTTCTAATCGAACGACACTCATACTCCACCTACTCCAAGATACTTGCGGGTCAATTCCTTGTCGTTTATTAACTCTTCCATCGTACCGTTGGCAACATTATGCCCATCATCTATCAAGTAGAAATAATCTCCAACGATGCTTGCCATCGTGAAATTTTGCTCTACCAAGAGAATCGTTATATGGCTCTTGAGCTTGACTAATGCCTCAATTACCGCTTGCACTACGATAGGGGCAAGCCCTTTGCTTGGCTCATCAATCAGCAGTAACTTGTTATCTACCATTAAACCCCGACTCATCGCCACCATTTGTTGTTGCCCACCCGAAAGCGTCCCGGCTTTTTGCCTCATAAAGCGTTGCATATCGGGGAAAAGCTCGGTGCAGAAATCTAAGCGTTGGCGATATTCCCCACTGGAAACGCTGCGTGCTGCCAACTTGAGGTTTTCTTCCACCGTCATATCGCGAAAAATTCCGCGATCTTCTGGCACGTAGCCAATACCACGCCGTGCCAACTTGTAGGTGATTTCTCCGTCCAGTTTTGCTCCATTGAAGGCAATTGCACCATTGCGGGGGGGAATTAAGCCCATTATAGTTTTCAAGGTAGTGGTTTTGCCCGCGCCGTTACGCCCAAGCAGCACTGTCGCTGCACCGCGCCTCACCTGCATTGAGATGCCTTGCAAAATATGAAACTGCCCGATATAAGTATGTACATCATCTAGGCTTAACATCGGCGCAGAGGGGTCATTAGACAGCCCGTTCGGTGTAAGTGCCGAGGTAGGCAGATTGGACGGTTTCATTCTTGGCTATCTCCTCCGGCGTGCCGTCGGCAATCAACTGCCCGTAGTGCATCACGGCTACGCTATCGCTAACATTCATTACCATATCCATTTTATGCTCAACCAGCATCACGGTGCAATTACCGGCTTGCTTGATGCGCTGCACCACTTCAATAATGCCCGGCACTTCATCCCGACTCATTCCGGCGGTTGGCTCGTCTAACAAAATCAGGCGTGGGTTGGTGGCAAGCAATATCCCGATTTCCAGCTTGCGCTTATCTCCATGCGAAAGAGTCTGAGCGGGTTGCAACTCGCGCCCGCCTAGCATTACGGTTTCGAGAATGGAATAGGCGCGTTTCTCATCTTGAGGATAGCTTCGAAAAGAGCGCCAGAAAATCATATTACTGCTGCCCCGGCTTTGTGCTGCCAGCCTCACATTTTCGAGTACTGTTAGGTTTGGAAAAACATTGGTAATCTGGAAAGAGCGTCCGATACCTAGATGCGAACGTTTGTGAGCGGGCGTATGGGTAATATCGCTTCCTTCAAAAGTGATATGCCCGCTACTTGGCGGCAGCATGCCACTGATAAGGTTAAAAAAGGTGGTTTTACCTGCCCCGTTTGGTCCGATTATGCTCTTAAACTCACCGCGTTGCACCGAAAGGGAAACGCCGTTTACTGCAACATTTCCGCCAAACGAGCGGGAGAGATTTTCGGTCTGAAGAATTGTAGTTTCATTACTACTTGACATAAATTAGCCCTCGATGGCTAGTTGTACAATCTTGCTTTTACGGATTATTGGTTAGTATCTCAGGAAAGAGGCTCAATATTACAGGATTTTCGCCCGAAACAGTAAAATTGAGTTTGGATTAGAGACAAGGGGCTTATGAACTTTAAGGAATTAATCCGTAAATAGGTGAGATTTCCGAAGGGCGATTCACACCCTCTACGGGGCGCAGGCGAACTGCCCCTACAAAACGACCCCATGAGATTTGGTTCGTAGGGGCGCATCGCGATGCGCCCGCGTTTGATGGTGAAATCTGATGGATTTACCCCAATTCTCGTTTTACGGATTTAATTGTTAATTTTCATAAGCCCCTTGCCTGAAATCTTCTTTGAAGCAAAAGTTGTAAAACTCTTACTTTCGGCGGATAGGTGGCGCTGATTCCTGAGCAGAGAGTTCCTTAAGCAGCTTCGGTACAGGGAAACCAAATGTCCCGGTGGTGTCTTTGGTCATCTCTACCAAGTACATCGGCTGTAGCGCCTGATGGTCTTCCTTGCGGAAAGTCAGCGTACCTTTCGCGCTAGGGAAGGACATGCCTTCCATAACCGTGATAAGCTTTTCAGGGTCGGTATCGCCGTTGGTTTTAGTCAAGGCAGAGTTGATGGCGGAAACCAAATTCATACCACTGGTATCGAATACGTCAGGGAAGGTATTATACTTCTCTTTGTAATACTTCACCAAGAAATCGTTTTCCGCGTTCTTGGGGAACTGATGCCAGTAGATACCCACACCAACAGCCCCGATTACGGTATCGCCCTGTGATTTCACGGTAGCTTTTGCGTCACCGATAGGGCTGACCAGCGCCATTTTGCTGTAGATGTCGTTATCCTTCATCTGCTGGAACAACTTGATGGCGGTTGCGCCTGCCCAGTTCAATACCAGCACGTCCGGTGCGGCATCCAGCACTTTCTGAATATAAGGGGTGTAATCGGTGGCGGTCAAGGGAACAGCCACTTCAGTCCACTGAATACCGGCGGTCTTGGTAGCGATTTCCTTCCAAGCAACGTTAGCGCCTTGCCCGAAAGCATAATCCTGATAGATATGGGCAATCTTCTTGTTTTTCTTAGAAGCCAATTCCACCGCGTAAGGTGCGCCTGCGGCGGCATCTTGGTCGGTGTTGCGGGCAGTGCGGAAGGTGTACTTGTTGAAGGCAGCGCCGGTAACGCTCTGATCGGCAGCAGGGTCAACGATAAAGATTTTCTTCAATTCTTTTTCGTTTACGGCTGCTACCTGAATGGCGGCTGCGCTGCTGACAGTGCCGACCAAAATCTCGGCTTTGTCCTGCTGAACCAACTTGCGGGCAGCTTCTACCGCTTTGTTGGCATCACCAGCATCGTCTTCTACTACTAGCTTAACTTCACGCCCTGCGATTTTGCCGGTGCCTTTGGTGAAATATTCAATAGCGGCGGGCCAGCTATCGTCCACCATTTTGCCATAACCTGCTAACGCTCCGGTACGTGAGTTAATCATACCGATAACCAAAGGCGCGGTACTGGTAGCAGCCCCGGTGGTGGCAGCGGCGACAGTGGTGGCAGCAGCAGCGGTAGTAGTGGCGGCGGCAGCGGTGGTAGTAGCTGAAGTAGTTGCCGCTGCCGTGGTAGCCGCTGCAGTAGTGGCAGCTTTGGTCGGCGCAGCGGTAGTGGCTGGAACCGGGGTAGCGGTATTATCACCGCAAGCTACCAGAAATACAGAAATCAGCATCATCAAAACGGTCAGTATATAAAATTTGACCGGTCGGCTTTTGCTCATGGTACGGTTTCTCCTCCTTGAGTAAAAAGGTTTTTAACATTAAAAAAGCCGGGTAAAAGTGATACCCCAGATTTGCTATTCACCAATGAATTTTTTAATGAAGCTTTCGGCATCATCTAGCGTGGTAAAGTGATGTTCTTCGCCGCTCTGAATATGTTTGATTATACCGCGCCAAGCGGACTGAAGAACTTCACTTTCGCCTTCCGCCTGTTCCTTATCAATAGCAGCCTTTGTTTCCTCTTCCACTTCATGCACAAACCTTAGCATGAAGCTGGATATAACCACACGATGGCGGTTTGGTTCCATAAATAGTTCCTTAATTAAAAGGCTTATTGAATAGCGGTGGGTTAATCTTCATCCAGATACGAGATTGGTAGATTTAAGATAACAAGCTTCAGTTACAAAGCAGTTACAAGATAGATACGTTGGGGTCTGCTATAATAAATAAAACCTCTGGACATGTAAGCTTTAAAATAACCGGACTGGCAAATAATGTCGTTTGGTGATGATTTAATACTACGAACCCGTTTGATACCACCTCGTTTAAGACGCTGGACGCTTAATCGCGCTCGTTTGCTTGAAGCGTTGGAAGGCGCTACCGATTATCGGTTGACCATACTGGAAGCGCCCACCGGCTATGGGAAAAGCACTTTGCTTACCAGTTGGTTGGTTTCCGGTCAACGCACCTACGCCTGGTATTCTCTTGCTCAATTCGAGTTTGACCCTTTTCTGTTCCTACTACATCTAATATATGCTTTTCACCAGACCGATCAAGCGCCGGGTGCTCGTGCGCTTGAAGTGTTGGAGCGAGACTGGAATGAGGCGCAAGGTTCTGCCGAAAAGCGCATTGCCTATCGCCCTGCCTTACAGGTATTTATAAATGAGCTTGCTACTTCCCTCACTGCTGATACTTTTCTGGTGCTGGATGATTTTCACTTTCTAGAGGGTCAAACAGAATTGTTGCGCTTGGCGGAAGAGTTAATTTCTGTTGCTCCTCCCAACTTGCACATTATTATTTCCACGCGCAGCCGCCCCAGTTTTGAATTGCTAGCGCGCTGGCAAGTACAGCAAGAAATGCTATTCATTGACAAAGATGCGCTTGCGTTCACTCCTGAAGAAACGGCACGTTTGTTTGATGAGTGCTACGGTTTTCGTCTGAGTGAATCGCAGGCAATCCGCCTTTCCAGCGAAACAGAAGGCTGGATTATTGCCTTGCAAATGGTTTGGCAGAATTTGCAAGGTGAAAATTCCACTGTCCTTGAAAGCATCTTGAAAGATCTGCCTCGCAATCTTTCCGGCTTATTTGACTACTTGGCGCAAGAGGTGTTAAGTCGCCAATCGCCCGATGTACAACGTTTTTTGCTGGAGAGCGCAGTATTACGTCGCATGTCAGGTCCAATCTGTGATTATGTGCAGGAGCGCAATGCTGGAGAAAGCGAACAACTTCTGCGCCGTCTCAGTGAGAATGGTCTTTTCATAATCGGTCAAGGAGTTGATGAGTCCGAATCGGCGGGCGGTAGATCGCGCCTCTTTTCATATCGCTATCATCATCTGTTTGGAATATTCCTGTATTCCCGTTTGCAGGAAGACCCAGCAAAACTGATAGCCTTACACTCACGCGCTGCTGCTTACCTGAATGGGCGAAACCAAATTGAGGATGCACTCCATCACCGCATCGCTGCACAGGATTGGACTCAAGCTTCAATTTTGTTGGAAGATGGTTTGGGTAAGCAATTAGTGGAAACCGGGCAATTAGAGCGACTGGAATACTGGCTTACTCTCTTTCCCGCCTCTTTTATAGTTAAACAACCCGCTCTTGCATTATTACAGGGCGATTGCCTGCGCCTGACCAGCCGTTTTGAGGCTGCACAGCAAAGTTACCGTTTGGCAATTGCGCGCTATGAACAACTTTTAGAGGAAAACTGTTCCCAAACTGAACTGCTTGAGGGTTTAGCGTTAGCTTTACAGGGTAGGGCGTTGGTTTTCCTCGATACCGTCCAGCCGTTGGCAGCGGAAGAATGGTTGGAGCGTGCGCTGGAAGCGGCAGAGGCTTCTGGCAATTCGCGCTTACACGCTATGTTATTACATGATCTCGCTGAAAATAAATTGAATCGTGGTCGTCCTCTTGAAGCCGAAGACTTGCACCAACAGGCACGAAAATTACTAGGAGAATCGGATAGTGGCAGCCAGCAGGATGCGCGAATTTTGTTGCGAAGTGGTAGGTTAGCAGAAGCGGTTGCTTATCTTGAGCGGCGTTCTGAAGGGAAAAACCGACATCCTCGTCGCGCTGCCCGTAGCCATCGCGAGGAGGTGCTGATTCTATCGTTATTGTATTCGATACGTGGTGAAAAAGAATTGGCGGTACAACTTGCCGAACAGGGCATATTCTTGGCGCGTGAATTGAAAACTCCATTTACCGAAGCAGTGGCATGGCAAAGGCTTGGTCACGCTTTGATGGTTTCAGGCGACTACCAGCGTTCTTTGGAAGCCTATGAATGCGGTCTGGAGTTGGGCGAACAATTACAAGTAAGACGTTTACGGGCAGAAGGCTTGATGGGCAAAGGGCTTTTATTGGGAAGCTACTCGCAGGGAAACCTTGCTACGGCGCAACAGGCTTTAGAAGAAGGGATTCAGGTAGCGCGAAGCGCCGGGGATGAATGGATAGAAGGCTTCCTGCAATTGAGCTTAACCGCAGTATTGGCAGAGCATGGCGAATATGGCGAAGCGTTGGGCACAGCCCAAATTGCCCGTGCCATAATGGAAAATTGCGGTGATAGATTCGGCATAATTCTTGCGCGCTTGTGGGCAGCGCTGGCTAACAGTGATGCGGCTGAACTTTCTTTACTGAAAGCTGAATGCGCCCGTTATGGCTATAAATTCTTGCTGGAATGCCCTAGTATGTACGGACCGAAAGCTCCTGAAACTTTCCAGCGTTTGCATGAATTATCGGCTGGCGTAAACCACAGCATACAATTTCAAATAAATACTCACTCTTATGATGTTAAAGCTCCGGTTGAAGCAATGCTTTTAAGGATAACTACCCTTGGAATCTTTTCGCTACATCGTCCTGATGGCTCAGAGCTTACCCCTCGCGATTGGCAACGTGAGAAAGCCCGCCAGTTATTTCAGCTATTATTGACCCGGCGCGAAAAAGCTCTTTCCAAAGACCAGATATTGGAAAGCTTGTGGCCCGAAAGCGATTATATGTCGGCGGAGGCGCGATTCAAAGTAGCCCTAAATGCGCTGGTACGTGCGCTTGAACCAGAACGCTCAAGTCGCGCCCAATCCACCTATATAATTAGAACCGGTAGCGGCAGCGACTTATCCTATATGCTGAACCTCGATCCCCGCTATGTGTGGCTGGATGCGATTGCTTTTGAGCAACTGGCAGCACAGGGGGCACATATAGAATTACAAGCCAATAGCAAGGATGACGCGCTGGATGCCTATACCCGTGCCCTTGAATTGTATCGGGGCGACTTTTTGCCGGGATGTCTCTATGAGGATTGGGCAGCAGTCGAGCGAGAAAAATTGCTATCTCTTTTTCTGACCACGGCCGAGAGATTGACTCGCTTGTTGGCAGTGCGAGAACAATGGGAACGTTGTATGGGAGTGTGCCGCTTGATTCTGGCACGTGATAATTGTTGGGAAGAAGCCTACCGCATGATGATTTTGGCGCAATGGCGGCTAGGCAATCGTTCCGCTGCTTTACGCACCTACGACAAGTGTGTCAGTACGTTGGCAGAAGAACTTGGCATAGAGCCGATGTACCAAACTCAGAAGCTCTATAATGAGATTCTGGCAGGCTAGTTGAGCCAACCCTCTATCTCTATACCAATAATCTTGACACTGCGCGGCGGTATGTTGATAGCTACGCCTTCTCCGGGCTTAGCTTCTCCCTTTTCTTGCGCTCCGGTCAGGCTACTCCAATCAAAGAGGCGATAACTGTGGTTGGGGTCAAGTTCAAGCTCAGGTGCACTCAATGGTAGGGTAGTTTGCACCTCTTGCGTGGTAGGGTTATTAAGTATGATAAAGCCTTTCCCATTAATGACGTGACCCTCCCCGAAAATTTGGGAGTCGGATGGAAAATCCAAAAGGTGCTGGTACACTTTGAAATATGGCTCAAAACGCTTGCGCCAAGTAAAGAGCTTCTTGATATAGTCCAGTAAATCTTGCGGAGCTTTCGTAAGGTCAAGGCTGGCTCCGGCATTAAACGCACCTGTGCCAATCATACTTGCTTCAGCGTATATAAGTTCCTGCGGAGCTTTCGCTAGGTTATTATCGGAATTTTCACGGTAGCTAATACTATACCAGTCTCCCCAAATTGCATAATAGGGGATGTGATAAGTGGCAGAATAAAATTGTTGTAAGCGCGTAATCTCGCTTTGTCCGAGCGGTAAGTCCCATTTGTCTGAAAGCTGCAATTGTTCGACTGCACCCAATAAATGCACATTAACGGTGCTATTCCACGCCACAATAACAAGCTCAGGACGGATGGCGCGCAATTCATCAGCTAAGGCACTGAGACGCTTTAAACCCTTGATTCTTTCAACACGGCGTTGGTCTTCGGTCAGGTTAGGTACTTCCGAATCAGGGATATTCCAATCTGCGCCGTCCCAATATATAACTTTAACGTTGTAATTTTTAACAAGGTCTATTAACCGCTCACGCACATAGAAATAGTAATCGGTATTAACCCCATATTTTCCGCTGGCGTATGGCTTCCCTTCTATCTGTTGCTCAGTGTCTTTCAAGCGCCATTCAGGATGGGTTCGATACAAATCGGTATAATATACATATTTGCTGTAGCCATTTGAGAAAGGATTAATCCAGATACCCAAACCCATACCTAGCGCAGCAGTTTTATCTGCCAGCGGTTTTAAACCCTGTGGAAATTTCTGAGGATCAGCTTGGAGCGGCATGCCGCCTTCCCATCCCGCATCGAGGTGCAAGACATCGTAAAAACCTAAATCCTTGATTTTCTCAAATTGAGTATTAACAATATCTTGGTTTATCTGGGTGGTAAAGGGATACCAAGTGCTGTACCACACCGGTTGCCATTTTGTACCTATTTTGCTGTAATAATTTTGTAGATATTGGCTAAAGCGCTTATAGCCCAAATCTACCCGTCCCGTATAAACCCCTAGCACTGCTTTGCCACTGATAAAGCCATCTCCAAGCGATTGGTTATCCTCTTGCATTACGGTGAGGCGACGGTTCGTGGCATATTCACCACCCAAGGGAGTGGCAGAAAAGAAATACAAACCGCCATCGCCCGATTCGTGTACCATTAGGTCGGTGAAAATTGCGCCACCGGGCACGCTGCTGGTTTTTTCAACCGGAACAAGCATGGGTATTGTATCCTCTTCCGGTGTTGGAGCTGCCGGGGATAGACTTTTATCAACCTGCGAATCCTCAATTGTAGCGAAGCGCACCCTAAAATCTTTTAGCTTATCATTTGGCGCTAACTGCACCCATTTTTCAATGAAATTTTGCCCTGCCAGCGCGCGGTAAAATAGTTTAAGCTGTAAAGTAGCGCCGAGAAATGAAATTTGCCCGTTTAATACCAGTTCCTTCTCCGTATCATTCCATACTGGCATGTTAAATCCAGTCAGGCTGAATTGGTCGCCGTTTATCTGGTAGGCAACTTGATTTTGCCCCTCTAGCCCAATCGAGAACCCGCTCATATTTACAAATGGCTTTAAGTCGGCATATACCTGCCCGTTTAGCCGATTTATCAGCATGTTGCGGCTCATATGCCCATTTTCTATGGTTATAATCCGCATTATGCTTTCGTTACCTATTATCAGCCTTGCCCCCGTGGTAGTGGTCGCTGCCCCTTGTGCCTTGATATTCTGGGTTGTATCGCTGATGAATTGATTTCCGGCATAGCGCCATTCGTAATAATGCTGACCTATATTAGCGGTATCTACTCTAAGTTCTGGTTTGGCAGAGGGATTATAGATCAATATCTGATTTTCAAAGACCTGAATTAGAATATCCTGATTTCGCTGGTTGATAAGGGCTTTTATCCAGTAAGGTTCGCTGAGTGGCGTTCCAAATTGTTGCGACCAGTTATATAATCGTTCGGTGGTATTTACACCATTCTGAGAAATAGTGCCGCTGCGATTTAGGAAATCCCAGAAAACATTCGGAATATTATGTCCGGCTTGCTCCACAAAATTGACGTTTTTTACATTATAAATTGCCAATCCTTCATCGCTACCGCTTCCTACCTCCCCAGCCTGATTTAGCGTTGCATTTACCGTCAGACCAACTTGCTTTTCAGCTCGGTTAGTGCCGGGTTTCAGGCTGGTAACACTCGAAAGAGATTTATAAGTGGGGGCAGGGTTATCACTACTGACTTCACCATATATATGGGTGTCACATCCCGCCAGTTGGAGCGTTTCTTTATCACCCATGCGCACTTGCCCGCTGATTAACTCGTAGGCAAGGGGCGCTATTACAATCGAAGCGGTGCTATCATTTTCCAGTTGCATCCGACCTTTTTCCCAATATTGCACCATCTTGAGGTTCTGATTATCGGAATGGTACTGTTCGAGAAAAGCAGGACCGGGGTTATTGCCGAATGTATAGGCTCTTTGCACCTTGCCGGAATTAATCGGGCTATCTAGCCGTTGCCATGGAGTGTAAAAAATTTCGTAGGAATAACTAGCAGTAGGGTAATTACTCCGCCCTGCGGAATCAAGCACTATAGGTGTACCACGTACCAGATAACCGGCATCATTAGAAAGTGCATCTCTGGGTGTACTGCGTTCACGTTGCTCCGAAGCTAGAGAGGGCAGCAGGTAGAAACCTAACATGACTAATATTGCCGGAATTGAGAGCATTAAAAAAAGTTGCCACAAGCGTTTGCTCTTACGCTTTCGGTAACTCAGGCTGCTATGTTGCTTGTATCTATTATTTCCACCAAACAAAATTATATACACGCTCAGTTTCAGGGCAAATCAATTAACCTATTCGGCTTATTATAATCGAATAAATGGAATAGTCCAGTTATTAATAGCTTATGTCTACTTAATAAATGGTATCGGTTACTGTTACAAACAAGTTGGCGCTATTGTTTTCACACAAAAAAGGGTGATTTGAGCCTGTTACAGTGCCAATCACCCTTAATTTCTTATGGAATCGAATATTACCTGCTTAATGTATCGGCTACCTCTTTCGCGAAGTTTGTTAAAACCGGTTGCACCAATTTGGCAAAATCGGCATATTTGAGGCTGATTGTTTCTGTGGAAGTCCCCGCTCTGAAATAGATTGTCTCATCTTCGGCAAGAGTTTGATCGACATACACGGGCAAATTATAGAGGTTTCCGAAGGGATGGAGTACGCCAAGCTCGCAATCATCAAAAATATCGGCAAATTCGTATTCATGTGCCAGCCTGAAACTATGTGCTTTAAACGCCCTCACTGCCTCATGTGGGTTTACCACTTTTGAAGCAGGTAATACCAACATAATCACTCTGCCATCCGCAATACCGATCACCACTTTAGCCATTAATTTCCCCGGTAAATGTTCGCTTTCCGCCACATCCCCGGCAGTATATGCCCTTGGATGGATTTGCATCTGATGAGGAATCCGCTGCTGGCGGAGGTAAGTTTCCAATCTATCTCTGCAATCCATTTTAACCCTCCTGTCATTACTAAATATCCACCTTACTATAGACTAACTCTTTAATGTGGCAGTGAAGGTATAAGGGGGTATATGTGTAGTAAATTTCGCTTGCTCATATCGTGATAGCGTTTTGGTTATAGCACTTACAAATAGTGGTAAAATGTTAGTAATGGTTGAAAAGATGTTATTGCAAAGCGCGATATTCTGCATACCGTAGTTTTTTATTAACGAGGAAATGGTTAATGAAAACGGTCAAAATTGGTGGAGGGCAAGGTTTTTACGGGGACACACCGCTCCCGGCGCTGGAAATGGCGCGTAAGGTGGACAACCTCAACTATATCGGTTTTGATTGCCTGAGCGAGCTAACACTATCCATCCTGCAAAAAGACAAGAAACGTGATCCTCAACGCGGCTATACTCTGGATTTATTGGCTTTAATGCCGCGCCTTTTGCCGATAGCCTTTGAAAAAGGCATCAAAATAATAACCAATGGCGGGGGAGCAAACCCACAGGCAGCGCGAGAATTAATACTTGGAATTGCCCGTAAGTTGGGTATCAAAGGCTTAAAAGTTGCGCTGGTAACAGGCGATGATATTTTAACGCGCTTACCGGAGTTATTGGATAACGGCTATCGTTTGGAAAGCCTTGATAATGGGAAAGCTCTTGCCGATAGCGGCATACCACTTGAACGCATTGCCAGCGCAAACGCCTATCTCGGCGCTAATCTGGTTGCCGACGCGCTAGCGCAGGGCGCTGATGTAGTGATTACCGGGCGCGTAACCGATAGCGCTCTTTTCTTGGGTCCCCTTATCCACGAATTTGATTGGAAAGCAGATGATTGGAACTCGCTTGCTTCAGGTATTGTGGTAGGACATTTGCTGGAATGTGCCGGACAGGTGGTAGGTGGCAACTATGCGGGCGGTTGGGAAGCAATAGAAGGATTGGAACACATTGGCTATCCGGTGGCAGAAGTCAATGAGAACGGCACTTTTGTTATAACCAAAACACCCGGAACAGGCGGGCTGGTTTCATGGGATACGGTACGCGAGCAATTACTTTATGAAGTGCTTGATCCTAATCACTACCTAACGCCGGATGTAGATGCCGATTTCACCTCAGTTAAGCTAGAGCAAGTAGGCGAAAACCGGGTAAAGGTATCAGGAATCAGGGGCAGACCTCGCCCAGAAACGCTTAAAGTATGTCTCGGCTACGAGGATGGTTGGATGGGAGAAGCCCAGATATGCTATAGCTGGCCCAAAGCCCTTGCCAAAGCCCGCCGCGCCGACCAAATTTTGCGCCAAATTTTGTTAGCCAATGGGTTGAATTATGAAGAAATACGCAGCGACTTTATCGGCTACAACGCGCTGCATGGTTCACTTTCTTCAGAAGAGGGCGTAGATGCGCTTAACGAAGTGGTTTACCGAATCGCGGTACGGGCTAAGGAAGAAAAGGATGCGGAAAGAATTTTCCGAGAGCTTGTGCCGCTTGGCTTGAATGGACCACCCACCGCAACCGGGAATTTCTTGCGTGCGCGTCCACGCGAACTGTTGGCGCTTTGGACAACTTTATTGCCTCGCCAAGAAATTGAGCAAGGCGCTAAAATTGAAATAAGCGAGTCTTGAGAATAGATTATTTTGTGAAGGAGTATAGCGTGGTTCAGATAGCGCCTTATGGCAGTTGGAAATCTCCTATAAGCACCGAGATGATTATTACCGATGCGGTTGGATTGGCTGATATTGCTCTAGATGGCGCAGATATTTACTGGCTAGAGGGTCGCCCAAAAGAAGGGGGGCGGGTTGTATTGGTTAGACCTGATGCTTCGGGTGCTGGAATTGATTTAACGCCAGCCCCTTTTAACATACGCACTCGTGTACATGAGTACGGTGGCGGGGCGTTGCTGATAAATAATGGGGTTATCTACTTCTCGAACTTTGCCGACCAACGTTTGTACCGTCAGGTTGAAGGGGGCGCACCGGAAGCGCTTACCCCTGCGATTGCTTTGCGCTATGCCGATGCGGTATATGATCAACACCGCAACCGCTTGATTACTGTTCGCGAAGACCATACAGCGGGCGGGCATGAACCTGTCAATACCATTGTGAGTCTGAGCTTGAGCGGTGAGAATGGTGGTGAGGTTTTGGTATCAGGTAAAGATTTTTATGCTTGTCCGCGTCTTAGCCCGGATAGTACAAAACTGGCATGGTTAGAGTGGAGTCACCCCAACATGCCGTGGGACGGTTGCGAACTAAGACTAGCATCGGTATTGCCGGATGGTACGCTAGGCGAGGCTGAACTCGTGGCAGGCGGTTTGCGAGAGTCCATTTACCAACCGACATGGTCGCCCGATGGTTTGTTGTATTTTGTGTCAGACCGCACCGGGTGGTGGAATCTCTACCGGATAACTGATGGGCAAGTTGAGTCACTATATCCGATGGAAGCTGAGTTCGGACAGCCTATGTGGGTGTTCGGAACACAAACCTATGGTTTTACTCTCGATGGGAACATAGTCTGCGCCTTTACCCAGAACGGTTTCTGGAATCTGGGTATTCTCGATCTCCAGAGCAAAGTTCTTTCGCGTATTAACCAGCCCTACAACTATATCGGTAATCTTAAAGTAAGTGGCAATCGGGTGGTGATGATTGCGGGCGGTTCAAACAAAACGATGGCTGTAGTTGAGTATGACCTTTCCAGTGGCGAAATGCGGGTACACAAACTCGCCTCCACCCTTGAAGTAGATTCCGGTTATATTTCAACCCCGCAAGCGATTGAATTTCCCACTAACGGTGGGCTTGATGCTTACGCCCTTTACTACCCACCTGCTAACAAGGATTATCTCGCCCCTGAAGGCGATCTTCCACCCTTGGTGGTGCGAAGTCACGGAGGACCTACCTCTGCCTCGCCTGCGTTGCTTTCGCTTAGCTTTGCATATTGGACTAGCCGAGGATTTGGGATTTTGGACGTGAACTACGGGGGCAGCACGGGCTATGGGCGCGAATATCGTGAACGGCTCAACGGTAACTGGGGGATTGTGGATGTAGATGATTGCGTAAATGGGGCATTGCATCTGGCAAAACAAGGGTTGGCGGATGAAAATCGGCTCGCTATTCAAGGTGGGAGCGCAGGTGGTTATACTACGCTCTGCGCCCTGACCTTCCGAGATACCTTTAAGGCGGGGGCGAGCTACTTTGGGGTTAGCGACTTGGAGGCGCTTGCTCGCGACACCCATAAATTTGAATCGCGCTATCTGGATAATCTGGTTGGTGCTTATCCGGAGCGGCTGGATTTGTACCGCGCTCGTTCTCCGATATATCACACCGAAGGGTTGCGCTGTCCGATAATTCTGTTCCAAGGTCTTGAGGATAAGGTAGTGCCACCTAACCAAGCCGAGATGATGTTTGAGGCGGTTAAGCAGAAGGGCATTCCGGTTGCTTACATCCCGTTTGAAGGTGAGCAGCATGGTTTTAGGCGGGCTGATAATATAAAGCGCGCTCTGGAAGCTGAGTTTTATTTCTATTCAAAAGTCTTTGGTTTTGAAGCGGCAGACCAGATTGAGCCGTTTGAAATCGCCAATCTATAGAGCTTTGATTGGTTCTGTCTGTCGTAACTAACTGCCAAAGACTTGGAAAGGCGAGAAGTAACAGCTATGGAGCTTCTTGTTGAAAACAAGAAGGATGGCTCTCAATTATCCCTCCTTCCTGTTAACGAGATTTACAAGGCATTTAATACCTCCCCGCAGGGCTTAACACAGGCTGAAGCGCAAGTTCGACTGGAGAAATTCGGGCGCAACACGCTCAGCGAAGGACACAAAACTCCCCTTATCTTGAAATTTCTGGCAAATTTTACCCACCTGATGGCGCTTTTACTGTGGGCTGGTGGTATTGTCGGTTTTCTGGCAAATGCTCCTCAACTTGGAATTGCTATTTGGACGGTCAACCTAATTAACGGGGTCTTTAGTTTCTGGCAGGAATACAAGGCGGAGAAGGCTACTGAAGCCCTCAAACGGATGTTGCCCAATTATGCCAGAGTGATACGAGATGGCAGTGAAAGCAAGATTTTGGCGGAGGAACTCGTTCCGGGCGACCTGCTTATGCTGGAAGAGGGCGATAATATTTCCGCCGATGCTCGTATCATTGACGAATCTGATCTTCGGGTTGACCAATCCACCCTGACGGGAGAGTCGCGCCAGGTTCGTAAAACCAAAGAAGCCGCGTTGCATACTGAATTGGGAGTCGCCGATATTGCGAATCTGATTTTCGCCGGAACGGGTGTGGCTTCTGGTAGGGCTACTGCGGTTGTAACCGCAACGGGGATGCAAACCGAATTTGGTAAAATCGCGCATCTTACACTTAATGTAACCGATCAACTAAGCCCATTACAGCGCGAACTCGGACGAGTGACCAAAATCGTTACAATGCTTGCCACCGGGATAGGCTCGCTCTTTTTTGTGCTGGCAATATTTCTGGCTAAAGTCGATCTTGCCACTAGTTTTATCTTCGCAATGGGCATGATTGTAGCCTTTGTACCGGAAGGGATGTTGCCTACCGTCACTTTGGCGCTGGCGTTGGGTGTCCAGCGTATGGCAAAACGCAATGCGCTTGTAAAAAGGCTTTCGGCGGTAGAAACGCTGGGTTGTACCACTGTAATCTGCACCGATAAAACCGGCACGCTGACCCAGAACGAGATGACGGTTACACATTTATGGTTGCCGGGACACATGTATGAGTTCACCGGAACCGGCTATGCTCCGCAAGGTCATATTGTTGAGAATGCTCAAAAGATAAATACTCCTGTCGCCGGAGATTTGCATCTGGCTCTGCGAATTGCCAGCCTGTGCAATGATGCGCGAATATTGCCGCCCGATGGGGATTCAGAAAAATGGCGCGAACTGGGCGACCCCACCGAAGCCTCTCTGGAAGTAGCGGCACTAAAGGGATGGGTTGATTTGAAAGCCGAAGCTACCGAGAACCCACGTATTCGCGAGTTGCCTTTCGACTCGTACCGCAAGCGCATGAGTACTATCAATCGGCAGGGTAATGCGCAGGTGGCGTATGTTAAAGGCGCACCTAAAGAAGTGCTGGAATTATGCAACTTTATCCAGCAGGAAGAAAGCGTGTCGGCAATAAGTGAGAGCCAACGTCTTGAAGTGATGCAGGTAAACGATAGATTAGCGCGTGAAGGCTTGCGGGTACTGGCGCTGGCTTATCGCATTCTACCGGATAACACGATGGATTTTACGGCGGAACAGGTTGAACATGACCTGATTTTTCTCGGTTTGGTGGCAATGCGTGACCAACCAAGAACGGGAGTCGGCGAGGCAATTGCCCGCTGCCATAAAGCCGGTATTCGGGTTGTAATGATAACCGGGGATTATGAATTGACTGCTGCCAGCATTGCCAAGCAACTCGGTATAGTTACTGGTGAGGATTTCAAAGTAATTACCGGCTTGATGCTTGATAGAATGAGTGATGCTGCCCTGAAAGATATTTTAAAGAATGCGCAGGTAATTTTTGCCCGTGTTACGCCTGCACATAAACTCAAAATTGTCACCACTTTCCAAGAATTGGGGCATATCGTCGCGGTTACCGGCGACGGCGTAAACGATGCGCCCGCTCTTAAAAAAGCCCATATCGGGGTAGCGATGGGGCAAGCCGGAACGGACGTGGCAAAAGAAGCCGCTGATATGGTACTGACAGACGACAATTTCGCCTCGATTGTAAATGCGGTGGAAGAGGGTCGCGCTATTTATAGCAATATCCGTAAGTTCGCTATGTATGTATTCAATAGCAATATGGCAGAAGCTGTTCCCTTTGTAGCTATGCTTTTTTCGAGAGGGGCAATACCCTTGCCGCTAACCGTAATGCAAGTGCTGGCGATTGACCTTGGCACTGATATGGTTCCGGCGATTGGCTTGGGCACAGAACCTCCCGAAGCGGGGGTTATGGAATTGCCACCCCGTTCCCAGAAAGAGCCATTGCTCAATCCTAAGTTGCTGGCACGGGCGTTATTGTGGTACGGGCTAATCGAATCGATAGCCTCTATGTCGGCATATTTCTTCCTGAACTGGCGGTTTGGTTGGCCCGGTGTTCCGCTGGCAGCCGAAGGAACCGAGATATACCGCCTTGCTACAACTATGACTCTAGCGGGGGTCGTTGCTACACAGGTAGGAGCGGTTTTTGTTTGTCGTACCGAACGCAACTCTGTTTTCAAAATCGGTTTCTTCAAGAATCGGCTGGTACTCATAGGAATAGTCGTTGAACTGGGTTTGCTGGTTTCACTGGTATATTTGCCTTTTATGCAGGGGCTATTCAATACTGCCCCGCTGGATATTATTGATTGGCTTTTTGTATTTGCTTGGACTCCGGTTATATTTTTCGCGGATGAAGCGCGCAAATTATGGTGGCGTTGGCGCAATAGACAACAAATTAATCATATTACAGGTGGCGTATGAACGAAATTGTTATTCCTGTGCAACTAATCGAAGCCTTGAAAAAGGCGCAACGTGTGGCAATATTGACCGGGGCAGGAATCTCCGCTGAAAGTGGTATCCCTACCTTTCGAGACCAGTTAACGGGCTTATGGGCAAAATATCGTCCTGAAGAGCTTGCCACCTCGAAAGGATTTCAGCGAAACCCACGCATGGTATGGGAGTGGTACGCTGCTCGCCGTGAGAAAGTCCATACGGTTGAACCGAATGCGGGGCATTATGCGCTGGCAGAACTGGCACGTAAAGTCCCTGAATTGACCCTTGCTACCCAGAATGTGGATGGGTTGCATCAGCGCGCCGGGAGTGAAGGCGTTATCGAACTGCACGGCAATATCAATCGAGTTAAATGCTTTGATGAAGGTCTGTTAGTGGATAGCTGGAATGAAAACCAAGGAATACCGCCACGCTGCCCACGTTGTGGCGGATTCCTACGTCCCGATGTGGTTTGGTTTGGTGAAATGTTACCTGACGAGGTTTTTGAAAAAGCTGAATATGCGGCAAAAAAGTGCGATGTTTTTTTCTCCATTGGAACTTCCGGTCAGGTAGAACCTGCCGCTTCATTAGCAAGAATAGCGCACGGAATTGTGATTACAATTAATCTAGAGGTCGAATCACTGATTTCACCGTACCGCTATAATTTTAACGGAAAAGCCGGTGAAATCTTGCCTTTATTGGTGCAAAAGTTGTAGGTATTTTTAATAGTTGGATTTAAGAGGAGCGGAGGCGCGTAGGTATATAGTAAGGTTAGAGCCTTTACCTTCTTCGCTCTGTACTTCTATACGTCCGCCCATTGCTTTAATAAAGTTCTGGCTGATATAAAGCCCTAGCCCTAACCCGTTGGCTTTTGATGGAGAGTTGTTGGCTTTGAAGAAGCGTTCAAAGAGGTGGGGCAAATCTTTTTCAGGAATACCAACGCCTTCATCCTGCACGGCGATAGTGATTTCTTCCAAAGCCTGTTGCACCCTTACCTTTATTAATCCACCTCTAGGCGAGTATTTAACGGCATTGCTAAGAAGGCTTGATAATACTCGTTCGAAAGCCGGTATATCGACATCGCCAATAACCACTGCGGGATTTGTGCGTAATTCAAAGTGATGAACTGGGCGCGGCATACGCACCTGCTTAGCTAGTTGTTCCGCCTCATTGATTTTGTTTCGTATAATCGGTATGAGATCAACCGGACGTTTGTGTAATTCAAGCTTGTTGGTTTCAATATCCGATATACTGGTAAGATCTTCTACCAGTGTTTGCAGGCGATCCAGTTGACCTTCCATAACCCCATTATAATGACGCAAACTCTCGATTAGTTTGTTGAGGTCAATTTTTTCGAGGCTTTCTTCTTCCAAACGTTTGTTGACAAGTCGGTTATAACCAAGTAGCGAGGTTAGCGGGGTTTTTAGCTCATGCGAGATTAAGGTAAGAAAGAGGTCTTTCTCCTGTAAAGCTGACCTTTCGGCTTCATAGTTACGGGCGTTCTCGATGGCGTTGGCGGCACGTTCAGCCAACTGTTGTAGCAATGTTACATGGCGGTCTTCAATTGGTGTAACCTTGATCTCTGGATTCTGGTAGGTAATATTATAGATTGCCAGCGCGCCAATAACCTTACTTCTTACTTTCAAGGGAACACATAGCAAGCTATTTACATGTTCTACATCCCGGATAAACGGTGCTATACGCGACCAATCGGTATTGTCCTTGATAAACATAGCGGTGGCATTTTGCACCACTTTACCCACAATTGTCTGTCCGATTCTTACAGGTTCACTATTTTTGGTGGGTATATATTCCGGTAATTCGGGCGGGGGTGTTTCTTTACTATAGTAGCCTATTGGGAAAATCTGGTCTGTATTTTCTCTAACGATAAATACAACTGAGGTATTGCCAACCATTCTGGTAGACATTTCCCCAATTACAGATAGCACTTCGCGCAATTTCAATGAGCTACTAAGAACCCGGCTTGCTTCCGCCAGCATTTCAGCTTCTTGCTCACGGCGACGGGCTTCTTCATAAAGGCGCGAATTGGTTATAGCCAGCGCTGCTTGATTGGTAATAATAGTTAGCAGGCGTAACTCTTCTCTGGAATAGACTCTGTGCTGGCTGTGGTACAAAACCATAATACCGATCAAACTCTGGCGATAGAGTAGGGGTAGGGTGAGCATTGTCATCAAACCCTCGCGCATACTCAATTCTCGCAAGCCGTTTAAACGCTGTGAAGCTTGAATATCTTCTATATAGACAGGGCTACGGATGGTTTGTAAGCGACTGAACTCACGATCTTCGTAGAATTTAAGAACTTTATCAATAAACAGGTCGGTAAGTCCCCAATTAGCCGCGCAAACCAACCTTCCGATATCGGCGAGGGGTTCTTCTTCGGTAAAAACATTGTGAGGATTAGAGCCATCGGTCAGTTCATGTTGCAGGTTTTTTCGGAGAAAAACAGCCGCTCGACTAGCTTTGAAAAGCCCTGAGACATGTTGTACAAGGTTTATAAGTACATTCCCCGGATTAAGCTCGGAATTTAGCAATGAGGAAATAACCAGGAGAGCTTCTGCTTGTTCAGGGCGAATACTAATTTCTGGCACGAATAAGTCTTCCGCTGGCACCATATTAAAGCGATTAAACGCTTGTGTACCATCCTTATTATTCTGCGAATCGGATGATACTTCATTAATATGCTCTAGCATTTGACCCCACAAAGGGAAATTATATTCCCCCACTTTAATATTATTAAGTAGTATCAAATAGATATAAACCAATTATACACATTTCAATAAATACATACAATACATGCTGTCAGCAGTAAGTGTTCAGAATTATAGTAAATGGTTTACAAGAACAGCCTTAGCCCTGTTGTAAGAAGGGGAAAGGCTTATAAATTGGAACAATATAAGTCATATTGGAACAAGCCTGCGCAGCCGCGAATATACTGCCGATTAACCTCGGTTGACAACCTTACCTTCGCCTTATAAACTCTTCTAATGATAGCGGAATGAGATATGCTATCCGGCGCAGCAAAACAGCGCCGGATATGTTTTTTTATGGTAGGGAGAAAATCGGCTATGCGTAATTCGACCCCGCTTGTTATCGGGGTGGCTGGTGGTACAGGTAGCGGCAAGACTACAGTAGCACGTCACATCGTAGAGAATATCGGCATCTCGCTGGTAGTGCATCTCCAGCACGATTCGTACTACAAAGACCTTTCCCATATGCCTTTTGAAGAGCGCACCCGTGTTAACTATGATCATCCTGATTCGCTTGATAACGATCTCTTATATCAACATCTGTTGGATTTACGAGCAGGCAAACCAATTTTGATGCCCATTTACGATTTTGTGCAGCATAATCGTTTGTCTGAGCCAGTTTTTATGGAGCCTTGTCCGGTTATTGTGGTGGATGGAATTTTGCTTTTCACCGATAAGCGTATCCGCGATTTGATGGAATTGAAAATCTTTGTAGATACCGATGCCGATTTGCGATTTATTCGCCGTTTAAGACGCGACATAAAAGAGAGAGGACGTTCGGTTGACTCGGTAATCGAACAATATCTGACTACAGTGCGGATTATGCATCAGGAATTTGTAGAGCCTACCAAACGTTATGCTGATTTGATTATCCCGGAGGGTGGGTTTAATGTGCCGATGCTATTAGATCGGATTGTGAAATTGGTGCAAACTCTCTACGACCAAGCGCTCGGTGAGCGTATTTCGCCTCTGCTGGAACGCGCTAAATTTTTTGCAGGCGCTAACGAACCCGATTAGGCAAAAAATAACCGCACAAATCTTAAAACCTGTGCGGTTTGCCATAATATTTTCGAAGTTATTATTCTGAACCCGGTACTTCCCCGTTTCCGTTCTTTTTCAGACTTTTCAATTCGTCTTCAGTAACTTTATCAATATGTTGGTGAGGTTGGTAGTTGAAAATGTAATCCAAAGCCTCTTGCGGGGTATTCGCTACATGCAACAAATCCATATGTACCGCTTTGATAAAATGTTCCTCTACCCCTAATTGGAGTTGTGCCAGCAAATGATTATAGTAGCCATTGGTATTGACCAATACCATCGGCTTCTGATGAACCCCTAGTTGCCCACCCGTAAGAATCTCAAAAATTTCTTCCAGTGTGCCAAATCCTCCGGGCAAGGTGATAAATGCATCTGCTCTTTCTTCCATAATAGCCTTACGCTCGCGCATGCCATCGGTCAGGATAAGTTCTCCGGCATCATGGTTGCCGATTTCTATTCTTTCAAGAAAGTAGGGGATTACACCTATTACGCTCCCGCCATTCTTAACCACTGCCTGACTTACCGCACCCATAAGACCAATACGCCCACCACCGTAAACCAGCACCGTTCCACGCTTAGCCATCATTTCGCCAAGTTCGGTGGCTACTTCAAAGTACTTTGGTGCAATTGAGTTACTTGAAGCGCAATATACCGCGATGTGAATAGGTTTATGCATATCAGGTAGCCTTCCTGTCTGCTTCTTCTTTCTTCCTAGCTCTTTCCTTATTGGTGAAGTACATTCGAATACGGAATCCTACTACACTGCCACCAATCATCAGAGACATAAAGAGAATATAGAATACGGCTGTTCCCATCGGTTCATTACCGGGATCAACTTGTAGCGTATTCGGCGTAGGGGTCGCTATTTGCAATAATAAATTATAGATTGAACTCATAGAATTAATTACTCACACCTTATTTTCTACCCAACGTTGACCGCTCTGTTCGTCTCCCTCCCAAGATTCCTTTTTCCAGATCGGGACGGTGGCTTTCAAGGTATCAATTACAAATTGGCATGCAGCAAAAGCTTCTGCCCGGTGTGGGCTACCAATTGCCACTCCTACCGCAATATCCTTGATGCCAAGCTGTCCAATCCGGTGAGACATTGCTATATCCGAAATGCCCCACTGTTTTTCCACTTTACGGGCAATTTCTGCCATAGTTATTTCGGCAGCCTCTTTATAGGTTTCATACTCAAGCCAGTGAACTTCATTACCCTCGTTCCAACGTCGCACTGTGCCGGTAAATAAAACTATTCCACCGTTGCGCTCATTAGAAACCGTCTCAAGCAGTTCTTGTAAATCTATTGGTTGCTCGGTTATTCGAATAAGCTGTCCCATGCATTACTCCTGTGAGTAGTAAATTACAATAACGAGTGTTGTCAACTTAAGGCTATCAGTCGGAACCTCCTCCAACCGGCGGTATAAATGCTACTTCATCACCGGGAGAAAGCGGGGAATTGCTCGAAGCGTACTGCCGATTAATCATGATTCGGCAAGTACGGGCGGGACCACCTAGCGCGGTATATTTCTGAACGAGTTGTGCCAACAGTTCTCCGGCAGTTAAGCTACCGTTTTCAGGTAAAGGAAATTCGAGATTTCCATTACCGATTATTTCTCTGAAGGAAGCAAATAATTTTACTGTTACCTTAGAAGACATCTATAATTACCCTCGCCAGGCATTGTTCAGCATAAAAAACAGGTTGGCAGGGCGTTCTGCCATGCGACGCATCAGGTAGGGATACCACTGTGAACCATAAGGAACATAAGCTCGAACATTATAACCTAAACCTGCCAATTTCTTTTGCAAATCCCGGCGTATTCCGTACAGCATTTGAAATTCAAATTTCTCTGCCGGAATATTCTGCGCTTTTACATAATCCAGAATCTGATTTATGATTTTCTCATCGTGGGTTGCAAACCCTGGATAGTTACCATTGTCCAGCAATTGTTGCATGCACTTGACATAATTACTATCAGTATCGCTTTTCTCAGCATAAGCAACGGTGGGAGGTTCAAGATACGCGCCTTTACATAGCCTTACTCTGGCTTTAAGCTCGATCATGGTATGCACATCATCTTCGGTGCGATACATGTAACTTTGCAGGACTGTGCCAGTATTGCGAAAGCCGCTTTGCCATAGTTCCTTGAAAATGTCGATTGTGCGCTCGGTGTACTCCGAACTCTCCATATCTATTCTGACAAAAATGCCGCCCAAATCACGGGCGCGGGTTAGCACCGCTGTAATATTATTTAAGCACAACCGTCTATCCACATCTAACCCTAGTGCGGTAAGTTTAACTGAAATATTGGCATCTAGTTTCTCACGCGCAATCATTCCTAACAAATTTAGATATTGTT
The DNA here is from genome assembly GCF_030389965.1 of Candidatus Chlorohelix allophototropha. Lineage (NCBI taxonomy): Bacteria > Bacillati > Chloroflexota > Chloroflexia > Candidatus Chloroheliales > Candidatus Chloroheliaceae > Candidatus Chlorohelix > Candidatus Chlorohelix allophototropha. The sequence continues at coordinate 927,090 of NZ_CP128399.1, forward strand.
CGGTGGAGGCAACCGACTCCGCTTCACTGAATACGTTTTCTCCCAAATAGTCAAGGCTAACATGGATTCCGAGTTTGTTCATGTCGCGCGCAGCTTTCAATGCATCTTCTAGAGTTTCGCCTGCTACGAAACGACGTGCTGCACTTCGTCCAATCCGGTTATGGCTCACGAAATTTTTCATCCGGGCACTTTTTGATAATTTTAAGATAGGTTCTTTTAAAATTGACATATCTGGGACTCCTCTAAATACCGGGAAATAAATAATATGTATCTTTACTAATGTTACCACCGGCGTAAATCGCTGTAAATTGGCAATACAACTTACTTGATGATAAAAGTATCTACTTCTAACTTTCAAGATTGGCAAAAATGTTGTAATATACTAGACTATACTAATAGGTAAGAATGGGCTTGGTGTCGGCAAGATTACCCAACCGGAAAGTTGTCTTACAGGAGTGGTGCATGTTTTCTAACCTTATCGAAGATTGGGCGCGTGGTATCGCGCGAGTGGTTGTCCGTATTTTTGTAAAAACCCCTCTTACCCCCAATAGGATTACCGTAATCGGGTTTCTGCTTAATATACCGGTAGCCTACGTACTAGCTAACGGTTGGTTTCTATTGGGTGGTTTACTAATCTTGTTTGCGGGTGTTTTTGATATGCTGGATGGGGCGTTGGCAAAAATTACCGGACGCGCCAGCACTTTCGGGGCTTTTCTGGATAGCTCTCTCGATCGTTATAGCGAAGTGGTAGTTTTTCTAGGTTTGCTGCTTTATTATCGCAATATACCTGATGCGGACAAAGATGGCGGCTCGATACTAGTCTATGTATCAATTTGCGGCTCGCTTATGATCAGCTATGTCAAAGCGCGTGCCGAAGGTCTGGGTTTGCAGTGCAAGATGGGTTTGTTACCTCGTCCTGAGCGTGTAGTATTGATTGCGCTTGGAACTTTTATCGCCGCTTTCTGGTCGCCTGCGTTGCCGATTTCGCTCTGGATACTCGCCGTAGGCACTAATTTGACCGCCTTCCAGCGTATAATTTACATCTGGATGCAAACTAATCGGGAAAATCGGGAAAAGTTGCAGAGTGAAGTGGAAATTCGCGCCGAAAATAAAAAAGAAGCCCGCTTGTCAGAAGGCGAAGAAGGCGAACCGATTCGCAAACGCTGGTCATTTAAACGCGCAAACGATTAAACCATGATTCCGGCGCGTAAGAACTTTCTAGGTGAGTTACTGGTTTTTGGGATTGCTCGCCGCTCAGTCTGGCGTGCCTTCCACTCCGTCCACATGCGGGTAGCAGAGCCGCTGCCTTTACCCCCTTCCAAACTAGACGCTCCCATTATTTTCTATGTAAACCACTCCTCATGGTGGGACGGTTATCTGGCACATCTTATTTCCCGCCAAGTTTATAACTTGAGTCCTTATCTGATGATGGATGAGCAGCAACTCAGCCGTTATCCTTTTTTTGCTTGGGCGGGCTGTTTTGGGGTTAATCGCAATGATGCAAGGGAAGCCTTAAAGTCATTGGAATATATCGTTAAAGAGCTAAAGCAAAAATCACCCTGTATATTGTGGATGTTTCCGCAAGGCGAAATAATGCCGCTGGAATTGCGCCCGTTGGGTTTCCACTCAGGACTTGGCTGGTTGGTGCGTGAGTTAGGCGATTGTTATATTGCGCCGGTATCCTTCCGTTTTGATTTTCTGCGTGAACAATATCCCGATATATTTATTAATATCGGCAAGTTCACCCGCTTTAGAGCCGGGGAAAAAATCAATACCCGCAAACTAACCGCTCAACTTGAAGAAACCTTAACGCTTGACCTTGATTGTTTGCGGGATGATGTCAGTAACGGTCGGTTGGCTGATTTTGAAACTATAGTGCAGGGTAAAAGCAGCACCGATATTGTATTCAGTTTCATTGTCGAAAAATTGCTGAGAATAAAGCCGAAAGAAGCGTAAGCGGGCAACTTTGCCCTTTCCATCGGATAAAAGATATGTACAACGATACTATTACCGCTATTTCTACTGCTTTGGGTGAAGGGGCAATCGGGTTGGTGCGCCTTAGTGGACCGAATGCCTATGAAATATTGCAGCAAGTTTTTTTTACGATAAAAGGCAAAACCCGCAAGAGCTTTGAAAGCCATCGTTTGTATTATGGCTATATTGCCGACCCGGCGATTCCGGCTGATCCTTTGGATGAGGTTATGGCGGTTTATCTTGCGTCCCCGCGCACCTATACCCGCGAACCAATGGCTGAGATTAGCTGTCATGGCGGTAGTGTCCCGTTGGAGAAGATATTAAACCTGACTCTTAGAATGGGCGCACGCCACGCCGAACCGGGCGAATTTACCTTGCGAGCCTTCTTGAACGGACGGATTGATTTGGCTCAGGCGGAGGCGGTGCAGGATATTGTTCGCTCCAAAACCGGTCCCGCGCTTGAGCAGGCGTTGGGGCAATTGGCAGGAAAGCTGTCGCAACGTATCGGGGTGGCGCGCCAGAAATTGCTTTCAGCCCTCGCCCAGCTTGAAGCTATGATAGATTTCCCGGAAGATGATGTCCCATTTGCCTCGGTTTCTCCGCAATTGGGTGAAACTTTAGCCGAAATTGATACCTTGTTGGCTACTGCCGATGCCGGACAAATTTATCGGCAAGGAATTCGAGCAGCAATTGTAGGCGTGCCCAATGTGGGTAAAAGCTCATTGCTAAACGCCCTTTTGCGAAATGACCGCGCGATAGTCACGCCAGTTGCCGGGACAACTCGTGACTTGATTGAGGAAACTCTTAATGTACGCGGAATACCGGTGGTGCTGGTGGATACTGCCGGAATAACCGCTACTGAAGATATGGTCGAGCGTATCGGTATCGAGCGGAGCAGGCAAGCGATTGCCAGCGCCGATTTGTTATTGCTGGTGCTGGATAGCTCGCGCCCTTTGCACTCCGGCGACCTTGAGTTAATCGCTGCTGTACAATCTGAACTAGCTATACGCCCAACTACCAAAGCCATGCTGGTTTTGAATAAAACGGATTTAAATCAGGGTGAGAATGAAAATTATAAGCTTGAATCGGAGTTGAATCAGAAGCTTCCAGAGTTGCCTCGTGTAAGTATATCGGCTCAAACGGGCGATAGGTTGCAGGAATTGGAAGATGCGCTGGCAAATCTAGCGTTAGGGGGGCAAAATCTGGCTGGTAGAAGCTTGATGATTACCAACACTCGGCACCGCCGCGCCCTTGAGCGTGCTCGCGAACATTTGCTTTCGGCAATTGCCAGCGATGAAGCAGGCATGGTCGCTGATTTTATCTCAATTGACTTGCGTCTGGCAATGGAAGCAATGGGTGAAATTACAGGCGAGTCGGTGCAAGAATCTCTCCTGCATGAAATCTTCTCAACTTTCTGTATCGGAAAATAAAAACGACCTCGCCTATTAAATAAGCAAGGTCGTTTAAAGCAGTTAACTATTCCATTATCATCGCGGGTTGCTCCGCATGGGACTCGATTTCTTTGCTAAGTCCTTCCGCGCGATGCGGCTTCTTTGGTAAAATTACCGCTACCAGCAGTAGAATTACAGTGCCAATTGTTACGAACATAAACACATCGTTCATACCACTTGTGCCAGCCTGTGCCACAATTAGAGCTTGTGCATCCGCTGTGGTCGGGCGTGGTAATGTACCGGCTGCAATCTGACTACCAATATCGGTGCCATGCTGCGCAGACTGTTGTACGAATAGAGAAGCGAGAACAGCAATACCGATTGAGCTAAATATTTGCCGCGTTACGTTGAAAAGTGAACTGGCTTTCGGCAGCGCAGGGCCGGTTAGCGACATCAAAGCCAGTGTTTGAACCGGTATTGCGGTCATGCCGAAGCCTAACCCACGTATTATTAACCATGGCATCAGGAAAAGCCCATCTGATTCGGGTTTCAAGGATGTCAACATAAAGGAACTGAAAACCAACAATACCGCTCCTGTCATAACCAAAACACGCGGACCAAAGCGGTTATACATTTTGCCGCCCAACCCTACCGCTACTGCTGCTGCAAGACCTTGTGGCATTAGAGCAAGACCGGCATCTAACGCGCTTAAATGCGGTACTCTGACTTGCTCAAGGAAGATTGGTAGCATGAAGAGGCTGCCGAATACCACAATCGCGGATAGCCACGAAATGATGCTAGCCACCGTAAAATCGTAGCTTTTGAATAATCTCAAATCCAACACCGGGTCTTTGCTGATGTAGATTTCATAAATGGCAAAGATAGCCACCAGCGCCAAACCGGCAATTAATAGTATCCAGACAGGTGGGTAGCCCCAACCGTGAATATCACCTCGTGGATTGGCGGCAGTTATTGTGCTTGAATCAGACTCGCTAACCAACGCAAATGCGTAAACCACTGCCAATACACCCAGAATGGACAGGCTCAGACCGATATAATCGAATGCTTTTTTGCTCTGTGCCACGAGGTTGTCGGCAGGGAAAACCCGAATTGCTAGGAAAATTGCAACAAAACCTACCGGTACATTGATGAAGAAAATGTATTCCCATCCAAAGTTAACCGTCAATAAACCACCGATAGTTGGACCAAAGGCTGGCGCTAATAGCACCGGAATACCTACCACTGCGCTGGCTGCCGCCCTTTCGCGTGGCGGGAAAGCCTGTAAGGCGATAGCGTTAGCCAATGGGAAGAGTGCGCCGCCACCAAGTCCCTGAATAATTCGGAACCCGATTAACATGGTCTCACTCTGCGCGAGACCGCACAACAATGAGCCTAGTGTGAAGAAGGCAAGGCAGAGAATAAATAGTCGTTTGATACCAAATCGCAAACTAAAGTAACCAGAAATAGGAATTACTGCGGCTTGTGCTAGAAAGTAGCCGGTAATTACCCACTGAATTGAACTCAAATCGGCTTTCAGACCCGTAGCAATGGGTGTCAACGCCACGTTGACGATGGTGTTGTCTAACACCGCCATAAACAAGCCGAGTGCTGCCGTAAGTGCAATAGCATATTTTGAGGAAGGTTTCCGCATTATTTACTCCACTATATATAATATGTTTATCAATAAGCTAAAGGGTTTTGGCAGCAGTGGCAAAACATATTCGCTTATTTGTTATTTTCAGTAAGGTTTAAATTCTTTGTAACAAATTCTACCAGTAATTCGGTAGGGCAACCGGGGATGCCCTGCTTGATTAACTCTCTTTTTTTGAGAAGTTTCTGATAGAGATTTCCCACAATATCTATTAGATAATCCAAATCAACTCGATAATAGCGCTCTTTACCTTGGCGTTCTACTTTGAGCAAGCCTACTCGTTTCAATTCTTGGAGGTGGTGAGATACCGTTGAAAGAGAAATTTGCATACGCTCTGCAATTTCCGAAACGGTAAAACTGCCCATCTCCCCATTGGTGGTGCCGCGATGCATCAAGAAAAGAAAAATATCCATTCGTGACTCATCGGCAAATGCCCGCAAAGTTCCCACCTGTTCGCGCATTCGAGTCCGCTTCTGTTCGAGCAATTCCACAGTCCATTGTTCTGGGGCATGCTCAAGTCCAAGATATTCTGCGGCAACCGCAATTTTATCTAACTCAGCCGAAGTATAACCGGCTGCGCCTCCCGTAAATTTTATATTACTACTATTCAAAGTAACGAAACCTTTTGTATATGATGAATATGCTTCATTTCGATGTTCATAACAATGTAGCATTGAAAATATAACATTAGAAAGAGATTAGGTAAATAGGTCTTTAGTCGAATATTGTGTTAATGATTGCGATAAGCAAAAATTTTGCATATACTCGTCTTGTTGGCGCAATAGTAAAAGGAGGGTAATCCTTGAGTAATCCCTATGATCCTTACGGTGGTAATCCACCCGGCAATAATCCTTATCCGGTTTATAATAACTATGGTAGTTATACCGATCGTGATGGTGTAAATGAAGCTGCCCTCGCTTTGCAATTGTTGGGCGGGACGATACGGCTCAACGATAGTATCGAAGCAGATGTGATGGATCCGGTTTTTTTTGGCATGAATGACTTTACAGCCAATGGGGTGGTAAAGGCTGTCTCAGATTTGGCAATTGCCGATAATTCGGGTGATTTTAGCTTTTTGATGTTTGGTACGCAAGGTGATTTTGATTATTTGGTGGTGGAAGCTGATACAATCCAATACGCCCGCGCTTTTATTGCTCGTGAAGTTAAGAATTGGGACATGCTGCAATATTTGCTTGCTCAAAAAGAAGCCTATTTGGCAGATTCGGAAGCCAGTATTTACCCTTGCGATTTGAGCAGGTGGGGTCTAGGCGATTGGTCAATGTTCGCCTATCGCGCGCCGGGCAGATTGTTGTTGCGTGATGGCAGTTTTGGTTTCGTAAGTGCGCGTCCTAACTATCCGCTTGAATATCTAGATTTTACGCTATGTCCCGCCGGTGAAGAAGGTCCGCAAGCTCAACACTGGATGCGCCTTATACAGGTAGGGCATAATCAGGCTCTTTTACAGGGTGATGTGCTAGATATATCGCAAAGCTCGCAAAGCCCGGTAAGAATATGGCGGCAAGCGCAGGAACCACCTAAGAAGAAAAAAGGCTTATTTGGATTATGAGAATGAGAAAAGGGGTTTGATCATGCCAATCAAACCCCTTTCTTGAATTCTTTTGTCTTTGCCGCTTTATAGAGAGCGGAAGACACCGGTTTGGAGATTGTAAGCTTTTTCCATTGATCTTAAAGCTTCCTCGGTTTGTCCTAATTGACTCAGCACTTGCCCATATTCAAAATAGGTTTGTGCCAGAATATCGTTTGAACCCGATTCTTTTAGTTGCTCAATGGCTTGCAGGAAATATTCCCGTGCTTTTTCATTATCTCCGTTTTGCATATAAGCTTGACCTAATTTAGCAAAAGACTGTCCGATTGTGGCAGTGTCATTGCTAAATTTAGCGGTTTCGGCGCTCTCTAGGGCGTACATTAAAGCCTCTTGAGGCTTATTTAGTACGACCATTAAGCTGGTTAGATGCAAACTGGCAATAGCCGTCAATCTGTTGTCATTCATACGAAGCGCAAGGTTACGAGCTTCTACCAAATATTGTTCCGCTTGCTGGTATTCATGCCGCTCATACAGCAAAATTCCCAACCTTGTTTTGGAACTTATCAGGCTACTCATACTTTCGATTGACTCATACAGAGCGATTGCTTTGGCAGTAAATGCTTTTGCCAACGGTAAATTATTGGCTTCGCGATACTGATTGGCAATGCGCCAAGTAATTCGTGCCAGCCCATTGCAATCTTGCAATTCGGCAGCAAGCTTAGTAGCTTCAGTCAATAAGCTGATTGAATGCTCATTGTCACCCAGACTTCTATAGCAATCACCCAGATCAGAAAGGACTTCAAGTTTAAGTTTTATATCTTTTACTAGAAGATTATCAATCAGGTCAAGAGCTTTTCTGAAGTTTTCCAATGCCAGCATATATTTGGTTTGCATAACGTAGATAGCGCCCATACTATGCGTTACGCGCGCTTCTGTCTCAATATCACCTAGACTATGAGCCATTTGCAAGGCGGTTTTATATTCTGAAATGGCTAATTCGACATCTGAGGAAAGTAGATGCGTATGTCCAAGCAAAAAATGAAATTGTTTTAGCTGATCGGTGGATAACTGTCGAGTTTTTATTTTTTGAAGCAGTACGGCTTTGGCTTGTTCAGGGTTTTCCTGATAGAGTGCTACTCGTGCTTCATCCAGTGCCATATCCCAGCGGGAAAATATTTCAGGATCACCTTCTAAAGCAGATTGGTTTGAAGAACCCGGAGTTGCCATGCTCAAAAGCTGTTCAACCGTGATACCAAGCCGATTAGCTATTACTCGTAGGGCTTTAGCAGATGGCACTACCCTACCAGATTCTATTAGGCTGATATAGCTTTTAGAAAACTCCCCTTCAATTAAATCCTTTTGTTGTAAGCCTTGCTGTAATCGACTTTCTCTGATTTTCAAGCCAATAACCGCAGCCTGCTCATTTGTAAGTTGAAGTTCAGGCATTTAAATTTCCCCCATGATTTCCACGACTCTCAAAAAATGAGTATTTAGTAAAGTAATAACAAACACAATGGTTCTTGCGTGGCAAACAATCTATATTGAATATTTTTGCTGGGTCTGTAAATTTCTACAAAATAAAACAGTTTAGCAAAGATAAGCTATGTTTTCACATTAAAGAGTGCTGACCGTATACAGTAACCTTGTGGAGAACGAACCCATCAATATAATGAATAATACCATTAACTCAATAGAAATGCAATAGCTTCAGGAGCAAATAGAAATAAATTAAATTAAATTTTCTTATTAAAATTCGGCAATTTGTGGAAATTGTTTAGTGATCTCTTTCACTTTATTCTTTAAGCCAAGCTATAGATACAAACCGTTTCATTTTATTGTACAGAGAATGTATTATGTTTATGCCAAACAAGTCTACCTTTCGATTTATTTTTCTAGTAAATTAAGCTCTAAGGTTGGTTCCCTTACGTTACAAGTTACTTTATTTGTCCAAGCCATATCTCAGATAAGATGCAATAACAAAATACAGCCATATTTGATAAATGCAGCTCTATGATTAATAATTTAGCTATTTAGCTACTAACGGATGAATAGTTTTAAGACACTTATTATACAAATCTCGTTTAAAAATAAATGCTTATGCCATTTGAGCCGCATTAAGCTAAAGGCAGAGATGCTTCGATTGATCAGGAATCACCCTTAAAATTCTTTTCATTTATAAATGGAGAAAGCTGCTCTAGGCAAGATTTTGTTACGTGGACACGCAGATTAGCGATTAACTCTACTTTCGGTTCGTATTCTAAAGTTCATTCTATAAAAATTAATAATCCAAGTAAAATCTGTTTATCTCATACTATTACTAATTCTTCTTTAAGAGAAGGATAGTTAGAATTTATATTGTGGGAATTGTCAAGTGCGGTTCCCAAGGTTTTTGACCACTGTTAAGATAAAAGTTCCTGTTTTCCATCACGTAGAAATCGAAATCCTTTTTCCAAGCATATCGCTGATCTTGCCCTAATAGCTCCGTATAGCCCTGATAAAGCACCGGATTTTGGCTCGCAAAATAGTTGGGATTTCGGAAAAACATCTCAAAATAGCCGGCGCAGAACTCAGTGTCATTCTGGAATACGTAGGGATGTCCAATTGGAAGCGGGTCATTCTCAGAATAAGTGTTGTTAAACCGCTTAAGGTAACGTTCAAGTTCTATACGTTTACCTTCAACAAAAAGTTTTCGAGCGCGCGGTGTGTATATTTTACCATCAGACGGGCTTAGTCCGGGTAATAAACCTTCACTATCCCCCATCTTGCCTGACCCCGAATTAAAGAAATCCAGCATATGACCAAACTCGTGTAGGAAGGGGGCAACTCCGGGCGTACTACCATAAAAGCCTTCGTACAAGCGCGAAAGCACCAATTGTATGCTCTCAGTTTCATGGTTATAGTCGCCCCCGGCTAAACCGCCATCTTGTTCAAAGGCTTTGGGGGTGGTATATAGCCAGATATGCCGGGGAGTGTTTAATAGGCGCGCAAGTATATCTCGTCTGTAAAAGAAAATCTCAGCCAGATGCCCGCCCACAATAAAAGGAATATCGGCGTGCATTTGTGCGGTTGCATCGGTTTTATTTTCAGCTTTAAGTTTAAGGTCGAGGTTAGGATGCTGGATAATTTCTTGAATAAAGCGGTAAAAATCGCTTAATTCAGCATCGTTCAGCATATTTGTGATTGGAAAATACCAATCGAGCGCTTGGTGCTTGCCCGTAACTATAAAAGTCAAAGCGGCAAGCTGTGTCCAGCAAGTTTTGGAAGTTAGGGAATTATAATAGTTGGCGGCTTCTGCCAAATCTTTTACGGCAACATTTCCGATAGGTTCTCCAAAGTTCAATTCATCAGAAAGGTTTAATCTGAGACTCCCTATTTCCAGTTCATTGTCGTTCAAAATCACTCGTTTATTGCGGAGATTTATAAAATCGAGGGTATTCATCCGTTAACCTCAATGCTGCAAGTTATTTACTACAGTAGCATATTTATCAACCAATTGTTGCGCCTGTTCATGCGAATGCGACTCTGCTTGAATATGGAAAAGCGGGCGATCAGGGTCAGGTAAAATTAATACCCACTCATCGCCAAGATTGATGCGAATCCCATCTACCTGACGTACAGTTGAGTTTTGATATTTTTCATTCAGCAAGCGCATAACCCTGCCTTTATCTTCCCAGCGGCAGTTTACCTTAGAACGTACCTGAGCATAAGCCGGTAAGTTGTTAATGACTTCACCGATACGCGCTTCTTGCTTAACGGTTAGTTCAATAATTTTGGCGATTGCGAACAAGCCGTCTGCTGCTGGCTGAAATTCTGGAAAAATGAAACTACCGTCACCATCTCCTACTAATATAACGCCGTTACGAGTAGCTGCCTGCATTTGAGCAAAAGAATTAGCTCTGGTGCGAATTACTTCACCACTGTGCTCGGCGGCGATTCGCTCAATAATGCTCGGCGCGGTCACCGGTATAGCAATAATACCGCCATTGTTAGCTTTTAACATCAACTTGGCTACGGCTGCCAGCAATTGCATAGGCGGAATTTGATTTCCTCGCCCATCTACCGCATAAATCTTTTCTCCCCCAGTATCGATTTTTACTCCGAAATCTGCATCGAGTGTGTTAGTAATAACTCCCAATCGGCGCATATCTTGCTGGAATTGTTCAGGGGTGCGGAAAAGTTTTGCTTCATCCACTGCTGCGTTAAGCGCAACTACGTCACAGCCCAACTTGTCAAGAATTGCTGGTAATATGGTTGAGGTATTGGAAGAACTGTAATCTACTACCAGTTTGCGTCCGCGCATTTGGGTATCATTTGGTAAAGCGTTGATTCTTTTCAAAAAATCGATGCTGTAATGCTCGGAAGGATTGGGTAGATATTCGATTCGCCCAATATCATCAGTATAAACCCGCCGAAAATCCTCGCGAAAGAAGATAGTTTCTACTTTGCGCTCAATACTCTTATCAATATCTATTCCACGCCTGTCCATAAAACGTATATCTACAGTGCGGTTATCAAATGGCGAAAGCCGTACGTGTACACCGCCTAAGACATGTTCCGAGATACGTGTGATGTAGCGAGCCACCGGAATTGGACAACTTCCAAGATCGGCGACATTAATTCCCGCGCTCGGCAAACCACTCAAGAGGGCGCGTTTAATCATTCGTGGGGTGTGATGCGCTTCTCGATTTACTGTAACCACGCTGCCTCTAGGCAATATCGCGCCATAGGATGCGCCCAACCTTGCCGCAAATTCTGGCGTTATATCTACGTTGACCAATCCGGTAACGCCAAAGCGACCGAATAATACACGCCGTCCCTGATTACCCCAGATAATGCTGTTATTTACCTTAGCGCCGCGCTCAATTTCTTTGGAGGGCCATATCTTTACATTTGGCTGTATAACGGCATTTTCACCTACGATTGTGTTATCGCCAATTACCGCCCCTTCAAAAATCATTGCCCGGCTTTTAATAGTAACTTGCCGCCCTATCATGCAACCACGCAGTTCGGCGCGTTCTCCAATATAGCTGTTACGCCAGATGATGCTGCGATCAATATTGGCGCGGGCTTCGACCATACATTGGTCACGGATAACAGTAGGACCTCTTATAATTGCGCCGGGTTGTATTTTTACGCCACTACCGAGATAAATTGGTCCGTATAGTTGTGCGGTAGGGGCTATTACCACATCGTCTTCTACCCAGATTCCGCCACCCAGATGCTTTCCGGTGAGGGCAACGTTAACACGTCCTTCCAGCAAATCGGCAGTGCTGCGCATGTAATCGGCGATACTGCCCACATCCGACCAATAGCCTTCAGCCACATAGCCATAAACCGGATGATTTTTCTCTAGTAACATCGGGAAAAGCTGTTGGCTAAAATCAAAGGTTACATTTTTGTCGTAGTATTTGAATATTTCTGGTTCAAGGATGTAAATACCGGTATTAACCGTATCCGAGAAAACTTCACCCCAACTTGGTTTTTCCTGCATCTGACGTATCCGCCCATCGGCATCGGTAATGATTACGCCATATTCAAGAGGGTTTGCCACTCTGGTCAAGGTTAATGTGGCAATTGCATGACGCTCTTTATGGAATTTAATTATTTCGCTGAGGTTGAAATCGGTAAGAGCATCCCCGCTTATTACCATAAAAGTATCGGTGAGCATCTCTTCTGCCAGTTTAACGCTCCCTGCAGTACCTAGGGGAATTTCTTCAATAGAATACTTTATATTGCAGCCGATTGACCTGCCATCGCCCAAATCATCTTGAATAACATCTGCCATATATTGCAGCGTTACGATGATGTCGGTAATACCATGTTTTTTCAGCAAGCTAATAATGTGCCGTAGTACCGATTGATTGGCAATGGGCACCATTGGCTTGGGGCGACCAACAGTTAGAGGTCGTAAGCGAGAGCCTTCACCGCCCGCCATAACCACCGCTTTCATTTTTGGTTGCCCCTTCTACTTTCGAGTTTTTTAGGGTTAAAGTCGACTGTTACCATTTACTGCTTATTGTAACAGACCGATTCACTTGTGTGCAACAAATTTCACCGTTAACTCCGTGCTGCTGGCTTTTTTGCTACAAGTTTCATCGGCTTAACATTTAAACTCCGGTCATTTGTATAAGTAACCAATCCCGGATGCGCGCCTTTTACTTTCCGAACGAATTTTTGAGGCACATAAGTCACCTCAACTCTGGTGCTATTTTGTCCTTTTGAATAATATGCCGCTAAAGCGGCTGCTTCTACCATAGTACGTTCCGGTACATCACGGCTACCCGATTTTATTATAACGTGCGAACCGGGCATACCTCGTGCATGTAGCCAGATGTCTTGCTTGTCGCCAAGCTGAAAGGTTACATATTCATTGTGCTGCGCGCTTTTACCTACTAAGATGGTAAAACCATCGCTACTGATAAAAACAGGAGTCTGTAAAATCTTTCGTTTTTTGCGAGTCTTTGCAGCAGCTTTCTTGCTTTTCTCATCGTCTTTGGGTCTTGAACCATACCCGGCTTCATCAAACTCGGCTTTTAGGTACATTACCTCTTCAAAGGTTTCGGCAAGCTCAAGTTGAGTTAGCATTTCTTCAAGGTAGTCCAACTCTAGCCGAGTTTCTTCAACCAGTTCAGGCACACCCGCCAATGCTTTTCGGGCTTTGTCGTATTCGCGAAAATATGCTTGTGCGTTATCGCTGGAAGATAAACGTGGGTCGAGCGTTATCTTTAATCCATCTGCTACGAGGCTAGTTGCCCCTTCACTTATTTCATAGAGATTTGAGTAAATTGCTTCGCCTTTACGCCGCAGCAATTCTGCGCTTTCCGCCCGTTTCAGTGACTCTTCGAGTGAGGTAGCCCGCCGTTTTAGTTTATCTTGGTGTTCTCCTACAACGTCTGCAATTTGTTGTTTGCGCTGAGATTGCCCGCTAACGGATTCTAATTGGGCATAATATTCTTCTGCGGCAAGGCTTAATGATTCCACTTGTTCTGGTTCAAGCCCATCCGGGATAAATTGCCGCAGTTCGTAAGGGGCAAAAGCTACTATTTGAGCCTGTTTATCTCTTACCAGTGAGGCTTTTAACCTTGCCAAGTCTTCCTGATAGAGTGGTCGCATCAGGTCTTTAAGTTCACTGTAAACCGCTTCAAAATTATGCGTGTCTGCTAATTTTCTTTCGCTATTTTCCGGCGCGGTGCGATAGGCGATTTCTCTTGCTAATTGTGGGCTTACCCCACTAAAGGAACTAACCAATGCTTGCCAGAGCGGCGTATTGGGATTTTGCGCTTTGCTGCCTTCTAATAGATGTACAAATTCGGCGGGCGATTCGTGGTGCAATAGGCGTTTTTCCTGCGGTGGTGGCGCAATGTAGGGTTGATGCGGCAAAATTGTTCGATAGCGATTTCTGCCGGAAGCAACCCGCTTGATCGCATCAATAATCAAATTATCTTCGCTAAGCAGCATAATATTGCTGTGTCGCCCCATAATTTCACAAACCAGCTTACTTTCATAAATCTCGGTTTCCTCGTCAGTGGCTACAAATTCCTCCTCCTGCTCAAGCTCAGTATCTTCCACCTCAATTTCTTCTTCTATCGCTAAACGCGCGCCGCCTTTTTGAGCAAAAGAGGGTCGCTTGCTTGCCGGAAACTTTTTAGCAATAGTAAGAATAATTATGCGCTCGAACGGCATCTGGTCTATAGCGGTTACAATGCCGTACCGCAAGTAGCGGCGTAAAACCAGCATAAAAGGATTAGCCTCTCCGGGCATCTGGCTGGCTTTTTTGCTTAGCATGTGAAAGCGGGCGTTTTGAGCATCTGCGCTCAGAATGAATTGAACTCTGCGCCTGTATTCTGGGTTATAAGCTTCCAGTACAATGCTCAAAGCTCCGGTAGGAATAATTTTCTGGATTCGGCAACCCTGTAGCAGGGTATCGGCTTCTTGGCACACCGCCGCTAATGCCAATGCATCTATGGTCAATTCCTTCTACCCTCAGTTCTGTTAAATATTTTCCCCAATAACTCTATTATAACGTTTTGGAAAAATATGTCGAAGGTAAACCAAACCGCATAATATTCCTATACAACAGGCTTGTATTATATAATTCCACCAACGCCTTGATTGAGAGACGAATACAAGTCATCGGACTAATGGACAGTTAATTTTATATTGGGCAGGAGAGTTGAAATGATTTTTAAAAGCACTCTACCGGATGTTGAACTCCCCAATGTTGATTTCACCACGCATGTTTTGCACAGAGCTACCGAATTAGGCGATAAGGTAGCCTTTGTGGATAGTGGCAACGGTAACACTTATACCTATAAACAGGTTTCGGATAATGTCAGAAAAATGGCAGTAGGTTTGCACGAACGTGGCTTACAAAAAGGGGATGTGCTGGCATTATTTAGCCCCAATTCACCTGAATACTTTATCACTTTTCTGGCTGTAGCCTCACTTGGTGGTATTAATACCACAATTAACCCGCTTTATACTGTAGATGAACTGACCTTCCAATTGAACGATGCTGACGCGAAGTTTCTAATTACTATTCCCCCTTTATTGGAAAAGGCGAAGGAAGCGGCTTCCAGAGCTAAGATTCAAGAGATTTTTGTCTATGGGGAAGCTGAAGGTCATACCTCTTTCAGCAAATTAGTTGAAAAAGATGGACAGTTGCCACAAATCGAGTGGGATTATAAGGAAGATTTGGCGGTTTTGCCCTATTCCAGTGGTACTACCGGATTGCCAAAAGGGGTAATGCTGACCCAATATAATTTGGTAGCTAACATAAACCAGATGTATGCTGCTCACTTGTATCAGGAAAACGATAACATTTTGTGCGTTTTACCCATGTTCCATATTTACGGTATGATGGTTATCGGTGCAATGGGACTTTTCAACGGCGCAACCATTGTTACTGTACCGCGTTTTGAACTCGAACACTTCCTTCAGACAATGCAAGATACCCATATTACGGTAGCGCCGCTTGTACCACCGATTATGCTTGCCCTAGCCAAACATCCGCTTGTTGACAAATATGACCTATCCGGCTTGAAAGCAATACTTTCGGCGGCGGCTCCGCTTAGCCGAGAATTGCAAGAAGCTTGCCAGAATCGTTTGGGTTGTATAGTTATTCAAGGTTATGGTTTGACCGAAACCAGTCCCGGTATGCATATTAGCCCAATCGACAAAGATAAGGCAAAAGCAGGCTCGGTGGGTATCAATCTGCCTTATGTGGATATCAAGGTTGTAGATATATCTAACGGAGAAGCGCTTGGGGTGAAGCAGGAGGGCGAAATCTGGACTAAGGGCCCACATGTAATGAAGGGTTATTTAAACCGCCCTGACTCCACTGCTGCTACTATTGATAACGATGGTTGGCTACACACCGGAGATATTGGTTATGTGGATGAGGATGGCTATCTGTTCATTGTGGATAGGCTCAAAGAACTGATCAAGTATAAAGGGTTGCAAGTAGCGCCTGCCGAACTTGAAGCGGTGATACTAACTCATCCTGCGGTTGCCGATGCTGCGGTAATTCCTTCTCCCGATGAGGAAGCTGGTGAAGTTCCAAAAGCCTTTGTAGTGCTGAAACCGGGCGTGCAGTTAAGTTCAGGTGAATTGGAGAGTTATGTGGCAGTACGTGTTGCGCCCCACAAGAAAATTCGGCGGCTTGAGTTTATAGATCAGATTCCTAAATCTGCTTCTGGGAAAATACTGCGGCGATTTTTGGTTGACCGTGAGCGTAAAGCTCTAGAACTTTAGATAAAACAACGAATCTTTTTATAAGGCGAGATAGAATATAGGATAGAATACCCTTATTCTACTCGCAATTCTTTTGTTATAATGAACTTGTGAACTTTTAGTCAGAATAAGATTTATACATATCACGAGGTTTACGAAGTTGTTCGGCAAAAATTTGAAAAAGTGGGTATTTTTTTTCTTAATACCTGTTGTAATAATTTTACTTGTAGTAATAGTGCTATTAACCGGTGATAACGGTGTAAAAGTAAGTAGTTTGCCTCCACATGTTGAGCCTACTAAAGCGGGTGGGATTCTGCCCTTTTTGCCTATTACAACTGTTGCAAATACACCCACAGCAGTACCACCCACTGCCACTCCAGTGCCTACCCTAGCCCCAGAACCCACTGCTACAGAGCTTCCTCCACGGCCTACCATTATGCCAATTGTCAGTATTATTCCGGCGCGCTTGAGGATTCCCGTGATTGGAATAGATGCCGATGTGGAACATGTGGGAAAGACCAAAGATGGTGCGATGGATGTTCCCAAGAGCTATTGGACGGTGGGTTGGTACAAGCTTGGATTTAAACCCGGAGAGTTGGGTAATTCCGTGATTGATGGACATGTCGATAATCCGAAGGGTCCTTCTATTTTCTGGGATTTGAAAAAGCTTCAAGCGGGTAATAAAGTATATATTAGTGATAATCAGGGTAAAGAATTGACATTTGAAGTTATAAAACTGGAAAAATATTCTTATGATGGCGCTCCGCTTGATAAAATATTCGGTTCTGCCGACGATGTTTATTTAAATCTCATAACTTGTTCTGGTACTTTTGACCAATCAACCCATAATTATGATCAGCGTTTGGTAGTATTTACAAAGCTAACCACCCAATCATAGGTTTTTTATCAATAAATTTAGCAGTGAGCGGCTTCATTTCAGAAAAATGCTCACTGCCAAACCAGTTTTTCCATTTTAACCCCTCCTTTTGTGCAAATAATACAAATATTTCTATTAATCTTCGTGCGTAGTGATGTAGCATGCACTTGCAGGTTACTTATATGATTGCACTATCGAAGATTAAGAGAATTTTGAAGCTACAAATCAATCGCATGTTTTGTGACTTTTGCACAAGGAGGAATTTCGAGGGATGAGTGTATTATCGGTTCTACTACAAACACAAACACCGCCTGCCCCCAAAATTGATTCTGGGGATACTGCCTGGATAATTGTGGCAACGGCTCTAGTAATGCTTATGACACCTGCTTTGGGCTTCTTCTATGGTGGTTTGGTTCGCAAAAAGAACGTGCTCTCCACCATTATGCATAGTTTCTTCAGCCTTGGCGTAATAAGCGTGGTATGGGTACTCTGGGGTTACTCATTGGCTTTCGGTCCTAGCTCGATTAAAACTGATGCCGGAAGTTTTCTTGGTAGCTTGAATTGGTTCGGTCTTAATGGTGTAACCGGGATTGACACCAACTATGCTCCCACAATCCCCCATCTCTTATTCATGATGTTCCAGATGATGTTTGCAGTTATTACTCCCGCTCTAATTACGGGCGCTTTTGCCGAACGCAAACGTTTCAAGGCATTTACTCTGTTCCTTATTCTTTGGCTCACTATTGTATATGTACCGATTTGCCACTGGGTTTGGGGCGGCGAAGATGGTACTCTCGGCTGGATTCGCCAATTGGGCGCTCTCGACTTTGCCGGTGGTACTGTTGTACACATCAACTCCGGTATTGCGGCTCTGGTTGCGGCTCTGGTTCTTGGTAAACGCCTTGGTTATGGCAAAGAGCAGATGGAAGCTCACGACGTTCCGATGGTGGTTCTTGGTGCTGGCTTACTCTGGTTCGGTTGGTTCGGTTTCAATGCCGGTAGTGCCTTAACCGCCGGTGACCTTGCCGTAAACGCCTTTGTAGTTACTCACTTGGCTGCGGCAATGGGCGCTATCACTTGGACTACCCTTAGCTGGATCCGCCAGGGTGCGCCTAGCGTATTGGGTGCGGCGGCTGGTGCAGTAGCCGGTTTGGTTGCTATCACTCCTGCCAGTGGTTTCGTAGACTCTCGTGGCGCTCTGGTAATCGGTTTCGGCGCAGGTGCAATCTGCTACTTCGGCGTAGTGCTAAAGAGCAAGCTCGGCTTCGATGATGCATTAGATGTTTTCGCAGTACACGGTATGGGCGGTATCTGGGGTGCACTTGCTACTGGCTTGTTCGCCACTAAAGCGGTTAATACCGCAGGCGCTGATGGTCTGTTCTACGGTGGCGGTATCGATCAGCTTGGAAAACAGGCGATCGGTGTAGGTGTCACGGTTTTATGGAGTGGTGTTATGACCTTCGTAATTCTCAAGGTGTTGGATCTGGTAATTGGTCTCCGGGTAGAATCACAGGAAGAACTTTCCGGTCTCGACTCTGCTTTACACGGTGAAAGCGCCTACGAACTCTAGTATTTAGAAATGGGGACACAGTTTGTAAGCTGTGTCCCAGTACTCATCTAAAAGTTATTCAGGAAGGATAAATATTATGGAATGGGTTGCATTAGTTCTTTTCCTTTTGATGGTTCTTTCATGGATTGCCTTACCAGATTCTAAGAAATCTACAAGTGCAGTTGAATTAACTTCTGTAGAATTTTCTCCGGTAAAGGTTGAGAAGGCTTAATTTATATCAAGTTTGTATCAAAGTTGCTACTGCTTAGTGTAGAAGCGAAGAAAGGGAACGAAGAGAATTATGGAATGGGTTGCACTTGTATTGTTTCTGCTAATTGTACTTTCGTGGATTATTTTACCAGACGCAAAGAAAATTACCACTGGTGCGGAGTTTACTTCTTTGGGTGATGATGCTAAAAAAGAAGCCAAAGCCACAGCTAGAAACTAACTAAGTTACAATCATTTGTGAAATAATCAGGGAGACAATTTTTCTTCCTGATATTTTGTTTTCATACCGGAATTTGACTTTGGATAAATAAACTTGCTGTCTAGTTTCAAAACCTCAAAATCCCCTTCTCCATCCGATAAACCCCGGCAGTTTTGAAGCTACAAACTTTCCAATGATTCACGATTTCTGTTCATTAGTATCCAGGCTATCGGTACAGACATAAAGCTTAATACCATACAAATGCCCATAGAAAAAGGTGTGCCACCGACTGAAGCCAGCCACCCTGCCAGTAAACCGCCAATTGGGGTTGTGCCTGCAAACACAAGCATATAAACGCTCATTACCCTTCCACGCAAGTTATCGGGGGTAATCATTTGAACAAGGGTATTTGCGGAAGCCATAACGTTGCTCATTGAGGCTCCTAAACCCACCATTAGCGCTACCGAAACCCAGAAGAACGGTGATATAGCTACTCCAAATCCAAACAAACTAAAGAAACAAGCTCCTTTAACCAGTGTCATATGTTTAGGTTTTTTGCCTGCCATTGCCAGCGTGAGCGCTCTGCCTAATGCGCCAACACCGATGCCAGACATCAATATTCCGTAGCCTTCTGCACCAACTTTCAGATAATTATTTGCGAGAACGGGTATCCATACATTGAAGTTAACCCCAAGCAAGCCTACTATTCCGACCAATATCATGATTATATTAACTGCGGGGGTGTGGAGGGTATATCCTAAACCTTCTTTCAAATGCACGAAAATTTTCCCGGTAGGCTTTTTGCCGATTCCTCCAAACAATTCAGCGTCTCTCATCAAAAATAATCCGGTTAAAACTGCCACGAAACTAAATCCATTTAACCAGAATGCCGGCGCAATACCGATCCATCCGATTAATAGCCCTGCTACCGCCGGACCAACTACTCTTGCTGCATTAAAGATTGAAGAGTTTAGCGCAACCGCATTCATCAATTCTTCTTTGCCAACCATTTCAGAGACAAACGATTGTCTCACCGGCATATCCACGGCATTAACCAGCCCTAGCATTGTAGCCAATACATAAATTTCCCAGAGTTGAACAATATTAAAACTGACTAGAGTTGCCAATATAAAAGCCAAAGACATTGCCGAAGTTTGGGTGAACAGCAGGGTACGACGTTTTGGTAGGCGATCTGCGATAATTCCGCCAAACAACGTGAGAAACATTACTGGCAAAAATTGGAGTGCTGTTACCAACCCCAATGCCAGTGGGTCGTTGGTAATTTTCAGTACCAGCCAACCCTGCGCCAAATTTTGCATCCAAGTTCCGATCAAGGAGACTAACTGACCGAAAAAGAACAAGCGATAATTCCGGTGGTGTAGCGCAGCCGCGCCTCTGGCAAAATAAGCCGGAACAGCTTTTAGCAGCTTTTTAAATTGATTGCTATCTGGCGCAAGTGGTGTATTACCAGCCTCTTCAAGCTTTAGTGTAGGATTTGGATAGGGTGAGTCGAGTTTCCCAGCTTGTGTGGTTTTGGTAGGCATTTCTATATATCCTCGATTTGATTATTCCGATATTTTTTGAAAGACCGGCAGCACCGCAACGATATTTTCAAGCTCTTGCGGGGTTAACTGCTCAAGGCGTCTTTGTAATGTCACATAGCGCGCAGCATCAAAAACCAGTAACGCCCGCTGTCCGCGTTCGGTTGGTCTCACCCAAACGCTACGCCAATCGCTATCATCCCGAGTTCGTTCAATATAACCCTGTAGCACCAACCGCTTGACCATTGAGGTAACAGTCGAGGGAGTAACACCCAATAATTCTGCCAGTTCCTGCATTTTGCATGTTTCTTGTCGCACCAGCACACGCATTAACCGCAATTGTCCTGTTGTAGTTCTCAGTTCGGATACATCTTGCCAGGTAGAATCGTCTTTTTGGTTTAATTCTTGTTCTTGTATTTGACCTAAACGGTAGAGTAAGTTGGGTAGAAGGTCTAGGAGCGCGGTGGCGATTTCCATGATATTGTCAGTATTGGTCTTAGACATAAGTAACATCCTTATTACTTTGATTATCAAACAATGTTATTAATAAATTACTTTGATTATCAAAATATATTATAGTCATAATATAAAGTCAGGTCAATATATATAAAAGTCAAAGATTGGGGTTTCACAGACACTTTGGGCATTGATATAGCGCTCATTGGTCACCGTTATTAGCTGGTGTGTCACGGCATTGAGCGCACCCAGCACATTAAAACGTTGCCGACCGCTTGGAGCGCGGATAACTATTCTGATCAGACACCATAGATAGCCCAGGTAAGCCCCTAACACTAAATGAGCGCTATCTACGAAAAAGACGCTGCGCTTAGCGGCTTTTGCTTCTTCTAAACGCGGTTCTAATTCGTTTTTTTAAAATGAGTTTGTTGTGCCTGATCAAACTTGGCTGGCACGCTGTAAGTTTTTAAGCGTTTGAGACCCAGCTTTTTGAGGAAGATACCAACCTGAGTGGGATTACCCTTAAGACCAGTTAATTCTTCAATCTTTGCCACCGCCTGTGGAATACTGACAGGCGGGGATGTACTAAGAAATAGGCTTCGAGGCTCGCATAAAGTAATAGTTTGTTTTAATATTTCCTATTCTTAACATTCTATAGGTTAGTTAAGGATTTCTGGCGCAACGGAAACCTAAAGTATCATTGGTGGTATCGGGGCGGTCAATGCGCCATGCGGCGTGGAGATAACCGGGGCGAGTTGCCCAGCCTCCCCCTCGTTTAGAATGCTGGACTTTCTGAGTATCTTGGGGTGCATTAAATGGGTTTCGAGTTGGTGCAGTCCGGTAGAAATCGGGATTATACTCATCGGCTATCCACTCTGAAACATTGCCAAGCATATCGTAAAGCCCGTAGTAGCTTTTACCCACCGGGAATTTGCCGACTTCTTCCAGCCCTCTTACTTGGGTATCTCCATTGGATAGGATTTCCACCCAATTTCCAGCATCGGGATTCCAGTCGTTGCCCCACGGGTACAGGTTGCCGGATGGACCACGAGCAGCTTTTTCCCATTCTGCATCGGTTGGTAATCTTTTTTTATCCCACGCACAAAAGTTTTGGGCATCTTCAAAAGAGACATGTACTACCGGATAGCGTGGCTGTGAAATTGAGGTTGTGCCCGGTCCACCCGGCATGTTCCAATTAGCCCAATTGACAATTGCGTACTGGTTGGTATTGTTGTTAAATACCCCGCTCTGCCCAGTTTTTTCGGCGGTAGTAAAATAGTTGGTTTCTTTTACAAAACGCTCAAACTGAGCATTTGTAACCTCGTAAATGTCGATATAAAAGGCGCTTAAATAAACTTGTCGATGTGGCAAGCCCGGTTTTGGATCAGCTACCAATTCGTCGGTGAAAAAATCTAGCATGCAATCTGGTTTGGGTACTTTCAAGCAAAGAGCGTCAAATTTCTGCAATTCTTCAAGGGTACTGCCCTGTATAAAGTTACCTTCCGGGATAAACGCCATATTATCAACAATAGTAGGCGTGAATGAACTAATTGGGGTAATACCGGGTGATAAAACCAATGCCAGTATTCCCAAAGTGGCTGCCACAAAAATAATTGAGCCGGTAATTGCAATTGATGTAGCATTCCACCGCTGGATAAAAAACCCACCTTGACGGCGCGGCACAGGCTTTGGACTCGGTTCGAGACGTAGCGATAAAGAACTGTTTGCTTCCGGTTCTTCCTCACGTAACAGCGTGGTTTCTTCTGGCTCTATTTCTGCTAGAACCCTATTCGCTTGAGCGTCGGATTCCACTGATTGGATTTGGTCGATTTCATTCTCAGGTAAAACTAAAAGAGGCGCATCAGTCACTTTGCTTATGGCTGTGGACTCAGATTTTCCAATTGGCGTAGGTTCCGTTTTTGCTTCTTCATATTGTATTTGCTCTGCTTCAAATCGTTCTTTGTAGCCTTTATAGTTATTCTGATCCGCGGCTAATTGCCAGAGTTCCTCTGCTTCTACTAGGGTTGTAATGACCTTGCGACTCATAAATAAGCCGATCAATTTATACGTATTTTTTTCGTCCGGCGCGTATTTGCCATGAATCCATCCGCTTACGGATTTGGTATCTTTCATGCCAACCAATCGCGCTAGAACGGTATTATTTAGATTTGCTTTCGCGCTATATTCCTGTATACGTTTGCCAAGCCAGTTCGATTCATCGTAATTAGGATCAGTATTTTGCATAATATTCAAGAAGTGAAAAACAAGTGCTTTGATTTAGACGATAATGTTAAAAGGAATGAAATAAGGAACAAAATAGGGAATAAAATAGGGAATAATAAGCTTAAAAAGATTCAATAAATATCCTAGAATTATCAAGGGTTTAGCTAATTATTTCGTGATTATAGTTATATTAACTGTTCGATTTAGGCAGTCTGTGCAGCGCAAGCGAATAGTAGTATTTATTTGTGCATTATAACATGGGGTTAATGATTATTTAAATCCTTTCATAAAACTCCGCACTCTTCCAGAGAACTCCTAATGCATCCAATTTTCCGAAATTTTGTATAAATGTTTCAAGCTTTTTGTAATATAGTTCTGGCAGACACAAAGGAAATAAGGGTATGATTACTTCGGGTAAGCATCTGGAAGAATATCAGTTACTAATTGAAAAATTGGTAAAACAGGGCAATACTCGCAACTCGATTGCAACAATCTTAAAAAAACAGGAATTCCAGTCTCTGGTTAATCGTGATTTGATCACCGCTATGATGGTTTATGCCTTAGCTGCTGCAACTGCGGGAGATTCAGGTGACCTTAAAGCCTCCACCTATTCTACCCAAATATTCGCACGCGCTCGTATCGTTGCTGATATTCTTGGTCAAAGTGTACCTGAAAGACTCGACCATTTGTTGTCAGAAATTGATGAATCCTATAAGTTTGGACTTAACTGATCTTAAGGGCTTCGAAAAAATTAAAGCGAAAGGGTTGCACAAAGTGAGTACAACCCCACATATTTGTACGCCAGCTTTTATTTTAGTTTGGAGTTTCTTCTCGACTGAAATTTTTGTCCACGTTAAGCCACCAACTCATCCTCATCTTTTCAAAGATGTCGTTGGTTAGCTCTAGTTTTTGTTCATACTCATCGTTTCCGGTCTCCTTGAGTATTTGCAAGCGTTGTTCAATCGCAAATATAGCAGCGTAAAGAGCCGTAGTTGGATAAATAACCAACTTATAACCCATCTCTTGTAATTGTGGGTAAGGTATCATTGGCGTTCTGCCCCCGGTGGGTAAATTCATCATGACCGGAGCTTTAACCAGTTTGGGAATAAGCGCCATTTCTTCAACGTTGATAGGTGACTCCACGAAAATCATATCCGCCCCTGCTTCATGGTAATAATTAGCGCGTTCGATAGCATCATCGAAACCGTTTATTGCTCTAGCATCGGTACGTGCAATGATTACTAGATCGGGGTCGGTGCGGTATTCTGCTGCTGCCCGGATTTTCTGGGCAAATTCCTCTTTGGGTATAACCTGCTTGCCGCTCACATGCCCACAACGCTTGGGGAAAGTTTGATCTTCTAGATGCAGCGCCGCCACTCCGCTACGTTCATATAACCGGACGGTGCGCACCACATTTAGAGGGTTGCCGTATCCAGTATCAGCATCGGCAATCACCGGAACCGAAACACACTCTGCAATATTAGCTGCGTGGTTTGCCATTTCCGTTTGGGTGGTAAGACCCAAATCGGGATTGCCCAACAGGCTGGCAGATGTTCCTGCTCCCGTCATATAAATTGCTTTGAATCCGGCTCGTTCAATAAGCCGCGCCGAAATTCCATCGTAAGCGCCCGGCGCAACGATAATACCTTCTTCGCTCATCATTTTTCTGAGCATGGTTGATGCGCGCATATAACCCCCTTTTGCAAAGCCCAGAATCTTGAAATTCTATTTTTTGAGGCACTTCTCTCATAGAAACCATTTTATTACATCACACCGCACTTATCACTGTCCAACCAATTCTCTTAAAACAAAAAGTCGAAGGGTTTTATAAGCCTTCGACTTTTCGCTAACCTATAGAGCGAGCGTTACTTCATTTTTATCACTCCGAAAGGTATCTCGTCATTCGGTTCCTCTTCAGTCCCAACCAATTTACGCCCGGCGTGCCATTCACAAGAAGGATTTTCTGTAAATTGCTCGGTCGCTTTTACAATTGCCTGATCCGCGCCCCAGCAGAACTTATCCACCCCGATAGAGTCAACCAATCCAGCGCGTTCTAGCATACGCTGTACCTGTGGCTGCAAACCCGTGAGAAAAAGCAGCCCACCTTTTTTAATCTGGTCATGCCAGATATTCTCAATAGCATGGATTCCAGAAGCATCAATAACCGGCACGCCGCGCATAGAGAGAATTAGCGCGCTACTAGATGGTAAGCTTTCCAAGCGTTCGGTAAATTGGCTGGCTGCCCCGAAAAAGAGCGAACCGCTGATATATACCACCCTGATATCACTCAATTCGTTACTTACCTTTAACCCGGCGGCACGTAATCGTTCCCAATCCACTTCGGTAGGTACTATATCGAGGCTTGCTACTTGGCTGATAAATAATAGCAAGCTAAACATGATACCGATCAAAATCGCTTGAGTAAGGTCGAAGGTTACCGTGGAAATCATGGTAACAAGCAAAACTAAGGTAGGACTTTTGAGGCGGCGCTTGAAGTAAAACTTTATCAAATGCCATTCGTTCATGCGCCAAGCTGTTACCATTAGCACTCCAGAAAGGGCGGCTAACGGTATTTGACCGATCAGGCTACCCAGTAAAAGAGCGCTTGCTAGCAGTGTGGCGGAATGAATAAAGCTAACCATGCGAGTGACACCGCCCGCCTTGACTCCCACGCTGATACGGGCAATAGCGGCTGTAGCCGGTACTCCCCCTACAAAAGGTAGCAACATATTGCCAAAACCTTGTGCGATCAACTCCTGATTTGCATCGAGTTTTGTCCCGGTCATACGCCCTGCTACTACCCCTGCCAGCAAGCTCTCGATTGCGCCCAGCGCTGCGATGGCTGAAGCCGGACCTAGCAGCTCTCCAATCTGCGAAAAGCGGTTAGGGTCAATATTGAAA
Source organism: Candidatus Chlorohelix allophototropha (assembly GCF_030389965.1). Classification (NCBI taxonomy): domain Bacteria; kingdom Bacillati; phylum Chloroflexota; class Chloroflexia; order Candidatus Chloroheliales; family Candidatus Chloroheliaceae; genus Candidatus Chlorohelix; species Candidatus Chlorohelix allophototropha. The sequence goes on from NZ_CP128399.1 coordinate 953,358, forward strand.
TGATCATCAAGGATAATGGTGGCAGGTACATTACCGATAAGCGCTACGTTCCAGTTCAATAACCAAGATATAAGGGAGGAAAGCACGATTCCCAATAATGCCGCAGGAACTTTAGCGGTAAGCGTTATCTTGGGAAGCGTCATCATCACCGCCATTACTATCAAGCCGCATGCAATCGAATTCCAGTTTATGTTTGGTATAGACCCGGTGAAATAGCCGATGATTTTCAAGGTAGTGGTATCCGCAGGCTTAGTTTTTACGCCTAAAAAATTATCAATCTGTCCTACGAAAATAATAACCGCGATTCCGCTAGTAAAACCAGTAATCACCGGAGCAGGAATGAAGTTCACGACCCGTCCCAGTCTCAGGATTCCTAGTACCAAAATCATTGCACCTGCCATCCCACCTGCCATCCACAAGCCTTGTAACCCGTAGCGTTGCGCGACCAGTATCAGCACAGCGGACATCGCTCCGGTAGGACCGCTTATTTGGTAAGGTGCGCCGCTCAATGCTCCGATAACGAACCCGCTAATTATTGCGGTGACCAGACCAGCAGCGGGGGTTGCGCCGCTGGCGACCCCAAAAGCTAAAGCGAGCGGTAACGCTACAGCCGCAACCGTAAGACCAGCCATAATATCGCTCTTAAAATGGGTGGCGTTATAGCCGCTGAACTCAGACTGCCATAATTTAAATATTGCCGGTTTCTTTACAAGTTGCATAATATGAAAATTTCCCCTCCTAAAAAAGTTCTTAAATGCTTACAATTGACGATAAAGCGGTTTTAACTTTACATAAATCTCTTTATAAAGCGGATAATATCTGCGATAAACCTCTGAATTGGCGTGGATGGGGGCGGTACGTGAGTTTATTCGGATGCTAGAATCGCATGCGCTTTGCACGTCTTTCCAGAATCCTGTACCTACTCCTGCCAGTAAGGCTACCCCGTAAGCGGGTCCCTCGGTAGCATTAATAGTAACGACTTCACGCTCGAACATATCGGCTTGAATTTGCCGCCATAGCGAGCTTTTGCCACCACCTCCGCTTGCCCGAATTTCCTCAATCGGCAAACCCATGTTTTCTAACAAGCTGAGACAATCCTTTAGGCTGTATGAAACCCCTTCCAGTACCGAACGCACCAAATGGCTGCGGTGATGCGCGGCGGTTAGACCAAACCAGACTCCGCGTGCTTGCGGGTCAAGATGTGGCGTGCGTTCTCCCATCAGGTAAGGCAGGAAAATCAAGCCTTCGCTACCAGCCGAGGCTTCTGCCGCTTGCTGAGTTAAAATTTCATATATGTCTGTACCAGAAGCTTGTGCCGCTTCAATTTCGTGTTTGCCCGCTATTTCGTCTCTGAACCAGCGCAAACTGATACCCGCGCCCTGTGTTACGCCCATTACGTGCCATGCCCCCGGTACGGCATGGCAAAAGGTATGTACTCTGCCGCCGGGGTCGAGCACTGGGGCGGTGCTATGGGCGAATACTACTCCGCTTGAGCCGATAGTGCTGCTCACTAACCCTGCTCGGACAATCCCGTTACCAACTGCACCCGCCGCCTGATCGCCACCGCCGCCAACCACAGGCGTTCCTGTCATTAGACCGGTTTGCGCGGCTGCTTGTGCGCTTACCTGTCCGGACACTACCCACGATTCATAAACATCAGGTAGCAAATCCGAATCGATTTCCAACTTGCGGCACATTTCTTCTGACCATTTGCGATTTGCCACATCAAATAGAAGCGTACCGCTGGCATCGCTAACCTCGCTGGCAAATTCTCCGGTCAATTTATAGCGAATAAAATCTTTTGGTAACAGGAAATGCGCTGCTTTTAGGAATTGATCTGGGCGATGTTCGCGCAGCCATATCAGTTTTGGCGCGCTGAAGCCTACTATTGCCGGGTTTGCGGTCAATTCGATAAGCTTTTCAGCGCCTACTTCCTCGGTTATGTAGTCGCATTGCGCTTGTGCGCGACCATCGCACCAAATAAGGGAAGGTCCAAGTACACTACCTTCCTCATCCAGCAAGACCACACCGTGCATTTGTCCGCTCAATCCAATAGCGGCGATTTCGGGGGCTTTCCCCAGTTTTTTCGCGCCATCGGAAAGCGCTTTTTTAACCGCCTCAATTGTACCGCTCCACCAATCTGCCGGGTTTTGTTCTGCCCAGAGCGGTTGGGGGGTATAGAGAAGGTATTCGCTGCTGCCTGCCGCTACTACCTGACCGTTTTCACCATCTACAATGATGGCTCTCGCGCCAGTAGTGCCCAGATCAATTCCCATAAAATAACTCATAAGTGCCTCATTACACTAATGTATAAATAAAAGCCAATGCAAAACAGCCGGGCAAAAATCATCAAGACCTTTGCCGGCACAAATTTTTACAAAATTTTTAGTTTTAGATATATATTTAATTCCCTACCCCGAAGGGAGGGAGGAAAGAGCTAATGATTAAGCAATTGGTAGAATTAGCTTTTTAATTATTTTCGCGTGCTTTGGTGCTTGCCGATGGCAAAAACCGCCCACCTGCGCTTAGGCTGGAGGCAGTAGTACCCGGCGGCAATTGCTTGATACTATCCAATGCGTTGGCGGCAGCGGCAGCCACATGTTGGTTTGGGTCTTGCAATACTACATTGAGAGCTTCGGTCGCCTGCTGGATATTTAACTCGCCCAAAGCGTTAGCAGCCGCAGCGCGCACCTCCGGCATACGGTCTCGCAAAAGCTGAAGCAAACTCTCTGCGTGCTGATCTTCGCCCAACATAACCAGCGCGCGCGCTAACGCCATTCGCACTTCGGGAAATTCGCTGTTAATCAGCGGTATAATATAGGGTACAGCGCGGCGATCACGTCTTTCGCCCAACGCCATAATGATACCTTCCTGCCGTCTGAAAACTTGCATCTTATCTTCAAAGGGCTTGAATGCTGAATTTTCTAGCAGAATCCTGAACGTTCTATCTTGTTGCATCATACCCAGCGCAGTAGTGGCGCTGTTACGTACCGGAGGCGGTTCGCTATCGCGTAAAACCTCGATCAAGGCATTGGCAGCGGCAGGGGTGTCAAGAAAACCCAAGCCAAATGCTCCTGCTTGTCTCATTTGGGTTTGCCAATCGCTAGGTGCATGGATATAACCCTTGCGCAAGGCTCTGATTAGTATTTCTAGGGCTTTTTCATTTTTGAGGCGACCAAGGGCAATAACCGACTGAATGGTGGCTTTATGTTGGGCTTCACTATTTGGTGAATTTCGCAAACCATATTCTGCCAGTTTAATTAGCGGTTTTAGAGCCGTAGCGTCTCCGATTAATCCAAGAGTAATCGCAGCAGCTTCTCGCACCGGCAAAAAACGATCTTCCAACAATTTTATGAGGATGGGAACAGCTCTAATATCTCGGTATTCGACCAACGCCTGAGCGGCAGCAGCCCGCACTTCTCCTTCGGGGTCATTTAGCGCTTGTAGCAAATAGGGAACAGTAGAAGCCTCTTTAAGTTCGCCTAGTGCAAGGGCAGCCCGACTGCGTAACTCCGGTCCGCCAAATTTGAGTTCGTTTAAAGCCTGATCAAGGGTAATATTTGTCACTTCCTAACCCCGGTCTCGCGCCGTATACTTGCGGCAGTCGTATTGTTAATTCTCTCCAGCCACATTTTACCGTATCCGGTGGCGAATGTGGAAATAATTATACAACGATATTATTATTAAGTCATTAAGAGTGGGAAATGAAAAGGAGTTTATTACGATGCATAGCGGTAAAATTCGCCCTATTGTACTTTGCGCCATACAAAACGAGAATAGCTTGTTGGTTTATGATGGGTACGACCCCAAGCGAGAACTTACTTTTATCGCTTTTTGGGTGGTGGAATCGAATTTGGCGAAAACAGCCTCAAAGGGAAATCGGTGGAAGAGACTTTGCTGGTAGTAAGTGTGGGCGGTGAACGGTACACTTTGCGAACCAGGGAGATGTTCTGTCCAGTAATGTTCCGGTTCGCGAATATCCAGAAGTTTCGCCCCCGTCGGAATTTTAGCCCGCACCTCCTCCCACTGTAATTCGGTTAGCTGCGTTTGCATCTCTGGTGAACCGTCCCGGTTTAACCCTATCATGCGTTTGAAATCGGGCGGGGCAGGAGGTAAATCCGCAGTTAGAAAGTCTACGACCCGCTTGCGGTCAAAAATTTGAAGAGCTGGGTTGGTTTTTTTCTGATAGCCGATGCCCTGAGCATACTCATACGGTTCGCGCACATAACTTGCTGCCTTTTATCTGCTGCTCAGCTTGCTGTTGCCTTATTTCCTAAAAAAGCAAGGCTTTATAATTGAACATTTAGTCTCTTTATTCCTTATTATTCTAGTTTTAATGGCAATTTTGAAGTTTGAAGTTGGTATTTTCTCATCCGGCTGTCACATTAATATGTTAACAAGAAAAAGTGAAGAATCTTTGTGGCAAATATGAAGAATAGTTAAAGAATATTCACCAACAAAAAAACAGTAGTGGAAAGAAATTCTTCCACTACTGCTCTTTGAAAAACAAGCAGATTGTTATGGTTTGGTCTTATCTCCTCCGGCTTTTGGTGTAGAAACCGTTGGTGGGGCTGCTACTCCTAATTTTTGCGCTATCCATGCCTTTAGGGTGGTAGTTGAAAAGTTTTCGCCCTTTCCTTCTAAGTCTTTTACTGCTGTAGAAGCTGCTGTGTCAGCCGGTAGCTTGAAAGCCGCTACTATAGCTGCCAGCGGTACATTATAAGCCGTTGCGATATCTCCCAGTAACATCCAGCCCTTTATCTCAGGCGGGTCTTTGCCCGTAATCTCCACTGCCTTACCGCTGGTATCCACTTTGCCACTGGTAGTCCACACGCCCATTGCTTGTGCTCCCAGAATTATCCCCATAAAGGTAACTACTGCCATAACCCCATACACGTAATGGTTTACTTTCGGTGCCAGTCGCCGCTTTGTAGTCGTTCCCATAATTTCACCTCCTCTACAGTTCTTTCTTAGCGGCTTCTCCCGCCATTACCAGTTCATTTTCTTCTTTTTTGAAAGTCGGTAGCATCGGCAAACGCACTGCCAACGCTCCGGTCGGGCAACCTGCCACACAACTCATGCAGTTTACACATTCACTGCTGCTGATACTCTTCATTTTCTTTACTTCCAGTTTGGAAGGGCAGGCATTGTTGCAGATGGTACAGCCGGATAGGCAGGTGCTTTCATCTCGTCTGATTTTCAGCAAACTAGCTTTTCCCACCAATCCGATTGTTGCACCAAGTGGACAGGCATAAGTACACCAAGGTCGTTCTACGAACAGCGATAACACCAGAGTGGTGAATAGGATAATAGTTCCACCCAGCGCGGCTTCTTTACCCAGGTTTAACAGGGCTGACCAAGGATCATAATCGCGGAAGACCATATATCCAGCCTGAGCGGTTTCCCACAGCAACCAAGCCAACACTAAGTATTTGACACCGTGAAGGGCTTTATCCAGCCAGCGTGGCATAGTGAAGGGTAGCTTTAGGTCTTTCTTGAAGAAGAGGCGGCGGAAATTGTGCAGCCAATCCTGAATTGCACCAAGCGGGCAAATCCAACCGCAGAAAGCGGATTTAGAGACCAGCGTCAGACCTAGCACTGCCACCAGCAGCACTACGTTGGAAAGGTGGGTATGCGCTATATACTTACCACCGGTAGAAATGAAGTTGTAGGCAGTTTCGAGACCACCAAAGGGGCAATAAGCCTCTGGATTGGCGATAGCGCCGTTATCGCCGTTGATGAGATTGCCCACCACGTGGTAAGCGATTAATGTGGTGAAGCCCACCTGCGATGCTCGGCGAAGAAGATGAATTTGCTTGGTGTCTTTTACCAGTTCGGGTTTACGCCGAATTGGGAACGGATGCTTTTTGTCTGTTCCTGAACTTGCGGTAGTCATAATCTGCTTGCCTTTCCTTATCATAAGGAGTTGGAATGTTTTCTACATTCAGTATGGGGTAGAAAAATCAAGGCAAGATGGGAGAAATATCAAGATTTGGTCAAGCTTGGCAGTAAGTAGAAACAAGCGGCAGTAAGACAAAGCAGGGAAAATTGACAGGTTTGGTAAATTAACAAGATGAGACTAGAAGAAGAATTGCAGCAGGCTAAAGCTGAAAATGCTGAACTTAGGCAAAAGCTGGCTCAAGCCTTGGAGCGAGTAGCTTTGCTTGAGGCGCACCTGGCTCAAAATAGCCGTCACCAACTGATTTGCCTCTCTGGCAGCTTTAGGATCATTGACACTGGTCAGTGGTTTCCTCCGTCTCCAGCGTTTCCAGCCCAACCCCCATTTCTTCAGTAAGCGCCTAACCCGCTTGTGGTTGATCTTTTCACCTGCCTTTTGTAAGGCTTTGGTTACGCGCCGATAGCCATACCCGCTGTAAGTACCTAGTATTTGCTCCACTCTTTGCTTCAGGCTTTCCTCCTCCGGGTTGGCTTTTTCCACCTTATTTTGGCGCTGGTAATACCAAGCCCGGTTGACCCCAAACAGATGACATAATTTCCTCAGAGAATAGCCCAGTCCTTGCTTTTGGCTGAGCCGGTATAACCCACCGATCATTTCACACCATTGGGCGATGGGGTACAATTCAGCATCGTCGAGACTTTTTTAGGATCGATATTTCCAGGGCCTGTTGACCCGCTAGTCGTTCCAGTTCACCCACTCGCTGGCGTAAGGCTTCCAACTCCGACTGTTCGGTTGAGGCCGCAAGAGTGCGGGATTGGGTGGGAGCGGTGAAAGCGGCTTCCCCTTTCTCCCGGTAGAGTTTTTTCCAATTATGGATCAGGCTGTCACTGAGATTATGTTCCCGGCAGAGTTGTATTATGGGTTTTTCGCCACTTAACACCGCTCTGACCAGTTTCAACTTAAATTCCGGAGTAAAGGTTCTTCCCTTCATTGCTTCCAGTCCTTTCACATACTAATCTGCTTTTATTCTACCCATTTCTTCTTAGTTTGTGGTCTGGTCTGAAAGGGTTCACTCCAGGGATTGTTCGAATATAGGCTCAATTTCTGCTCCTAGTTCCCGGTCAGCCTTGGCTCTGGCACTTTCTGGTCGTTTCCGCCAGGCGTAATAGCCGCTCTCAGAAACCACCTGCACCTTGCACATTAACCTCACCGCAAATTCCTGCTTGTGCTCATAAATGAACTGAAACCTCACTTTTGGTTCTGCGTGAAGATGGCTAGGGCTTTTTTTAAGATATCCCTTTCCATCCGCAGTCGTTCATTCTCCATTCGCAGCCGACGGAGTTCTTCTTCAGCCTCAGTTTGATGACCTTTACCAGGAAAAGCTTGCTCTCCTTTTTCAGCCAATATTTTACGCCAATGGTAGAGTACACTGTCGGATACCCCTAGTTCTCTAGCGATTTGTACCGCTGTTTTACCGCTGGTTTCCATTAACCGCACTGCTTCTCGCTTAAATTCTACTGGATACTCTTTCTGCTTATCTCCCATTTCTGCCTCTTCCTTTACTCCACGATTCCGGGGCAACTTCAAATTCTAAAAACTCCAATTCGGGCGTATGGGAAAAAAGAATTGGAAACAAAGCAAACCCACCTCTCTTTTCTTTGAGAGACAGTGAGTAGATATATGTTAATTATACTGGTAAACATAGCCAAGATCAGCGAACCTGCGGAGGAGCCTTATTGACAACCACAATCTACAACACCCTTATGAAAGTGTATTCCTACTCTCCACTTTTCCGGGTCAAACTCATTATGAGCTAATATTCCATTGCTTCAGCCAAATAGTCAGCGCTAACAGATTCCAGATAGAAATAAATGGCTCGTTTTCTTCATAGTGGGAGTTTTCCCCTCTTAGAAAAGGATACGCAAATGACTCTACAGCCCGTCCATCGAACAGACCTAACCCTTTAAACGAAGACTGATTCAATTGAGATAAGGCATATTCATTGAGAATCCCCTCTAACCAAGCTTTACCCGGCGCAGCAAAAGGACGTTTGGGACGGTTTAGGACAAAATCGGGCAAAATATCCTTATAAGCTTCTCTTAAAAGAGTCTTTTGTTCTGTGCCTTTAAACTTACGGCTAACCCTTATAGTCAAAGCCATATCTACTATAGAATTATCCTGAAAAGGTACGCGCCCCTCTACTGAGGAAATCATAGTCATGCGATCAATACGTTGGTTAAAATGCTCTCTAACCCATAATAATAAGTCGGCAAAGGCAAATTGGTCGGCAGTGGCGGCTTCTTTTACAGGTTTAAGGGTTAAATCTAAAAACTCCTGTACCACACTAACTCCTTCTGTGGCTCTAGGAATGAGTTTTGCTAGACTGCTGGGCTTAAAATGGCTGTAATTTTGAAGGTATTTAATATAATTGGGCTGTCGATACTTTAGATATAAATCTGTAACTTTTTTATGGAAAATGCTAGAAGGAAGGATAGAGCTTGCCAAGCGTAAGGGTTGGCGTAGAAACGGGATTCGCTCATATTTTTCTAAGGTGGTAGCTCCTAGATACCAAGGATAACCTCCAAAAAGCTCATCGCTACCATCCCCGCTCAATAGCACTTTAACACCTTCTTCTTTTGCCAGTATTGACATTGCATAAATTGACAGATAAGAAGGTTCCCAAACAGGCTCATCCAACGCAAATAGCAACTTTTCTAACAGTTGAATTAAAGTGGAATCATCTTTGATTAATACTTCGTGGTGCTGGGTTTTTAGTTTCAGCGCCACTTTTTTGGCGTAGAAAGAATCCCAGTTGTACATTTCCTCCATACGAGACTTACCAGTTTCAAATCCTACAGAAAAGGTATGCAATGAGTTCAGCTGTTTCCTTGAAGCAATGGCAGCAATTATAGTGGAATCCAATCCTCCGCTTAGCATAATACCCACCGGAACATCACTCATTAATTGGGTTTCTACTGCTCCATCAAGAGTCGCCCGAATCTGTTCCGAAAGTTGTCGGTCATCTCGCAAGTCTGGATTGGGAATAGAAAGAGTCGGCGTCCAGAAAGGGATATCTTTCAGAATACCTTCTTGAAGCACCATATAATGACCCGGTAGAAGCTTTTTCACACCTGCAATCAGGCAGTAAGGAGAGGGCACATAACCGAAAGTTAGATATAAATCGAGGGCTTTAGGATTAAGTTTGCGGATTATGTCTGGATGAGTCATCAGAGATTTTAATTCAGAAGAGAATATTAGCCTTTTTCCGTTCCAGAAATAATACAGCGGCTTTATACCCATACGGTCTCGCGCTAGCACCACTCTAGCATTGATCCGGTCGTATATTGCCAAGGCAAACATGCCATTCAACTTTTTAAAGCAATCTAAGCCAAATTCCTCATAGGCATATAACAGAGTTTCAGTATCAGTGCGAGAATGATACAAATATTCTCGTTTTTCCAAATCAACTTTTAAATCATTATGATTATAAATTTCACCGTTATAGACTAGTACAATATCTCCGGTTCTGTTTTTCATCGGCATATGCCCTGCCAAACTAAGGTCAAGAATACTAAGACGCAGGGAACCCAGTCCTATGGAAAATTTGGAAGTATTCTCCAGAAAGATGCCGGAATCGTCCGGACCCCGATGTGAAATTAACTGGCACATTTTTAGTAGTATATCTGGATTAACCGTTTTTTCCAGATCAATGATTCCGACAATACCACACATATTTTACCTTGATTATATATTTCATAGATTTTTGCCTCTGCCTACTTGCAAGTTTAGATAAACAATATACAGTGTGTCAACATTTGAAGAAAGTAAGGTTTTAATGCTCATATAAAAATTTCATTAAAATATTGTAGACTAGTGTCCGTGGTGATATAATAAACAATTATAACTATGCCGAAATCTAATTCTAACATTTTAAAATTAACAATCATCATTAGATAGATAAATGGAATCGGAAAAATGATCTGGTTTTTGGTTCATTTTCGGCTTAACCCGGTTTGATGTACGTTATTTTATCGCATATTTAGAATTATGGAAGGAAAGCAATTTGATGAGTGGTAAAGATAATGTTGGGGCTACTCCCTTTATCAGGGGACGGGTAAAATCAAGAATTAGTTTGCTCGCTTTTGCGCTTTTAGCCGTAGCTCTTTCGATAATATTTATGCCGGGTATTAAAAAGGCGCATGCTGCTACCTGTGCAGTACCATCGGGTTACACTACTATAAGCCTCGCTTTAGCTGCTGGGGCTGGGACCTGCGACACAATTAATGTTGCAGCAGGCACCTACAAGGAAACTCTTACCATTACCTACCCGGTTACTTTGCAGGGAGCCGGCGCTGCAACTACCATAATCCAAGACCCTGCTACCGTCAATCCATTTGCCGATATTTTAATCAGCATTAATGCCAGTAACGTGACAATCGACGGCTTTACCATAAGTGGCGCCGGTGCATTTACTACAAACAATGCCGTTTTTACGACGAAAACTTCCACTAACCTGAATATTCAGCATAATGTTGTCCAGAATTTCTTCCATGGTATCGTATTGACAGGACCGGATGATACCACTGAGTCTGGCGGTAATGTCATAAGCAATAACACGATAAGCGGTATTTATGGGCAGGGTCGAGCGATTGAAATGTATAATAATTTCTACGCTACGGTCCAAAACAATACCATTACGGATGCTTATATCGGAATCTCCTCTGAATATGCTACCGCCGGAACCGGCACTACCCCAATGCTGATTACCGGAAACACCATAACCTCAAGAGATACCGGCTTATATTTTCGTGAATTATTAAACACCCCTGTACCCTACACTATTAGCGGTAATACTATGCATACCGCCCCCATAACGGATGCGGCTACCCAGAATCAGAGGGGTATGCTTTTTGTCCATATAGATGGAAGTACAAGCCTGAGCGTAAGCAACAATAATGTAGATGGGGCTTTAATCGGCGCTTATATCTGCGGTGTGAGTGGTGCAGCAGGTCTGACCATTAGCGGTGGTACTTTAGATAACAATACCAACGGGGTAATCCTTGAGAATAAAAGTACAAACCCTGTTCTTTGTAGAGGTCAAGACACTCGCATCCCCCCCAACATCTTTACCTTTGGAGGATTAGTAACCCTCAGCGGTGTTACAATCCAAAATTCAATCGATAATGGCATCTGGATTCGCGATACCGATAATACCCAAACTGCGGCTAATTTTATCAAGTTAGTATTGACTAATGCAACCGCAATTACCAATTTTGGGATTGATGGTGTAAAGATTCAAAACCCCAACGCCCAGTTCGTCCCTAATAACGCTGCTTTTAGCGGACAGAGCGGAAGCCAATTATATATGGAATTGGTTGTTAACCCCATTGATATTGATGCAACCGCTACTACCTTTGAGGGCGTATTGGGGAATTCCCTATCTGGCACGCAATTACAATACGTTAAGGACCACAATCATTACAAGCTGCAAGACAATACCTTGGGAGATATCTTTATCAACCAGACCGGGATGATTGTTGCGCCTAAAAATATGCTTATTAAAACATTGACTACTGATTTGCATAGCAACTTTGCCAAGTTTTCTATCACAAACACGGCGCTATCTCCCGGAACGCTTGCCTGGTCACTGGGTAACTTTAGCTATACCGGCGATTTAAGCAATTGGCTATCCTGCGCTGCAACAAGCGGAAGCCTAGTTCCGGGAAATTCAGTTGATGTTAATTGCACGCTCGCTGCCATTGGTCGTCCGGGTACGTATCAGGTTACCATTCCGGTAGATTCTGTTCCTACCATTCCTCCTATATTGAACCCCAATCAAGTTGTCACTATAATACTTATAGTCGGGCTTCCCGAACCAGGGGATTTGGTTGCCCAATTAAGAGTTACTCCCGACCGAGAAGTTTCCAATGTAGCCGGTAGCTTGGTCACCTACAATATCCTGGTTAAAAACATCAGTAATTCGGGAATTGCGCAGGATATTAATGTTAGAGTTCCGATTGATCCAAACTTGGAAACAGGCTACGCAACCTTTACCAATCCAAAAGCTTGGGTAAAAGCGATTGTGCTTGATGCTCCTACACCCTATGTCCTGATTGGATTACCAAACCTCGGGGCAGGCGTAACTGTAGGAGGTACACTGGTATTCCGTGTAAAGCAAGCTGATACCACAGGCGCCAGCCTCTTTGCTCGCTTTACCGTTGACTGGTACAACGGAATACACCCCGTTAATACAACCAGCAACGGAGCCCGTGTCTTCTTTTCTGCTAATGGCGACAGGAATGAAACCGATGGCAATGTGTTGCTATTTTCACCTCCAACCAGCCAAGTTAAAAGCGGTGACAGCCTAGATATTGTATCCGATTTCTACGCACCGTCAGAAATAGTTGATTTGTGGTACACCGACAAAAACGGGCAGAGTGTATCGCTTGGTTATCAGTGGGCTAATCGAGATGGAATCCTAGTTATCCATTTGTCTACTAACTCTCTGATAGCTGGCGAATCCTATGTAGTGGCGGGACACGGAAGGCGCAGTGATATAATAGGCAGCGCTGTCCTTTATATTTTGCCATAACCGCTAAAAAACCCGTAGTAAAAAGCGTATTCTATAATAGAGTCGGCTCTTAGTAGCTGGCTCTATTGTAATAGCAGCTTTAACCTCTTAATATCTGAGCAAAATACTTGAAGTTTGGATACAAGTCATTCGAAAATAGACTCGTTATTTTCCTCAAAACGTTATTTGTCAAGGAATTTTTCGTAATAGCTTTATTTGTTTTATTCCTCCTTACTGATTTAGTACACAACACTAGGCTAAAATCAAATCCACTCTTAAATGCCTTTCCTGCTATTTTTCTTTTCATAATAATAGTAGGGATATTAACCTCTAAATCGGGAAAACCTGATTCACAGCAGCCCAATAAAAAGCTCCTTTTGTTTTTATTCATGTGCCATTTTTTTGCAGTTATAGGCGTTTTTTCCATTCAGGGGTTACTGTTTAACAACATTGGGTATCAATTCTTTTGGTTTGAGCCGGGGATTTTAGGGCTATGCTTTTTTATCTTTTTAGTAATATTTAAGATAGGGCTTGACCAAAATCGTTATAGCTATGAGGTGCCGTTATTCTTTTTCCGGTTGCCTTTCTTTATAATTTTATCCCTTTTGCTATTGACCTTGATATTAGTATTGCAAATTATTTTTTATCCTCTGCTACCGGGTCGCGCCGATATGCTACCGCTGGTACAGAATGCAGCAGATTCCTTCATTAAAGGCTTGCCCCCCTACCAAATGTATCGCTTGCCCACTGGGGTAGACCATGTATCACCTGTCGGCTATTTGCCTGTTACTTGGTTACTATATGTTCCGTCAGTTTTATTACAGATTGACCCGCGCTGGATGCAATTACCTGCGGCACTGGCGCTTTCAACTTTAACTTACGAACTTGTTAAAAGGAAGCTTAATATTTGGTGGGGTCTTATACTGCTTGCCCTTACCCTAAATTTATATAACATCTGGCGACACGACTTATATTTATTGCCCTACACCGCTCTGCTAGGTAGCGCTTTATTCTGTTTTGGTAATAAACATTGGATTGTAGCCACTATTCTTTTCGCCCTATGTACTTGCGCCCGCCAGACCTGCCTTCCTATTATTCCTTTCTATTTTCTTATTCTCTGGCGCGAGAAGGGGCTGAAGCAAGCTTTACTGAATTTTTTGATTTTTGGAGTTGTTGGGGCTGGCATAATCGTTCCATTCTTATTATGGCAAGGTGAGACTTTTGTTTATAGCATTGTGGGCGGTACCCTTCGATGGGATACTGTTGATGCCAAGCTTGATAGCTCAGTTTTCAGCGCCGCTTCCCAACGAGCGGCGGAAGGGCTTGAAATGCCCGGCAGGTTCGGTGGCTTTAGCCTTGTTCCCGTCATATCTCTCATAATCCCAATGCAATCCAAAGCTTATTTCCTCTGGCTGATTGCTTGGTTTATACTAAGTTTAGTAGCGCTATTGGCTGGACTGCTAGAACAAAAACCTGTAAAAGCAATGGGTTTAATGCTCTTACAGATGATGCTCTTTGTTATCTTTTTGGCAGGAGATGAGGTACATTATGCGAGTGAAATAGGCATAATCAGCCTATTCTATGTGGCTTATACTTACAAACAAAGCTTAGAAATATCTCCTGAAAACCTTAGCTCGCGGGCTTTAGATAAAGATCCACCATAGATATTAAAAGTGTATAAAAAATATAAAAATGAGGTGAATTATAGATAGTATTAGTCTTACTATAACTATATAATCATTATGAAGCAGAAAATTTAACAAAGAGAGCCTAGTGTAAGGTATGTAATAAAGGCTATGACAACACCTAGAAAAAAGCATTCACCCAAATCACTTCTGCTCAAGGCTCTAAAACCGCGCTTTTCAACCAATTGTTAAAGAGTCTAGCATACCTTTCAGATTGTAACGTAGCCTTCCGTTATACCGTTCAACTATTTGTGGAGATACAATTTAGTGTACACATCTGTCAGGATTGAAAAATGTGGTGAAGCATCTTTTACTTCACCCTCATGGGGGATAAACCACTTTCAAAGCTTGGCTGTAGTTATTCCCGCATATAATGAGGAACGTTTTATCGGCAGCGTGGTTATTCATGCACTTCGCTACGCTCCAAAAGTAATTGTCATAGATGATGGTAGCTCTGATGCTACTGCCTATATTGCCGAACAAGCCGGAGCAACAGTTATAAAGCATGAAACTAATCTGGGTAAAAGTGAGGCGGTAAATACTGCGCTTAAGTGGGCTAAGCAAAACGACACCCAAGCACTCGTTTTCATAGATGGCGATGGGCAGCATAAACCAGACGAAATTTTAAGAGTTTTTGAACCGATTCTGGCAGGCAAAGCCGATTTGGTGGTAGGCTCACGCTTTTTAACGATTAAAAGTGAAATTCCAGTATATCGGCAAATTGGTCAGCATTTACTAACCTCCTTTGTCAACTTAGCAAGTAATGTTGCAGTTACTGACTCACAGAGCGGTTTTAGAGCTTATTCACGCCGCGCAATTGAGTTATTACATTTTAATGGTTCGGGTCTATCAGTTGAATCAGAAATGCAATTTCTGATCGAAGAACATACTTTGCGAGTGGTTGAAGTGCCAATCAGCGTTATTTATAAAGAAAAGTCCAAGCGCAACCCCTTTTCACATGGTATGCAGATAATTTCAAATGTGGCACGTTTAATGGGGCAGCATCGTCCTCTCTTAATGTTTGGGATACCCGGCTTATTTGCCATATTGATGAGCGTTATAACGGGGCTTCTAGTATTTGACATATACTCCGAAACCCATGAAGTAGCATTGGGGTACTCTTTAATCACTATTATGCTAATAATACTGGGTGTATTATCAATCTTTGTAGGGCTAATTCTTCATTCGGTAAGAGCCTTTTTTTTGGATTTGAAGAAAACGATGCAACATAACTGCGTACTTTCCAATAGAGTCAGCAGGAGGTAAGACGTTTTTTGGCAGGAAAGCATTCATTTGAGTTAGAATATATAGGTTCGTCTGTGCAAACCCTTAAAACAAGGGCTTACCTTCACCAAAATACCCAAGAATATTCAAAGACTGCCACTATTACAATAGTTTGTTATAACCATAGCCGTCATATAGAAGCCTGCCTTTCCTCTGTGCTGAAAACGCTTCCGGAAGGCTGTGAAGTAATAGTGGTGGACAATGCTTCTACCGATGGGAGCGCCGAACTGGTGGAGAAGCTTTTCCCTCAGTTTAGGCTTATAAAGAATACGGTAAATGAGGGATTTGCCGGAGCCAATAATACCGCTTTTAAAGAAGCCAATGGGCGTTACCTAGTTGCACTCAATCCCGATACAGTCGTTACTGAGGGGTGGTTGGAAGCTCTATTGGTTCCTTTCAAGGAGGCTGAAACCGGACTGACTACTGCCCGGATAATGCTGTTGCAAAAACCAAGTCAGGCAAATACATGTGGTAATGAAATGCATTTCACTGGCATAACCACTTGCCGAGGGCTGGGTTGGTCTTTAGATGAACCCGAACTTTATCGTTCCGCAATAGTTCCGGCTATTTCAGGGGCATGTTTTGCAATCAGGACGGAGTTGTGGAACGAGTTGGGCGGGTTTGACCCCACTTTCTTTACTTACCTAGAAGATACCGATTTATCGCTTAGAGTACGCTTGTCCGGTTATAAATGTGTCTATCTACCAGACGCAGTGATATATCATGATTACACCAATCAATTTTCTTCCCGCAAGCTCTATTTTCTGGAACGCAACCGCCTGTTACTATTATTGAAATGCTATTCAACGCGCTCTCTATTGCTTTTATTACCAGCTCTTTTGTTGGCAGAGGCACTGGTCTGGGGTTATGCGTTTACCCATGGCGCTACTCGCTCAATTCTGGAGGCATATGGCTGGGTTTTTATACAGCGCAAGGAAATACTCCAGAAACGGAAGATTGTAAAATCTTACAGGCGAATAAATGATTATGAATTGTTCCGTGAAATGCAATGGAGGCTAAATATCGGGCAGTTGAGCGGACCAACATTGGCTAAACTTGCAGATTTAGCTCTAAATCCGATCTTTTGGCTTACTTATAAAGCCTTCCAGCTTAAGATGTGGCGTTGATGAGTGTGGTTGTTACTCCAACAACTGCCCGTACTCCCCACAACTGGCGCCCGCTTCGCATAGCGCAGATAACTGCTACCTTCCCACCTTATCATGGCGGCACCGGAAATGTCTGTTATTATAATTCTAGAGAACTGGGCAAGCTCGGTCACCAAGTGCATGTTTTTACCCGAACATTGAAAGGGCTTCCCGCTCAAGAAAAGGGTGAGGGGTTTATGGTTCATCGCCTCAGACCTCTTATAAGAATTGGGAATGCTCCAGTTTTGCCGGGACTTTTGAAAGAGTTGCGAGGTTTTGATATTATCCACCTCCATTATCCCTTCTTCGGAGGCGAGTTGTCGGCTCTTAGCGCGGTCTTGCACGGTGTACCCCTCGTAATAACTTATCACCAAGATGTATTGCTAACGGGGGTTTTAGGAGTGGTTGAAAACATATTGAGCCACACCACCGGGCGCATGACCCTCCGTAGCGCCGCCAAGCTTCTTTTCACCTCCACCGATTATGCAACCTATTCTAACGCTCGCCCACTGCTTAAAGGGCGTGAGGCTATAATAGGCGAATTACCAAACGGGGTTGATATTACTATCTTTACACCCGGCGTTCCTCGTTTGGATTTGCTGGCTCGGTACAAGCTAGAGCCTCAGAATCGAATTGCGCTTCTTGTAGCGGCATTGGATCGTCCCCACTATTTTAAAGGGGTCAATGTTTTCCTCGATGCTATGGAGTTGCTTCCGCCCTCGTACAAAGGGTTAATAGTAGGCGAGGGGGAATTGCGACAGGAATACGAGAAACATGCCGAAGAGCTAGGAATTAAATCTCGGATAACTTTTGTCGGTAGGGTTAGTCAGGAAGAATTGCCGGATTATTACAGGCTGGCGCATATTACTATCCTTCCTTCAACAACAAGAGGCGAAGCCTTTGGCATGGTGCTGCTGGAATCCCTAGCCTGTGGGATACCGGTGATAGCTACGGATATGCCGGGTGTGCGTACAGTGGTTGAACCGGGCAGAGACGGGTTACTGGTCACACCGGGTGATTCGATACAATTGAGCCAAGCGATTGAGCAGCTTTTAGAATCGGATGCCCTGCGTCAAACAATGGGAATACAGGGGCGGGCTAGAGTTGAGGAGCATTACAACTGGCTTTCGCTCATTTCCCGTTTGGAAAAAATATATTTTCAGGCGCTGAGTGAAGCCGGAACAGACCGGCGAGGTTTAGCTTGAAAACTGCGGTCGCCAATATCCCATTAGAGTATTTGTATGCGTTGGATGCTGTAATGCCGTTGCTAGCAAAAAACGGCTATAAAACAGTCCTGTGTAATATTCAGGAATTGCTCTCAGAACTGAATATGCGTTTGGAAAGCGTTGAAAATCGAGCGGTGGGAGGCGTAAGCTTATGGATAGAACCTCAAGCCGATGACTGGCAGGCACAATTGAGCCATTTTTCAACTTTAATTACAAGTGGAAATACTTTGCTTATAATTGCTTCCAGACCACTGGCGCGGCTATTACCGGAACGGCGTTTATGGCAGGGCAACCCGCTGGGATTGCAACCGGGAGGTATCCGCCAGCTTAAGAAAAGACTGCCGCTGTCAGGTTTTCGGCTTGAAGCTGCACACGGGATTCACACGCTTTTATCAACCGGGATAAATAGCTTTAGTACGGCGCTTGGTAAGGCTCAGTTGCCTTCTCTCTCCGACCGCCTGTACTTTGCCGCCCGGCTTAATTACAGGGCGAGCGGTTGGCTTTCATCTCTTTCCACTGTTTCGCTGATAGAAGCAAGTGTGTTGTAAAGCTGTAACCCTACACTGGAAAAAATATTCTGGAAAAACTTAGAGCCGTGTCCGAACTGACTAATAGCCCTATTGATGACGCGCTTGCCCGGTTGGAAGCTTGGCTGGAAACTATGCGCTGCCCCGGCGGTTACGGTGGACCTGTGGCGCACTGGTGGCAACAGAGTCTTCTGTATACTGGTCCCGGCTTGGATTGGCGCTACGAGGGTATAATTCTTGGGTATTTGCTGCTATGGAAAAATACTGGACAAGCACAATGGCTAGAGAAAGCTTGTCGAGCTGGAAATGATTTGCTGGAAGGACAGCTAAAAAGTAAAAATTTCAAAGCTTCTTCCTTCGAGAGAAATCCGGCTATCGCAGGGACACCGCATGAAGCAGCTTGCGATATAGGGCTGCTATCTCTGGCATTAGCCCTAGGGGAAATTGACCAGCCTAAGTATGCCATCTGCGCCGAGCAAAATATCAAAGAGTTTCTGATAGAAAAGCTCTGGGATGAACAATCCCGTTCTTTCTGCGATAACATTGCCAAAAACACCTTTGTACCAAATAAGGCGGCTACCATTTGCGAAGCCCTTTTTCTGTTGGCAGAAGTGACCGGGGAGTCTCGTTGGGTGGACTATTACGCTTTACCTACCCTCAACCGCATATTACAATATCAGTGCGGGAAAGAACAGGGCAGGTTGGAAGGCGCGGTAGCTCAGAACAGTATAGATAATCAGATGGTGTTAAAATATTTCCCGCTGTATAACGCCAGATGTGTAACTGCTCTGCTAAAAGGCTATCGGTGGAGTGGGCAGGCGCGTTTCCTAGATTCGGCGATAAAGATTATGCGCTTTATTACAAGCTGGTCTTTCGGCGAAGGCAGTTTTCCTACTGTGGTATATTCCAATGGGACAACCAATACTGCTCCGAACTGGATAGCGGCGTTAGGTGATATATTACGGGCTAATGCTGAGTTAGCGACCTTTGGCGCAGATTTCAAAATGGATGGGTCGCTTCAGAGATTACTGAATGGTCAAGATGATACGGGCGGTATCCAAACGGCGAGTGGCTTTGCTCGCCAAGCTGGAAGAAACAGGTTAAACTTGCCAGATGTGCGCGATGTTTTGCATGTGGCGGGATGGTGTGATAAAGCGTTTCGCTTTTTGGCAGGGTACGTTTCAAAAGCCCCTTTGCCTGAAGCAACAAGCGGAACATTTGAAGTAGCGTGTGTGTTAAAGGGACAGGCTCTTAAGGTGGTAGAAACCCCGGAATTCCTAGAAGTCAAAAACCGCCAATCACAAATCCGGTATCGCTGGCAGAAGGGCAAGATGTGGGCAACGGTAGCTGAAGCTGAATTTTGGCTGAAGTGAGATAACCTGATTATGATGACAATTTATAAAATGCCCGAATCTTCTATTTTAAAGAAACTGCTACAGAAAAAGCATGAGAAAAAGCATGTAGGTAAAACCATTTTATCCATAGGGATAACTGCGGTTGCATTTCTAAATTTGCGTCTGTGGCAACGCGATAAGCGACTATTGACTGAGTTAAAAGCCGAAATAAATCGGGAAGCTTTACTGAGTTACACCCCTAAAATAAGTGTATTGGTAGCGGCTTGGAATGAGCGAGCTAATATAGAAGCGCATCTGCTTTCTTTCAAAAATCTGACCTATCCTGATATTGAGCTTATTTTGTGTGCCGGTGGCGCCGATAACACCCTAGAGCTGGCATGCCGCCATGTCGCGGAGAACATCCTTATTTTGGAACAGTTTCCCGGCGAAGGCAAACAACACGCTTTGTCCCGTTGTTATGAACGAGCAAGTGGTGAACTTATTTACCTGACCGATGCAGATTGCCTGTACCAAGATAGAGCGTTGCTATATTTGCTGGAGCCTGTTACAGAGAATGGAGAACAGGCTGTTACCGGCGCTTCCCGCCCATGGGATTGTCAGATGGGCAAGCCCCTGCCAGACTATCTCTGGGCTTCCGATACGGTTTCAAGTGCGCGTAGCCCTCATTATATTCAGGGGTTACTCGGTCGGAATACGGTTATTACACGCCAAGCTCTTGACCGCAGCGGTGGAATGAATTTCCCGGCTTCCAGCGGCACCGATTACCAACTCGCCCGGCGTTTGGTTAGCAGTGGCGTTCGAATACGCTATGTCCGCGCCAGCCAGATACCTACGGTTTACCCGGAAGCTTTAGGGGTTTATCGGCGCAAGCAATCTCGCTGGTTGCGCAATCTGCTGCAATACGGGTGGCAGTATCGCGCAAAACAAGACTTGTGGCTAACCGTCAAAACGGTATCAATCGGCTTGATAATGCTGGTTTGTCCACTGTTAGCGCTATTATTCAGGTCCAAAACCCTAGCAATCTGGTTCTTAGTGTTAACGCATTCTGTTTTTTCAAAAATGCGTTATCTTAGGTTTACTGCCAAGCTTTACCAGCGTCCGATTTCGCCCCGCACTCTTTTGTATTTATTGCCTCTGACGCTTGCGGATTTTTTCATTTGGGCATCGCCCTTGCTTGACATGTTTCTGTCTAGGAATCGCATTCGATGGTAGAAACTTTTATGCTAAAGACTTCGGTGAAAACTTCATCTCCCAAAAATGAAGCTCTAGCTATAAGGCTTGTGGGCTACAATCCCAACCGCCCCATTTCCAGTGGTGGCATTACAAATTATATACAACAACTGGCAGCCAATTTGCAGAATTTGGAGTCTAGCTTCCAACTTCAAGGCGCAGAAGTGCAGCAGCTTTTCCGGGTATATCCCTACTGTCGAGGGGAAATTTTGCATATTCCAATGATAATGGGAGCGCAGGTATTGCTGACAAGACGGTTCAATCCGGCAGTGGTGACTGTGCATGACCTAGGGGGTTTGCTTTTCCCCTCCGATTTTACCAACCGGAAGTTGGTGGATAAAGTAGTTTTCCGGCTGGCTTTATCAGGAATGCGAAGAGCCACGCATATTTTAGCCGATTCCCTTTACACTAAAATGACTTTAATAAAGCATCTGGCGATACCTGAAAATAAAATAACAGCGATTCCTCTAGGGGTTGACCACGCCCACTTTACGCCACAAGATAAAGCTTACGCCCGTAGCCAACTTGCGACCCGCTTTGGTTTATTCTTTCCAGAAAACCAGCCTACCTTGCTCTATGTAGGAAGTGAGTTGCCTCGTAAAAACTTGGGCGTACTATGGCAAGCCCTTAATCACCTACGAAAAAGCTATCCGAAAGCACTGCTCTTAAAAGTTGGAAAGCCCGGTGGAGCATTTCGGGAGAGAACCATGCGTGAAATTGAGCAGTTCAATGTTTCAGAGGCAGTTCATTTTCTGGATGAGGTGGCAGACGAGCATTTGCCCCTGTTTTATAGCGCTGCCGATATCCTCATACAGCCCTCTCTCTACGAGGGTTTCAGTTTGCCCACTGTAGAAGCTATGGCATGCGGTTGTCCTGTTCTGGCAGCAAGAGCAACCTGTTTGCCGGAAGTGATTGGGGAAGGGGGCATCTTTTTTGACCCCTATTCGTTTGAGGAACTGGCTATGCTTATTGAGAGCCTATATCAAGATGAATGGAAAAAGAAGTTCTTGCGTGAATACGGTCAAAAACAAGCCCTTAAATACGATTGGGCAACCGTTGCAAACCAGACTCTCGGTGTTTATTATAAAATAGCTGAGGCTAACATTATGAACCACCCTAAAAAGCGCATAGGTTTTTAGTAAAATGACCGTACAAAGTAAGAATCAGGGCGGGCAAATTGCTAAGCCGGACGGGAAATCTGCTCTGGCAAAAACTACTATTCTGATGTCTTTTGTTAGCGCGCTGATGGTATTTCTAAATGCCCTCAGCGGTTTCTATGTAGCGCGAAATCTAATACCGTATGAATACGGGCGGCTCACCTACTTTACAAGCCTTTTTCTAATCGTTTCACTTGTTTTCGGTTTTGGTCTGACCGTTTCAGCCATTCAGCACCTCTCCCGCTTTAACATCGTGAAAAACTACTCCGAACTGAACCGGATGTTTTACTCCCTGTTTCTTATGCGCCTTTCAGTACTGCTACCATTGTTGCTGTTAAGCGGGTGTCTGTCTCTGATTACAGGGGACGACTTATATTTCCTAGTTGGTTTGGCGGCTAGCCTATCGGTGGTAGCGGACTTCCTGTGCGGGGTTTTTCAGGGATTACAGCAAATCTGGCGAACTGCCCTGCTTTATCTGCTGCAACCCATCGCCTTTATAGTGTTGCTGGTAGCAGGTTTGAATCAATCCAGCAAATCCGTAATATTAGCGCTTGAGCTATCCTTTGGGCTTGCCTGTGTGTTAGGCATATTATTATTATGGGGAACAGGTATTGCGCGTCCCTTGCTGAAATTTTTTTCGCTGCCTCATATTAAAGTTGCTTTGCCTATTTCAGGTCAATCTTACACTATTTCTCTTTTTCAGACGTTATACTACACTTATGCGCTGGTGTGGCTTGGTAGCCTGAACCAGTATGGTGAGGCAGCTTTACTCAACATCGCGTGGACTTTGGTGAGGATTTTACCGCTTGGGCTAACTCCTTTGCTGAATACTGTGCTATTCCCCCGTCTTAGAAGTTTGGTCACTTCGATCGATGACCTTAATGATAGGAAGAAGGCTGCCTCGAATTTGGTAGCAATCTATTTCAAGGGGGTTGTAGTTTTGGGGTTAAGCGTTTCCGCGCTTATGGCGTTTTTCCCTGAGATAGTAATTGAGTTCTTCTATACCTCGAAATATCTTGCAGCTGCTCCTATCCTAGTAATCCTAGCTCCTACTGTCCTATTTTTAGGGCTTGAGCCGCTCTTGACCGTTACTTTGATTGCGCTTGAAAAAACCATGTTGCCTATAATGGCTAACCTGTTGCGCCTTTTGCTGGTGGGAGTCATTGGGCTAGGTGGTTATATGCTGGGCGCTTTGGATTTGAATCTTTTGCTGGCTTTAGCTTATCTGTTGTCTGCGTTTGCTGGAACTGCCTTGCTGGCTTTTTACTACTTCAGGCTATCAGGCACCTTTCACGCCGGGTTGTTGTTTGGCTTTGCCGCTTCAAGTATGGGTATTGCCGCGACTTGCCGACTTTTACTCCCGGAAATTTCGGGCGACTTTATAGTGCGCCTTTACCGCCCGGCGGTGGGCGGACTTTTAATGGCAGGGATAGCGTTGGTTTTTCTAAAGAAGGATTTCAAATTCAATTTTTTCCGAATAAAGTCGGCAAAGAAAATAGGTGCGCTTGCTCTGTTAGGGTTGTTACCTCTGACATTCATTGCTGCCCCGACTCAATCCACAGCCCTAGCTCAATCAGATTTGAATTGCAGCGGAGCCGCGCAATCACCTCGAATATTAAAACTAGATTGTCTCTCGGAAAGCTCCACCGCCCATTTCTTGATTACAATGTATTCCAGAACAGACCTGCTCTCCAATGTAAGCTGGGAAAAGCAACTGAATTATGAGGATTCCATCTGGCTAATCAGGGTTGCTAACGATGAGCGGGTTAAATTGGCGCTGGATTTTCATCGCGAAGGAAAAGCGCAGTACGCCGACCTGTATGACGATGGGGACGGTGATGGTAACGTTCGCTACGATCTATATGCCGGTAGCCCACGAATATTAGAAAATCAGGGTCGCTGGACTGTGCGAGTAACGGCACAGGAGGGTTGGTGGAAACCAAATGGCAAGCTCAATTTCAATCTGGATATTTTGGTGGATGGCTCGCTTAGAGGCTCTTATGGGTCTGGTTTTATTTATGATTATAAGAAATTACTAAAAAATGACGGTCAGCTTGATTTTGAGATTCATGTGCGAGACCCTAATAATAGCGGTTTTCCAAAATACGAGTGGCGGCAAGATCGGTCTCCGCTGCCGGAAGACCCCACAGTTAGCGGACAGTATCGTACAGAAATTAATGCAAACTTTGAAGGAAATGAAGCGCCTATTAGCGGGGCATTATTCTGGCCCTATTTAAGCCAAATAGTCGGGAATTATATTAAGGGCTATAACGTAAGCGCATCCCCAATTCAGGTGGACTGGGAAAAGGGCAAAATTGTGCAGATTTCCGAGTTTGTAGCTTCACGCGGGAAACCGGGCAATTTTTTTGTCTATTCCTTAAACCGAATCAAGGAGGGACAGCTTAATTCTACCAATTTTGAGAATCCTTTTGCTTTTTATGACCTTTCTGGCGTAAAAGATGGGTGGCCCGATACAGCGATTCGCTTTGAAGCCGCGCTACCCTTTCAATTGCCCGGTGATTTGTCTATTCCGAAACCGATTAATATTCTAGAATATGCTTGGGGAAAAGAACACAATCATAACCTGACTTATCAGGTGAGCCTTTGCGGGACAAAGCCGATAGATCAGATAATTTCCTTCCCGGAATTTACAATAAAGGCAGTGCCTCCTCAAAAGCTACCCGGTTGGGTAACAGGGCAAAACTGGGATGCGGCTACTTTTGTGGAAGTAGAAAAACAGCCCTACTGGACTTCAGAGATAATATACGAATGGACGGTGGAACAGGCTGATAGTAAAGGTCGCGAAAAGGTATTGCCTTGGCGCTATATTACCGGACTTGAAAATACCCCCCCTGCCGATGCTTTTTCCCATATACAAGCCGGATTTCGCGGGGAGTATTCGCTTAACTTGCAGGCAAAACCTTACTTGTATTTCAGCCCGGTGGATCATAAACTTCACTTGTTAAAAGCGGATGGAGGAGTTTGGAATTTAGATGGGCAGTCGGAAATTAGCTACACCGACCTTGACCACGATGGCTATATCGATATGTGGCGTTATAGTTCGCCTGCCTCAAGCGATAGCTTGACTCCTGAAATTCGCCAGCTAAATTTGGCGGGAGATTATTTAGTTTATCAGGACGGGTCGCAAGTATTACTTCGCAAAGCGCGGGTAAACGCCTTTTCTTTTGTCACCTTACCCCCTACCAATCAAACTGAGTGGGAGAATTTGGGCAAAAAACTTAAGGAACAGCAGGCAAGTTTTCAGCCTACAGATTTTAAGGCGATGCTGAATCAGTTCGAGGGGCAGGATATACTATTTTCCCATGCTAGTTTCAGTGATTTTCGGTCTCTTAAAAACGGCTCGTTTAGATTTATTCTTGAGCTTAGAGAGGCTTTCCACTCTCAGGAGAAAGCTTTACCCGGTATTACAGACCTCAAGCCCGGTAAGTATGTGGTGGAAGATTTGGATGGCGCTTTAAGAATTACGCCCTCCACCCCTCCTGCGCTAAGGGTAACACTTTCCACTCAGCCTAAACGCTATCTGGAGCAGAATGAAGTTCTAATAGCTATAAATAATGATGGGGAGGAAGATATTAGCGAGGGTCAACTGGAATTATGGGTCTCGCGCTCCCAAGAAGAGCTGCGCCTAGTAAGTTCGCAGACCATCTCACTACCCGCCAACAGCAAAATTTCGCTGCCTTTTATCTGGACTCCTAGTAGCGCCGGTCTATGGTTGCTTACTCCCAAGCTGCGCTATAAAAATGAGGAGCTAATCAGTCACGTTTCTGAACAGATTACGGTTTTACCTGAGAAAGGGGCTTCATCGGATAATATTGCGCAAATACTCTGGGCTGACACGAACTTATTATTTGTGTTGCTTTGTCTAGGGGCAATCGCTACCCTAGGTGGGTTAGTTTTCTGGAAGCATTGGCAAACTTCAGGTCAGGCGCATGATGCTGAATAAACAGAAACTACCTCAAGGCAACTCGCCTCAAGTTGCGACTAATTATCTTGTTTGTGGCACCCTAGTTGGGTATGTTTTACTTTTAGCCATCTATTATATAGGTCGCTATGGTGGGAACTGGGCAGAGTTAGACTCTAGCGTATTGAGCAAGATAACCCGGAATTTTATTGAAAATAAGCAATTGGTGCCTAGCAGTGGTGAAGTTTATCCAAACGGCTATTCCTACCAAGCCCTAACCGCCTTTATCACCACCCTTACGGGTCTGACTGTCGCGGATTTACAGCAGTTGGTCTATCCTTTGACCGCTATATTGGCAGTTCTACCGGCGTGGTTACTCTATTATGAGCTTACCGGTAGCCTTAAAGGCACTATTCTTGCCACGCTTCTACTTTTCACCCAGCCCGAATATTTGTTTGTGTTATTTCGCAGTTCCCATGAAAAGTTTACGAGAAGCCTCATGTTGCTTTCACTGTACTTTTTGGTAAAAAGCTTTGAGAAACAGGGGCGACCCAGAAAATCCATTCCTTATGTGATTCTTTTTTATTTCGCAATTTACACCCTGATGAGCTTTAATAACCTCATGGGGGCTTCTTTTATTTTTGCGCTATTCTTGACCACAGTAATAGCGTTGCCGGTAGGTAAAATAGGCTTGCAATTGTGGTCTCATGCGTTGCTCCGCTTTCGCTATATAATTTTAACCTGTCTAGTTCTAGCTTACCTATTTACCTTTTATATATACCCTCCGGCAATGCACGATCTTGTATTCCTTAGAAATATCTGGGATCGCGCTATAGCTCTATTCTTGAGTACCCCCAAAGAGCCTGATATTCCGGTTAGTGATGTGATTGGATGGGTAAATCCGATAATTTACCTGTTATTGAGTCTACCTACCTGGATTATTACGATAGCCGCGTTTGTTATCTGGTTGGGAATGAGTTGGAAATGGCTGGTAAAGCAAGAAAAGCCTGACTCACCAGTGCTCTCTTTTGTATGGCTTTTATATCTTGGGTTTGGTATTCAAGGCGTATTATCATGGATAGCGGATAAAAGCGGTAGTGGCGGTAATTTGGTATATCGCCTTTTCCCTTCAATTTCTCTGTTGTCTGTGGCGCTGGCTGGTCGTTTCCTTGCAAACTGGAAACCTCCCAGATATATTAGAGTCTGGAAGGTAGGGCTTGCGTTTGCAATTGCCTGTCTTGCGTTTGTTTCTATCTTAAAAGTCACAAACGAGCCTACTCTTAGCAATAAATGGACTTTCTACTCTATTTCAGAACTGGTAGCGCTGGATTGGACTGATAAAACTGTTCAATATTCACAAGTTTGGACAGATTTTGATGAGCGGCTTTCGGTCGCGTATGCAATTGCAAGGGGGGAATCAAAAAACCACAACGATTTTTATGGTTATGAACTAAGAGAAACGATAACACGCTACTTGCTGGATAGTAGCCTTAACAGATTGCGTAGTAAGCGCTTGCAAAAAGTTATGCCATTTCCGCCGGACGCTCTGATAATATATGATAATGGAGAGACGCAATTACACCGATTATATCCAAAAACCCCTTTTCAGGATTAATGCTCTGATGAGAATTGGCTATCTAACTTATGGTCTTGACCGCTATCCCACCGGAATAGGTCGCTATGCCACCGAGCTTTTAAAAGGTTTTTATGCTTTGCCCGAATCCCCTGATATTGTATTGCTGACCACAGAACAAGAAGATAAAGCAGGGTTATGGAATCATTTTGAGCATTACCCTTTAACAGGTTGCCGTTTGCTGCCCGCACTTATGGCAATAGGAAATCTGGCTCTTTCCCGCGCTTCCCTAAAATATAAGTTGGATCTAATTCATGACCCAAACGGAATCGCCCCTTTCTTTGGTCATGCTGCGGGAGTTGCCCGCGTAGTTACAATCCATGATGCTTTTACGTACATTTATCCCGAAAAGCATAATTGGCTGGATAATTGGCGGTATAAATACTATTTTCCTCACACTGCCCGTAAAGCTGATGCCGTTATTACAGTAAGTAATTGTTCTAAGCAAGATATTATCCGCTATTTAAAACTAGATCCTGATAAGGTTTTTGTCATTCCGGAAGGGGTGGGGGCAGACTTTATAGCACAGCCAGAAGGCAAGAAAAGACGGCAAATACTTGAGCGGTATGGGATTAAAAAACCTTATTTGTTATATGTGGGAGCAATAAATGGGCGTAAAAACTTGGAGGGGCTTCTCAGTGCCTATGCGCTTTTACTTCTGCGCTATCCAGACCTTAACCTGACTATCGTAGGTAAGCGACAATGGAAAACTGGAGGTGTGGAAACCGCTTTACAGCGTCTTAAACTTGAAAATCGAATAAACTTCACCGGATACATAGAAGATGGACATCTGCCGGATATATATAGCGCCGCTGAAGTTTTTGTATTTCCTTCGCTGTATGAAGGCTTTGGGCTTCCCCCACTAGAAGCGATGTCATGCGGCGTACCTGTAGTTACCTCAAATGTCGGATCGCTCCCAGAGGTAGTGGGTAGCGCTGGTCTTATGGTTGACCCCTACGATGTACCTAGCCTTGTCGATGCCATTGAGAAGGCTATGATAGATAGTGAATTGAAAGCAAGGCTAATAAAAAAAGGTTTCGAGCGAGTGGCAGGGTTTACTTGGGAAAATGCGGCGGCGAAAACATTTGAGGTGTACCGAAAACTGAGCAAAATATGACGAGTCATAATATAGTGAAAGAGGAGGAGATACGCCAATTTGCTGTAAGGTTGGTCGGACTAAGCGAAGGTAGTTCCACTGGCTTATCGCGCTATGCTCGAAGCCTTTACCAAGAATTGACCCTGCAAGAGGTAACGGTAGGGGTAACAGATTTTAAAACCCCTTCTATTCCTCCTTTTGTTGGAAAACTGGGATTTGATTCGGCTAAGTTTTTTAGCACTTTCCCTGTAGCGTTACCTGACGCTGTGGGTAACACCGTAACGCATTTGACTACCCAGAATCACGCCTCTGCCGTAGCATTTAAAAAGGTCAAGCGGTTGGTGGTAACGGTTCACGATCTGATTACCCTGTGCTATAATCACTACCCTGAGTTCACTACCCATTTAAAATATTATGATAAATTCTTTAATCGGTTGGCAGCGTATGGTTTGAAGAAAGCTCGTATGCTAATTGCCGTTTCTGAATATACGCGCCAAGACATTATTCGACTCTTATCATATCCCTCTGACCGAATTAAAGTGGTATATGAAGGAGTAGATCGGCAGAATTTTAGAGTTAAAGAAGTGCCGACCAATTTCTATCAACGCTATAATCTGCGTGAAGATATACCCTATTTGCTAAACGTTGGCTCCGAAGATCCTCGCAAAAACATACGGCGGCTTTTAGCGGCATTTGCCAAGGTTTCAGCAGAATTCCCCACTGTAAGATTACTAAAAGTTGGGGCTGCCGAGTTCCGTCACGAGAGGCAATATTTGTTGGATGAGGCAAAACTGCTAGGAATAAGCGACAAGGTGGTTTTTTTTGACCGGGTTTCGGATACAGACTTGGCTTATTTCTATAATATTGCGACAGCCTTTATCTTTCCCTCGCTCTATGAGGGTTTCGGATTACCTGCTCTGGAAGCTATGTCTTGCGGAACTCCGGTTATATGTTCCAATGCTGCTTCCCTTCCTGAAGTGGTAGGAGATGCCGCTTTGTTGTTCAGTCCAACCGATACATTGGAAATGGCTACCTTAATAAAGCGGGTACTTAGCGAACCTGATTTACAAAAGCATTTGCGCCGCTTAAGTATTGAACAAGCTGCCTTGTTTAACTGGGAGAAAACAGCCATAGAAACAGCCAAAATTTACAGGCAAGTGGTAGAGTTAGAAAAAGAGGCTTCCATGAAAAGAAAGCCATCCGTATGCTAAAAGGTTTGAAAGTGCAGTCTAATAATTTTGACTTGCTATTGATAACCCTACTGGCTCTTTTGCTACCTGTTGTGGTACAACTATCTTTACCATGGTTAAGGGTGCCTTTTGGACTGATTATGGTGTTGTTGGCGCCGGGTTATGCCATGTTACAGGCAATCTTCAACTCCGAAGTTGCGCCCGATTGGATATCGCGGCTTGCCCTCAGTTTTGGTTTAAGCCTTACAGCAGTAGCGCTACTGGTACTTATTCTCAACCTACTCCCACAAGGCATCAACCTATGGTCGATTACCATTTCTGTTTCATTATGGGTTATACTTTTCAGTGTAATTGCTGTTATCAGGCGCGGGAATCAGACACGTTTAATAGTAGAAGAGCCGAAAGAGGTAAGTACTCTTGAAAAATGGCAACCTGCCCAAAATTCGTCATCCCGTCTTATTTATATAGTTGGCGGTCTGGTTGTAGTGGTACTCCTGAGTCTTTTGCTAATAGAGTTACAATCCTCTCGTTCGGAGCATTTGACTGAATTTTACATTCTGGGATCAACCGGAAAAGCCGAAAATTATCCTTATAACGTGGTGATAGGTCAGCCTATAAAGATTCAAGCTGGAATTACTAACCGGGAAAATCGGCAGGTAAGTTATCGGATTGAAATACGAGACGGTCTTGAAGTTCTGGCGAGAACGGAAGTAATAAAGCTAGAGAACGAGGGTTTCTGGTTACAACCGCTGCAATTTAATGTCGGTTCTCAGGTAGGAATTCGAACAATTGATTTGTTGCTATATTTCGATAATAATCTTGACCCTTACCGCCAACTAAGACTACGCCTTAACGTGAATTAGCCCTACTAAAAGGAATCCATAAACCTGTGAAAGCCAGCAACATTGCTACTCCCACTCCTTTTGTGCATTATAGGTTAAGCTGGTTTTATCTGGCTCTTTTCGCAGGGGCAGAACTGTTAATAGCTACTGCTAACCCAATGCCCGGTCTTGCGCTGCACTGTTTAATTCTTTCAGCCCTTATCCTGCATAGCGCGTATCTAGCGAACTCTGACCTAGCCAATTTATACCGCTCTCTGATGGTGATAGCGATTTTGCGAATTCTCTCGATGAGCTTACCGCTGGATTTATTCCCACCTATAGCCCGTTACCCTATGATATACCTGCCTGTATTATTTTCAATTTGGCAGGTTGCTAGGCTGGCGGGGCTTCGCGCAGCTGAGTTAAAACTAAGAACCGGTAATTTATTCCTACAACTTCTTATTGCGTCTGGCGGGTTTGGGCTAGGCGCGTTGGAATACCTTATATTACAATCTTCGATACTGTCCGAACCTTTCGCTTGGGTCTCTTTTCTTACATGGACTCTGGTTTTAGTATTATGCACGGGTTTTTGCGAACAATTATTGTTTTCGGGTCTATTGTTAACTTTTTCCACTCGAACCTTTGGAAAGTATGCCATTCTTTATGTTTCACTGCTTTATGCAGCTTTGAACATCAGTACTGGTTCCTTACTCCAATGCATAATTGCATTTGGAATAGGGCTGAGCTTTGCTTTCCTAGCAAAGTGGGGAAATTCGCTACTTTGTGTATCACTTGCTCAGGGGACAGCAAACCTAACGGTACTTTTGTTAATGCCTTATCTGGAGGGAAATAGTACAAACTGGTTGGCAACGTTGACGCGCTGGGTCATTTGGATCAGTTTACCGGCAGCTATCGGTGGTGTATTTGTTCTCTGGTGGCGCTTTAGGCAAGGAAAGGTCAAAATCTCACTACAATGAATATCAGCTTAATACCCAGCAAAATATTATCCAGTAATGGTGATTCTATGTTAGCCCTAGTCGGAATCCTCACCTTATTGGGAGCGCTGTTAGCTAAGGAAGTCACATTATTCAGCGCAAAGCCCCGTGTGAAATTCATCAATAAGAGTTTGAATATAGTTCTTATACCTCTCTTACTCCTTATATTGGTAAACGCTCTAAGCAAGTTTCTGGATATAATGGTTTTATGATCTTGAGGTTGGTTCCGGCGAATTTCAGACAAGAGAACAAATATTCCTCTCGTAGCACCCTTTCAGCTTTAAACTCCTATTTCACTTTGCCGCCATACTAACTGCCTGTTCGTAAACTTACCCTTGAGCTGATAAAACTTGCTGACAAAATCTACCCGCCTCCACCTTGCACCTTTCCTATCTTTATGCCAGCGTCGGTGATTAAAAAAGTCTCTCTGCTCATCGTACGCTTGACAGAACCGTTCAGCACTTTCAGGCTTCTTGAAGCCTTTCATACTCCTGTATCTACTTTTTATGCCGCGGTGGTCTTGTTCGAGTCGATTATTAAGTATATCGAATCGCTCGATGTTCCACTCCACTACCCAGCGCTTTTTCGATTGCTTTGGGATAGGTCACTTCTTTGTCGCTGGTGACCTGAGTTGGCTTGAAGCCCACTGTAGCCACCGTCTGCTCGAAAAAAGAAGTAGTTGCCTCGATATTCCTAACCTCTGAAAGTTTTACCTCCACCAACTTTCCGTTACTGTCGATGGCTCGGTACAAATAATAATATTTTGAACCTACTTTTATAAGTGTTTCATCGGCTTTCCAGCGAAGGGTGGCTTTACCTTTTCGAGATTGCTTTAGCTCGCTGGTAATTAGAGGAGCATATTTCTCCTGCCAATGCCGGAAAGTCTCTTTTGAGAAGCGAAAGCCTTTAAGCAGAAATATTTCGGTCAGATCCTGGAAACTGAGCTTGAACCGCAATCGGTAGAGTACTACTTCGAGGATTGTCTGGTTTTTGGCTTGAGTTCTGTTGAAGGGTGAATTGGTTCTTTCATTGAAAGTTCGACGGCAAAAATTACAAAAAAAGGTAGGGTAACCGTGTTTGGTTAACCTGGAGCGATTAGAAATGGCATGCGAATAACAATGAGGGCATTGCATAAAAACCGGATCTTCTCCACAGCTTGACGTTTAGATAAACCAAAGGGCAAGCAGTGTTGGCACAACTTGCCCAGACGAGTAATGTTCTAATTGAGAAAGGACACTACTCGTATGAACCTTAACACACTTAAAGAATTTCGGCACGAAATCTATGACTGCTTTGAATACGCCAGTGACGCATTGTTTAATCTGGCGGATGCCCTTATGACAGAAAGCCAGGCTCAATCGGTACTGGAACTGACCCTTTCGCCCAATTTTGAGCGAAAATGGCCCAGTTTGTATGAGGCTTTGCAAATGGGTCAAGTTAACCAAACTCGCTTCGAGCAAACCATGGTGCGCTACGCCCCTCATCCCTTCGATGGTGAAAGATTGGTACTGGCAGTGGATGCTACCAATATCGAGCGACCCTTTAGCACTACATCTGCAGATCGTGGCTGGCTTTACAAACACAATCTGCCCAATTGTGATAAGCCCGTGACCGTGGGTTGGCAATTCTCGACCGTGGTGGTGGTGCCGGCTCAAACCAGTAGCCATACATACATTGTCTCCAACCGCAGGATCAAAACCAGTCAAACACCAGCAGAGGTAGCCAGCCAGCAACTGAGCGAATTGCGCCCATATTTTGCTGAAAGACCGCTCAATCTGGGAGACCGGTACTACCCCACCAAAGCATTTATTCAAAATAGCAGTAAGGACTATGACTTGCTGCTGCGGCTCAAGTCTAACCGAGTATTCTATCGAAAAGTGGTGAGAGATGAGCAGAAACGAGGTCGCGGCGCTCCCGCTAAACACGGTGCTCGTTTCCAATGTAATGATCCCAATACGCA